>DATKCP010000034.1:0-15651 GCA_035513115.1 Candidatus Limnocylindria bacterium | reverse complement strand
TAGTTCGTCTTCACCACCAGCACGTGCTCGAGCCGGCGCAGGTCGACGGCCGGTGTGACGATCGCGCGGTTGTAGGCGGCGGCCTCGGCCGTCTTCACCTGGGCGATCGTCCCGATGACCAGCCCCTTCGGATACAGCGACCGCAGCTCCTCGCCGATCCCGAGCCCGGCCGTGATCACGACGTCGCCCACCTTCACCGGCTCGGTCTGGAGGAGCCAGTCCATGATCAGCGAGTCCCCGAACTGGCCGCGGACGATGCCGGTCGCGCGCGAGCCCTGCACCAGAGCGGAGACGACCGACGAGGAGTCCGTTACGAGCAGGACCTTGCTGTAGTTCGTGCCCACCTCGCTGACCCGGCCGACCAGACCCTGGTCCGAGAGCACGACGTGTCCGGCCTTGACGCCGTCGTCGGTGCCGAGTCCGAGCACGATCGAATGGAGGACGCCGGTGGGGTCGCGGGCGATGACGGGGGCCGGCACGCTCTCGAACGGGACGGTGCGCTGCAGCGCCAGAAGCCGCTCCGCCTGCTGGCCGGCGATGGCCTGCTCGCGCAGCCGGACGTTCTCCAGCGTGAGCCGGTCGTTCTCGGTCTGGAGCCGGGTGTTGTCGTCGCGGAGCTGGTCGATCTGCGCGATCGCGGACGCAAAGCGGTCACCGGCGACCCCGACGTTGGCCAGCACCTGCTGCACGGGCACCAGTAGCTGGGTGAGGAACGTCGACGAGCCACGGACCGCGTCGGTGTTGCGGAGCCCCAGGAGCAGCAGGCTCACCACGACGAGCAGCGCGAAGGGCCGGAGCACACCGCTCTGGGTACGACGCGCGCGACCGAAGCTCGCCATGCGGAGACGCTAACGCGGGACCGCGGAATATGTATCCATCACGAGGCTTCTCTCGTACTTCGCGAGGTCCTCGACGATCATGCCGCACCCGCGGACGACGCACGTGAGCGGATCCTCGGCGACGTGGACGGCCATCTGCGTGGCCTCGGCGACGCGCGTGTCCAGTCCACGAAGGAGCGCGCCGCCACCGGCGAGGTAGATGCCCTGATCCATGACGTCGGCGATGAGCTCCGGGGGCGTCTCTTCGATGGTCGACTTGATCGCATCCACGATCGCGTCGATCGACGGCTCGATGGCCTCGCGGATCTGCGCGCTCGTGACCTCGATCGACCGCGGCAGCCCGGTGAGCAGGTCGCGTCCGCGGAAGTACGTCGAGACCTCTTCGTCGAGCGGATAGGCGGAGCCGATCGCGATCTTGATGTCCTCCGCGGTCCGCTCGCCCATCAGCAGGTTGAACTCGCGCCGCGCGTACTGAACGATGTCGCTGTCCATCTCGTCGCCGCCGATGCGGATCGAGCGCGAGATGACGATGCCGCCAAGCGACGTGACCGCCACCTCGGTCGTGCCACCGCCGATGTCCACGATCATCGAGCCGGTCGGCTCGTTCACCGGAAGGCCTGCTCCGATCGCCGCCGCCATCGGCTCTTCGACCAGACGCGCCCACCTCGCGCCGGCGGAGACGGCCGCGTCCTGCACCGCGCGCTTCTCGACCTCGGTGACACCGGAGGGGATGCCGACGATAACGCGCGGCCGCGGGAACATCAGCGCGCGCTCGTGCACCTTGCGGATGAAGTAGTTGAGCATCTGCTCGGTGATGTCGAAGTCGCTGATGACGCCGTCCTTGAGCGGGCGGATGGCGACGATGCTCGCCGGTGTCCGCCCCACCATGCGCTTCGCCTCGGCGCCGATGGCGAGGATCTGCCCGGTGCGCTGATCCTTGGCGACCACCGACGGCTCGGCGATGACGATCCCGCGCCCGCGCACGTGGACGAGGGTGTTCGCGGTGCCCAGGTCGATGCCGATGTCGCGTGAGAACAGGCCAAAGAGACCGTCGAACAAAGGTGGGGATACCCCTTCCAGACGCGGAGCGGCGCTCACGCGAAGGATAACGTCGTAGCGCCCCGAAACGCGCGCTCCGTCAGAGACGCGGCGTGGGCGTCGGGGTCGGGGTCCGCACCCTGATCGTGGAACTCGCGCTTGGCCGCGGCGTTGCGGTCGCGCCGGGTCGCACGGTGGGCCGGACGGTCCCTGCCACCGTGGGCCGGACCGTCGGACGGATCGTGGGCCGGACCGTCGCGGTGGGCCGGCGGGTCGTCGCCGGTCGCGGGGACGCCGTCGGCGCGGGCAGACCCGGGATCACGCGCGTATCACCGGCGCTCGAGAGACCCAGAAGACGGATCGGCTGATAGCGGTCGTCGTAGACGATGACGCGATGGACGACGCGCGGTGGCGTCGCCTCGTAGACCCACACCAGCGTGCGCGCGGCGTTCGCCCAGGCCTGGAAGATCCGGATGTGTCCGCGGCGCTCCGGGTCGCGACCAATGGTGAGGTTCATCGCGTCGCCGGGGCGCAGCTCGGCCTTCGTGATCGAGAACGAGATCTGCCAGATCGAGTCGGTGGTGAAGCGAGAGGCGCTCCACGCCCAGCTCACGTACGCGGAGCAGTCCATGCCCGCGGTCGTCGAGTTACCGCCCCACACATAACGCAGGCCGAGCAGCGACGCCGCGCGCGAGAGGATGTGCTGCCGGATCCACACCGTCGCGTCGGGTTCGGGCTCGACCACCATCGGCGCGGGCGGAGGAGGCGGCGGCGGCGCGGCCGGCGCGTTCTCGCCCAGCGGATCGGCACGCAGCGATGCGACCGTCGACATGATGCCGCGCTCGAGCGCACTCCAGTCGGACTCGGCCGCGGCGGCGCGCACCACGACGACACGGTCGCCGGCGCGCGAGAAGAAGTATCGGCTGAACATGTGGACGCCCTCGTACACGACTTCGTCGTCGAGCGTCGAGAAGCCGGGAGCGGCGCCCATCTCGCGGTCGCCCCGAACACGCGCGTCCATTCCGATGAGGGCGCTGCCCGCGCGCGCGAGGCCGACGCTGATCAGCGCGCCCGCGTCGGCGACGAGTCCGCTCGTGATCGGGATCGGCGCGGCGTAGAGCGAGGGATCGAAGAGCCGCATCTGGTACCGGACGATCTCGAAGACCGGCTCGGGCGGATCGGAGACCGGGTTGAGCGCCGTCGCGGGCCCGCGCACCCAGCCGGGCGGTGCCACGAACGACACGCTCGTCTCCGTGTCGGCGAAGACCTGCGGGGCGGCCGTCTCCGCGCGGAACGCGGCCGCGCCGACCTCGGGCGCTCGGACCTGGTGATCGGCGGCGACGATCGACCCGCTGTTCGTGGCGGCGAACTCGATAGTGCGGCTGCCCTGCAATGGAAAGGCGACAACGGCGGCGAGGGCCAGCGCCGACGCGGCGCGCGTGAAGACCGGTCGGGCTGGATCTCCCACCGGTCACTCGGAACGACCCGGTCAGGGGAACGTCACAGCCTGTCCCACAGTCGCTACGCGACTGCTCCCTTTCTAGCCGCTTCGCGGGATTCGCACGCTGTCGGGCCATGCCCGCTGAAGACTGACCCAGCGTCCGGCACCGAACACGAGGTGGTCGACGACCTCGATGCCGAGCAGCCTCCCTGCCGCCACGGCGTCTTTCGTCGTCCTGAGGTCGTCGGCGGACGGCGACGGATCGCCGGAGGGGTGGTTGTGCGCCAACAGGATCCCCGAGGCGTTGCGGCGCACGGCCTCGGTGAAGAGCTCGGCGATGCGCACCGACGTGCCCGCGACGTTGCCGACGTACACCTGCACGACCGCCATGAGCCGGTGCTTGCGCGTGAGCAGCGCGACGACGAGCGATTCGCGCTCGAGATGCGCGAAGTGGGGCGCGAGCGCGGCAGCCGCGAGCTCGGGCGTATCGCAGCGCTCGCCGTCGGCGCCGGCCGCGATGACCCGCCGGCCGAGCTCGCACGCGGCCGCGACGCGCACCGCGGTCGCGAGACCCGCCCCACACTCGCGCAAGCGCGACACATCAGCCTGCCCGAGCGCCCGCGCTCCCCCGATCGCGCGAAGGACCTCGTTGGCGAGAAGCAGCGCCGAGCGCTGTCGGGTGCCGCTGCCGATGATCAGCGCGAGGAGCTCGTCATCCGAGAGAGACGACGCTCCGCGCGCGACCAGACGCTCGCGGGGACGCGTTGACTCGGGCCACTCGCGGATAGGCACGCACGCGAGATATCGGCAGCGCGATGCCGGCTACTCGGCCGCCTTGCCTCCGGCGTGCACGGTCCAGTCGCGCTCGTCGAAGTCTTTGGCGCAGTACGGGCAGATGTTCCACTCGGGCCGGATGAGCTTCGCGCACGAGGGGCACATCCGCTTGAGGCGCGTGCGGCACGTCGGGCAGAGGATGTAGTCCTCCTGCACGCGTTCCTTGCACGTGGGACAGACGACGCGCTGCTCCGCCTCCGCGAGAAGGCTCTCCTCCGCGAGCTGCCGCTCGTAGGCCTCGCCGAGCGTCTCCTTCGGACGAACGATGAGGTACAGGAAGAGGCCGAGGAGGTTCAGCACGACGACGAGGAGGCCGGCCATGTAGGGGAGGATCGGATTCTCGGTGCGCTGCTGCGCGTCGCGGACGGTCCAGAAGACCATCGCCAGGTAGAGAGCCAGTACGTAAAGACCCACGCCGCGAAGCGCGAGCTGGACGAGCGGGTTGTTGACGAACCCTGTCCACAATCCACCAAGATCGGGCACTGCTAGACCTCCGCCCCGAGCCGCTGCGTTTCACGACGCACGCGGTCACGCCAATAGTCGAGTAGGTCGGAAAGCGTCTTCTCGAACGGGATCTGGGGCTCCCATCCGGTCGCGCGCTGGAACTTCGCCGTGTCCGCCCACAGGATCGGCACGTCGCTCGGCCGCAGCCGCGCGGGATCCTCCTGCGTACGGATCTTCACCGTCGAGTGCGACAGCAGCATGTCGAGCATCTCTCGGATCGACCAGCACTTGCCGCGACCGACGTTGTACACCTCGCCCGGCTCGCCCTTCTCGAGGGCGAGCCAGTACGCCCGGACCATGTCGCGGACGTCGGTCCAGTCCCGCTTGCTCGTCAGGTCACCGTGGTAGATCACCGGCTCATGCTTTCCCGCCTCGATCAACGCGATCTGGCGCGCCATGGTGCTGGTCACGAAGTGCGTGCCACGGCGCGGACCGGTGTGATTGAAACCGCGCGTGACCACCAGATGCAGCCCGTAGGACTTGAAGTACTGGTACGCGAGCTTGTCCTGGGCGACCTTGCTCACCGCGTACGGCGACAGCGGCCGTAGCGGATTGGTCTCTTTCATCGGGACCTCGTCGGGATGGACGAGGCCGTACTCCTCGCTGGAGCCCGCGATGTGCATGCGGATCTGGGTGTCGTGGCGCCGGATCGCCTCCAGCAGGTTCAGCTGCGACTCGATGTTGATGCGCAGCGTCGCGGCCGGCTCGTCGAAGGAAGACTGCACGTACGACTGCGCCGCGAGATGGAAGACGCGCTGCGGCTGGACCGAGGCGATGAGCTTCTCCACCGCTCCGGCGTCGGTGAGCTCGCAGTGGAGAAGGGACACGCGGCCGCGGCGGCCGTCGTCGCGGAGCGTTCCGCCGGTGGGATACCGGCCCTCGATCATCTCCACCTTGCCCTGTGCGGTCAGCGTCTCGAGGTTCTCGGTGCGCGAACGCCAGCGATACGTCGCGTAGATGGCGACGTCAGGGTGGTTCGCCAGGATGTACTCGGCGAGATGGCTGCCGGCAAAGCCGGTGATGCCCGTGATGAGGACTCGCATTGGGGCGAAGAGTAGCAATTCCCTTACCAGCCAGGCGAGGCGTAGCTCGGCCTGACGATCTCGCGACCCGGACGCGCGGTGACCCTCTGCGACACTGGTGGAATGCCGGTCCTCGACATCCGCCGACATGCCGAGCGCGTGAACCCGCGGGACAACCAGAGCGCGCTGTCCGCCGCCGGCCGCGCGATGTGCGAGCGCCTCGCGAAGGATGCGCCGAAGTACGCGCTGGTGATCTCCAGTCCGCTGCCGCGCGCGAAGGAGACCGCCGAGCGCATCGCCGGCCGGATCGATGGCGCCGATCCCGCGCTGCTGCCCGACCTGGGCGGCGCGGCGGCGCGGATGTTCGGAGAGATGCGCACGCTCGCCGACTGGGCGCTGCTGATGCGTACCGATGTGAGCGCGCAGCGCTTCGCCGAGGAGCAGCTCCCCGCGTGGTCGCGCATGGTGTCGCGCGTCGGCGACAAGGACCGCGTCCTCGCGGTGTCGCACGGCGGCATCGTCGATCTGCCCGCGATCGTCATCGCCGCGCGTCTCGGCGCGACGCTCCGTGGCGCGGCGTTCGGGTACGGCGAGGGCATACGCGTCACGTACGCGAAGGGCGCGCCGGCGAAGATCGAGGAGCTGCGCGTCTCATGAGGTGGCTCGCGCTCGTGCTGGTCGTTCCGCTGGTCGCCTGCGAGTCGCGCGTCATCGTGTCCAGACCACCGTCGTCGCAGACCACCACCCCGTCCGCATCGGCCGCGCCGTCGCCATCGCCGACGGCGAGCCCAAGCCCCACGAAGGCGGCGCTGCGGTCGCTCCCGAGCTTCTCGCCGGCGACGCGCCTCGTGAGCTACGAGCGCGTCTCGGACATCCCCGTCGCGCCGACCCTTCGCTTCCTCCTCACCGACGATAGCCGCGTGGTCACCGAAGACTCACCGGGGTACCTCGTGGAGCGGAGGCTCACGCCGAGCGGCGCGGCGGCGATGGTGCTTCAGGCGATCGAGACGGGTCTGTTCGAGCGCGAGGCGCAGTACGCCCGCGAACTCTTGCCCGGCAGGACGCTGCCGGCGCGCGGCGTGACGTGGCTGGTCCTCATCGTCGCGAACGGCCCGCGCGATGTTCGCGTCTCCTTCGAGCCGACCGGACAGCCTGACGATGAGCTCTTCCAGCCCTCCGCGGCGCGGGACAAGCTCACCGCCCTCGCGCGCGGCTACGAGGATCTCTCGTGGGTGCCCGCGAGTCATTGGGCGGAGGTGGGATCGCGCGCGTACCAGCCGGCGTTCCATCGGCTCTTCGTCCTGACGCAACCGAACGTCGTTCCCGCCTCGGCTGCGCCGGATGCGGACGCGATCTGGCCCTTCCTCGCCACGATCGACGGTGTCGGCGCGCCGATGGGCGGCACCTCCTGGCGGTGCGCGGTCCTGGTGGACGACGACGCGCGGGCATTGGCGCAGGCCGCGGTCTTCCCGGGATACGGCGCGGGCTCGGCCAGGGCAAGCACGTCTCTTGCGCGCGGGAACGGATCGGTGGAGCTCCAGATCAGCCCGCTGCTGCCGCACGAGCCGGCGACGTGCGCCGGAGCGCCGCCGCCCCTGTAGCCACGTGGGCTGCTAGGCCACGGTCACCCCGAGCCGCGCGGCGAGCTCGCGGACGACGTCCACGATGAGATCGACGTCCGACTCGGTGGTCCGCCAGTTCACGATCGCCGGCCGGAACGCGACGCACCCGCGGTAGCGCGTCGTCCCGACGTACACGCGGCCATCGGCGAGCAGGTCCGCGCCGATCTTCGCGTTCAGCGTGTCGAGCGCGCCGTCGGAGAGGTCACCCGGTCGATAGCGGAAGCAGACGATGTTGAGCGGCACGTCCGCAAGCCGCTCGAGCTCGGGCGCGGCGTCGACCGCGCGCGCGAGACGCTGCGCGAGGTCGAGATGGCGTTCGACCATCGCGCGATGACCCGCGCGCCCGTACGCGCGAAGCGTGGCCCAGATCGCGATGCCGCGGGCGCGCCGCGACGCCTCAGGCCCGCGTCCCCCGAACATCGGATGCTCGCCGGGCTTCGGGAGGTACGGGGCGCCGATCGCGAACGCCGTGTCCAGCAGCGACGGATCGCGTACGAACACGAAGCCGGAGTCGTAGTTCACGTTCAGCCACTTGTGCCCGTCGGCGACGACCGAGTGCGCTCGCTCCACGCCCGCGGCGAGGTGCGCCGTGCGCGGCGTGACGCGCGCGAACAGACCGAACGCGCCGTCGACATGGAGCCACGAGCCGTACCGCTCGGCCAGGTCGGCCATGCGATCGAGCGGATCGAAGTCGCCGGCGTTCACCTCGCCGGCGTTCCCGACGACGATCGCCGGCGCGCCGTTCAGCGCGCGCAGCGCCTCCTCGAGAGCGGCGAGGTCGATGCGACCCACGTCGTCGCGCGCGAAGCGGCGGACGGTGTCGCGCCCGATCCCGAGCATCGCCAGCGCCTTGGTCGCGCTCGGATGGATGTAGCCGCTCGAGAGCACCGGCACCGGGGGAAGGCCGGCGAAGCCGCGCGCGTCGATGTCGACGCCACTCCGCTGCGCCCACCAGCGGCGCGCCGCGGCGAGCGCGGTGAAGTTGGCCATCGTCGCGCCCGTCGTCAGCACGCCGCCCCACGACACCGGAATACCGAAGAGATCCTTGAGCCAGTCGATCGCGAGCTCCTCGCAGCGTGTGCCAAGCGGCGACGAGTCGTATGCGAGGGCGCTCTGATCGAGTGCCGAGGTGAGCCAATCGGCGGCGAGGGCGCTGGGCGTCGTTCCGCCGACGACCCAGTGGAAGAACCGCGGTCCCGAGCTGCGCAGGGCCGCATCCGATGCGCGTACCAGCTCGTCGATCGCCACGAGCGCACCGTCGCCGTCCTCGGGGAATGTCGCGCGGAGCGACATGGCGGCGGCATCCGCACCAGGACGCCGGACGAGATCGGCGTCGAGCGTCGAGAGATAGCGCTCGGCCGCGGTCGCCGCGGCGCGCAGGGCCGTCACGACCTGGTCGCGCTCGAAGATCGGGTCCGCCACGGGCCGAGTTTATTCAGGGATCGGTCTGGCCACGTGCGGAAGTACCAGTACCACTCGCTCGGGGGAGGCTATTGCCCGCAGCGCCGCCCGGGTCCAGCGTGACCGGCGGCAGGGTGGGCCTCACCGGTGGGGATCGGCGAGGCGGGGGCCGGGGGAAGCAATGAGCGCCGGTCAGAGTCTGCGACGCCAGAACTACAGCTTCGCGACCTTCGAGCCACCGACAGCGCACGGTACGCCGGCAGCGATGCACTTCATGCGTGTCGTCGTCGCCGTCGTCAGCGCCGTCGCTCTCAACCTCGCGACCTTCGCGACGGTCTCGATCCTCGTCACCGGTCGCTGACCGGCGCGCCGCTCGGCGGTGCAGGCGGGTCCTATGCGGCGAAGGTCCGGATCGCGTCGACGATGGCCTTGTGCTCCTCCGCGAGCACGCGGGCGGAGAGAGTCGGAACGTCGTCCCCGGGCTGGACCTGGACGCGCCGCTGAACGACGACCTCTCCGAGATCGACCGTGTCGGGATGCACCCGGTGCACGGTCACGCCCGACTCCAACGCTCCCGCTGCGAGAACGGCCTCGTGCACGCGATCCCCGTGCATGCCCTTGCCGCCGAACAGCGGCAGCAGCGCGGGATGCACGTTGATGATCGGCACGCGCGCGACCCTCACGAAGAATCCGGGCGTGAGGATGTGGTCGAACCCCGCGAGCACGATGAGCCTCGCTCCGGCGCGAACGAGCGCATCGGCCATCGCGCTCTGAGCCGCGGCCCGCGTCCTGTTCGCCGTGGTGGTGAACGCCGCGCAGGGCACACCGGCGCGCTTGGCGCGGATGAGCGCGGGCACACCATCACGGTTCGACGCCACGAACACGACGCGCGCCGCGAGGCTCCCGCTCGCGCACGCGTCGAGGATCGCCTGGAGATTCGTGCCACGGCCCGAGACGAGGACGCCGACGGAGAGAGTCATCCCCAGCGCACCCGCCGCGGTCCGCTCGCGGCCTCCACCCGGCCGACGAGCACCGCTCCGGGGACCACGCGCAGCGCCGCGGCGGCATCGGATGCGGGGACGATGACGACGAGTCCGATGCCCATGTTCCAGGTGTCCCACTGGTCAACGTCGGGCACGTTGCCGAGCTCCGCGAGGACGCGGAAGATCGCGGGGACCTCCCACGCGCCGCGGTCGATCACCGCACCGAGCCCGGGCGGGAGCGCGCGCGGAAGGTTGCCCTCCCACCCGCCGCCGGTGAGATGCGCGATCGACCGGACGCGCGTCGAAGCGCGGAGCACGCGGAACGGGATGAGATAGCTGATGTGGGGCGCGAGGAGCGCGTCGCCGAGCGATCCTCCGCCGAGCTCGCGGTGCGGCGCCGTGAGCGCGTCGCGCACGTCGCGGCCCTGCGCGCCGGCGATCCGCACCGCGATCGCGCGCGCCAGCGTGTAGCCGTTGGTGTGGAGGCCGCTCGAGGGAAGACCGATGCACACGTCGCCCTCGCGCACCGAGTCGGGTCGCAGGATCGCCTCGCGCGTGACCACGCCGACGAGGAAGCCCGCCACGTCGTAGGCGCCGGGACCGTACATCCCGGGCATCTCCGCGGTCTCGCCACCGAGCATCGCGCAGCCATGCGCGGCGCACGCGTCGGCCATCGCGCCGACGACGCGCGCGAACACGCCGGGATCGATCCGCGACGTCGAGAAGTAGTCGAGGAAGAAGAGCGGCTCCGCGCCCATGGCCATGGCGTCGTTCACGCAGTGGTGAACGAGGTCGGTGCCGACGACCTCGTGCCGATCCAGGAGGCGCGCGATCTCGAGCTTGGTGCCGACGCCATCGGTCGTCGCCACGAGGACGCGATCCGCGCCGGGCGAGGCGAACAGTCCGCCGAACGCGCCGATGTCGCCGATGACCTCGGGCCTCCTCGTGCGCGCGATGCGCTCGCGCACCCGCGCGAGCGACTGCTCGGCGCGCGTCGGGTCCACGCCGGTGGCGCGATACGTGAGCTCGGTCACGCCGGCTCCTTCTCGAGCACGCCCTTCTCGAGCACGCCCTTCTCGAGCTCGAGCTGGACCGGCACGAGGTAGTCGCCGGTGAAGCACGCGGTGCAGTGCTCCTCGCGCGTCCCTCCGGTCGCCTTCACCATCCCCTCCAGGGACAGGTAGCCGAGCGTGTCCGCGCCGATGTGGCGACGGATGCCGTCGACATCCAGACGCGCACCGATGAGCTCGCTCCGCCGCGCCATGTCGACACCGAAGAAGCACTGATGCTGGATCGGCGGCGAGCAGATGCGCATGTGCACCTCCTTCGCGCCGCTCTTGCGTAGGAGATCGACGATCGGCCCGCTGGTGTTGCCGCGCACGATCGAGTCGTCCACCACGACGATGCGCCTGCCCTCGAGCACGTCGGACAGCGCGTTGTACTTGAGCGCGACGTTGTGCCGGCGCAGCTCGTCGGACGGCTGGATGAACGTCCGGCCGATGTAGCGGTTCTTGATGAGCCCCTCGTGGAAGGGGATGCCGCTGCGGCGCGCGTATCCGACCGCCGCCGGGATCGCGCTGTCCGGGACCGGGATCACCGCATCGGCCTCAGCGGGATGCTCGTCGGCGAGGATCTCGCCCATCCGCTCGCGCGTCGCGTACACCGAGACGCCGCCGAGGCGGCTCGATGCGGACGCCAGGTACACGTGCTCGAAGATGCAGAGCCCGCGGCGCTCGTGCGACGAGAGGTCCGCGATCGTGACCGGGCCGCGGTCATCGATGCGGAGCACCTCGCCGGGCGCGACGTCGCGCACGAACTGAGCGCCGATGGTGTCGAGCGCGCAGGTCTCGCTCGCGACCAGCCACGAGCCGCCCTTGCGTCCGAGACTGAGCGGCCGAACGCCGAGCGGATCGCGGATCGCGTACAGCGCGGTCGGAGTCAATAGGACCAGCGACCATGCCCCGACGAGCTTCGGCAGGGCATTCGCGATCCGCTCGTCCCACGAGGTCCCTTTCGCATGGACGATCGCCTGCGCGACGACCTCCGTGTCCGACGAGGTGACGAAGCGGACACCTTCGTCCGCGAGCGCGTCGCGCACCTCGCGGGCGTTGATGCAGTTGCCGTTGTGTCCGATCGCCAGCTCGCCGAGACCTTCGGCTCGCACGGTGAACGGCTGCGCGTTCTGGATCTTCGACGCGCCCGTCGTCGAGTAGCGCGTGTGCCCCATCGCGGCGCGGCCGGTGAGCACCCCCAGGTCGGGCTCGCTGAAGACCTGCCCGACGAGGCCCATGCGCCGCACGACGCGCAGGTCGCGGCCGTCCGTCGCGGCGATGCCCGCCGACTCCTGCCCGCGGTGTTGCAGCGCATATAAGGAGAAGAACATCAGGCGGGCGGCCTCGGCCGGGTCGGCGGTCGCCTGCTCGCGCGGGCTCCAGATCCCGCAGACGCCGCACATGTCTAGGCCGCCCTCCCGTACACGCTCATGACTCCCTACCCAATGATCGCGCCAGCCCGTTGCCATGCGCATCGACCAGTGCGGCGATCGGCGTGCCCAGCACCGGCGCGATCTCGAGCAGATCCCCGCCTATCGTCCCGAGCGTCCACACCGGAACGTCGTGCTGCGCGGCGAGCGCGCGCACCTGCGACTCCAACGATGGACCAAGTACGAGCACGACGCCCGACGGACCTTCACCGAAGAGCGCCACGCGCTTGTCGATGCCGCGGACGGCCGGGAGGGTGACCTTCATCCCGACGCGGTCGCGTAGGGCGAGCTCGGCCAGCGCGACCGCAAGGCCGCCCTCGGCACGATCGTGCGCCGCGCGCACCGCGCCGGACCGGTGCGCGGCGAGCACGAACCGCTGCAGGCGCGCCTCGAGCGCGAGGTCGATGGCGATCGCCTGGTCATGGACGCCGATGGATGCACCGTACGCCGATGCGCCGAGACCGACCGATGCGCTGCCCGCGAGCATCACGATGTCGCCGGGGCGGCCCGACGTCACCGGAATGTGACGCGTGACGTCGTCGATATGGCCCACGGCGCCGATCACGGCGGTCGGCCAGATGTCCGCGCCCCGCGTCGCGTTGTACAGCGACACGTTGCCCGATACCACCGGCACGCCGAGCGCCTCGCACGCCGCCGCGACGCCCTGGATGGTGCGCTGCAGCTGCCATGCGCCCTCCGGGCGCTCGGGATTTCCGAGGTTGAGGCAGTCGG
Organism: Candidatus Limnocylindria bacterium; assembly: GCA_035513115.1. Lineage (GTDB taxonomy): Bacteria > Chloroflexota > Limnocylindria > P2-11E > P2-11E > CF-39. The sequence continues at coordinate 2,753 of DATKCP010000034.1, read as the reverse complement.
TGATGGCGAGCGGGGTCGCGCCGACGCAGACGAGGTTGCGCAGCGCCTCGGCGACGGCCGACGCCGCGCCGACGAACGGGTCGAGCGCCGCGACCCGCGGCTGCGCGTCGATCGCGATGGCGATGCCGTCCTTCCGTCCTTTGATCCGCAGCAGCGCCGCATCGGCGCCTGGACCGAGAACGGTGTCGGTGCCGACCATCTGGTCGTACGTGCGATAAATGACGGCTCGCGACGCGACCGCCGGCGATGCGAGCAGGTCGAGTAATTCGAGGCCGATCTTGTGGGTGGGCTGTGCGGTCCCGGCGGCGGCGACGTTGCCTCGCGAAGCGGCGGCGACGTTGCCAGCAGTGGCGGCGCTGCCGACGTTGCCTCGGTCGGGGCCACCCTCCCTCCTCGCGGCGCCCCCTTCCTGGTCGGACGCTCCTTCTATGTTCGCGCGGGGGGCCCCACGCTCGTCGGGAGATGCAGCCCCTCCCTCGACCTCGGCAGCGCCGCCTCGCGGGTCGACCTCGCCGCCGCCTCGCGGGTCGTCATCGGCGCCGCCGGCGCGTGGTGCAGCTGCCCACTGCGTGATGTCGTACTCGGGTGCCTCGTCCGCGAGCAGCGCCGGCGGGAGCGTCGCGACGACATCGTCGCCACTCAGGATGGTCAGCACCTTGTTCTCGGTGATCTCTCCTATTCGGACGCCGTGTAGCTCCCATTGTCTGAAGACGCGCTCGACGTCCGACTCTCGTCCAGGTCGCGCGACGACGAGCATTCGCTCCTGCGACTCGCTGAGCATCACTTCATAGGGGCTCATCCCCTTCGCGCGACGCGGAACCTTGTCGACGTCGATGCGCATGCCGACGCCGCTGCGCGCGGCGACCTCACTCGAAGCGCAGGTGAGCCCGGCGGCGCCGAGGTCCTGAACGGCCTCGACCGCGCCCGTCTCCACCAGCTCCAGTGTCGCTTCCATCAGCAGCTTCTCGAGGAACGGATTGCCCACCTGCACCGACGGCCGCTTCGCATCGTCCTGCGCTCCAAGCTCGAAGCTCGCGAGCAGCGAGGCGCCGGAGATGCCGTCGCGCCCGGTGTCGGAACCGACGAGGTACACCGCGCTGCCCGGTCTCGCGGTGTTCGCGCGCGAGAGACGGTCGCGGCGGACGAGACCGACGCACATCGCGTTCACCAGCGGGTTCTCGAGATAGCAGCTCTCGAACGAGACGTGGCCCCCGACATCCGGGATCCCGACGCAGTTCCCGTAGTAGGAGATACCGCCGACCACTCCGGACAGCAGCCGGCGCGCGCGTGGCGCGCTCGGCGGCCCGAAGAACAGCGCGTTCAGCACGGCCACCGGCCGCGCGCCCATCGCGAAGACGTCGCGCAGGATCCCGCCGACGCCGGTGGCCGCGCCCTGATAGGGCTCCACCGCCGACGGATGGTTGTGGCTCTCGACCTTGAACGCGCAGAGCAGCCCGTCGCCGAGATCGACGGCGCCCGCGTTCTCGCCGGGGCCGAGCGCCACGTGCGCGCCCTTGGTCGGCAGCGTGCGGAGCAGCTTCTTCGAGTGCTTGTACGCGCAGTGCTCGCTCCACATCGCGCCGAACATCGCCCACTCGAGCGCGTTCGGCTCGCGGCCCACGAGCTCGCGCACGCGTGCGCCCTCGAACGCGGTGAGGCCGACGTCCGAAAGGATGTCCAGATTAGGCTTCGCCGTTTCCGTCCCCGTGAGCGTCGGGGACGAGCTCATGCGGGAGTGTCGGCTCCGATGAAGCGCTCGATCTGATCGGCGAACGCGAGCAGATCGGGTACGCGTGTTTGGACCTGCGTGTAGACCTCATCGATGTCCGTCTGCTCGCGGTCATACGCGAGCAGGTTGCGCAGGCTCGCGAGGTGCTCGAGCCGATAGGCGAGCTGCTTCTCGATGAGCCCGTGCTTGCCGATGGCGTCGAGGATGTCGTGGTACGCCTCGGGCTTCGGCAGCGCGAGCGCCATCACGAGGTACGCGCCCGTGCCGAAGAGCAGCTCCACCGCCTGCTGCAGATACCACTGTGCGAGTCCGTAGAGCTTGGGATCCGAACGGAACTTCGCCCGCTCGATGGGGCGGAGATCCGAGAGCAGCTGCGTATATTCGCGCAGCCGCGCGAGACGAGCGAACACGTACTCGGCGTCGATCGCGAACCGCTCGCCCTTGGTCCGCTCGGCGAGCGCCTTGCTCTGGATGTCGTCGTACTTCTGGAATTCCAGGTACTCCATGACCGCGCGCGCCTCCCACTGGACGCGGCGCTTGTGGTCGCGCTGGAACAGAAGGCTCCAGCTGCGGATGACCTGCGCGCGCTGGAGCAGCGAGGCCTGGTTGAGGATCACCACGTCGAGTCCCTCGGTCTCCAGCGTCTTCGAGAGCTCGCTGACGAAGTACACCTGGTAATCGAAGAACTCGTTGGTCCTCACCCTGTCGTGGAGCAGGAGCCCGACGCTCTGGTCGGCGAACGCGCCCGCCAGCTTGCGTGCGGCGGGGGTGCCCTGGCCGTAGGCAGCGTCGACCGGGCTCGTCTGAAAGAGCGACTGGAGTTGGGCCTGTTTCTCGAAAAGGTCCATCTCTGTACCTATCTATATAGCGCAGGACCCGTGCCTGCTAGGGCGGGGGCCAGATTGGCGAGGACCCGATACCCGTCGGTCCCCCCCAGGAGGGCTTCCGAGCACCTTTCCGGGTGAGGCATGAGGCCCACGACGTTGCGGCCCTCGTTGCAGACTCCGGCGATGTTGGCCAGCGA
>DATKCP010000033.1:0-9562 GCA_035513115.1 Candidatus Limnocylindria bacterium | reverse complement strand
AGCTTCTCGAGGGCGCGCTGCGCCGCACGCGAGCCGATGCTTGCGGGATCGAGATCGGCCAAGCGCCGCGCGCCCTCACCGTGATAGCCGATCTGCCGCTCGCCGTTCTGCGTCGCCACCGCGCTCGTCATCGCACCGCAGAAGCTCTCGCGGTAGGAAGCGCGCACGCCGTGCGTCGTCGCGATGACGGTCGTGACCTCCGCGTCGCTGTAGCTCGTCTTGCGGAAGTGCGTGATGCGCGGGTCCACCGATCGTGCCGCCTGCTCCACCGCGAGCGCGATGGCGCCGCGGTCAGCCAGCGGCCGATCCTCGAGGCCCGGCTGGTAGATGTCGAGGTCGATCATCTCGAGCGGCACCGCCGCGATGCGGATGTCCTCGTCCGGCTCGGTGATCGTCGCCATGCGACGCGCCTGATCCACGCACGCCTCGATGCCCGGAAGCGCGAGGTCGCTCGTGTGGGCGAAGCCGATACGGTGACCGTCGAGCACGCGCACGCCGAGACCGCGTTCTCCCCGCGCCGTGACCACCTCGATCGCGTCGTCCTTGGTCTCCACCGATCCCGATAGCGCGTCGCGGACCAGCACCTCCGCGGAAGCGACGCGGCCGGTCCGCAGCGCTTCGAGCGCGCGATCCGCGACCTCGTCGTTCGACATCCTTGCGGTCATTGCACCTTTCCGCCGATGACGACCGACGGGATGCGCAGCGTCGGCTGCGCGTCGGCGACCGGCGCGCCCTGGCCATCCTTGCCACAGGTGCCCGTCGAGTACCCAAGATCCCAGCCGACCATGTCGATCTCGCTCATGAGCTTTGGCCCCTGGCCAACGAGCGTCGCGCCGCGCAGCGGCTCCGCGAGCTTGCCGTCCCGGATGCGGTAGCACTCGGTGACCTCGAAGGCGAAGTTGCCGCTGACCACGTCGACCTGCCCACCGCCCATCTTCTTCACGAAGATGCCGTCCTTGACCGACCGAACGATCTCCTCGGGATCGGAGTCGCCCGACGCGATCATGGTGTTCGTCATGCGGCAGATCGGCAGGTGCCGGAAGCTCTCGCGCCGCGCGTTGCCACTGCGCTTGATACCGAGCTTCTCGGCGTGTTTGCGATCGGATAGGTAGGTCCTCAGGATGCCCTTCTCGATGAGCACGGTCCGCTGCGTCGGCGTCGCCTCGTCGTCCATCGCCGACGTGCCGCGCTGACCGGCATCCCGGCCGTCATCGATGACCGTGATCAGCTCGCTCGCCACCTTCTGCCCGATGCGGCCCGAGTACACGGAGAGGCCCTTCAGGTTCAGGTCCGCCTCCAGCCCATGGCCGACCGACTCGTGGATGAGCGTTCCTCCGGCTTCGCTGGACAGCACGACGGTGTAGGTGCCCGCGGGCGCGGCCTCGGCGCCGACGTTGAGCACCGCGCGCCGCGCCGCCTTCTGCGCGGCGTCGCGGACGGCGTCTTCGGTGAGCATCTCGAACCCGATCGTGCCTCGGACCGCCTCGAATCCCGACTCGAGGATCGCGCCCTCCTTGGCCACGACGTGTACCGCGAAGTTCACGCGAACCCGCCTGTCGGTCCGATGAACGCCGTCGCTGTTCGCGACGACGATCTCCTGCACGCTCTCGGCGTACGACACCGTCGCCTGCGAGATGCGCGGGTCATGGGCACGGGCGACCTCGTTCGCGAGGCGCAGGAGCGCCACCTTGCGCTCCACCGGCACGATCCTAGGGTCGATCGCGACCGAATGTGGTCGCGGAACGTCGTCCGGGGCGAGCCGGGCGCCCTCGTGAAGGCCCGATTCGTCGGCCACGCTGCGAGCGGCCCGGCCCGCGATGGCCATGACGTCGTCGACACCCGTGACATTGCCGTTCGCGTACAGCGTCTGGTCACCGTGGACCACCCGCACGCCGGCGCCCTGATCGACACCGGTGATCGCGTCCTCGATGCGCTGGTCGTCGAGCACGAGCTGCAGCGTCTCGTGCCGTTCCCAGAAGAGCTCGGCCCAGTCGCCACCCCGCGACAGCGCGGTGCGTAGCGCGCGCTCGACATCCTGGACGGTCATGACCGGCGCGCGCGCGACGGTGAGTGTGATGATCGCCCTCTCTCCCCTTGCCGTCGGTGACGGCGCAGGAGATGGTACGACGCTCAGTCGCCGATGACAGTTACGGTCGCGCTTCGCTCGCGCGGTCCATCGAACTCCGCGAAGTACACGCCCTGCCAGGTACCCAGCAAGAGCTCGCCTTCATGTACCGAAAGCGTCACACCGCTTCCGACGAGGACCGCTTTGATGTGCGCCGGCGAATTTCCTTCCGCATGACGGTAGCCGCCGTCCTGCGGAACGACTTTCGCGAGCTGATGCAGCAGGTCACGCTGCACGTCCGGGTCCGCGTTCTCATTCACGAACACCGCCGCGGTGGTGTGCGCGACATTTACCACGCATATACCTTCGCGCACCTTCGACCGGGTGACCGCGGCGCGTACGCGCGATGTCACGTCGACGGTCGTCTCGCGCTTCTCGGTGCTCAGCGAGAGCTTCTCGTGGTGGACGCTCATCGGGCGATCATCCGTTCGGAGTGCCGCACGCGGCGACGATACTTCCGGCATGCCGACATGGGGCGAGGCCCGTGCCGCGGCGACGGCGCGCCTGCGGTCCGCTCCGGATCCCGGCACCGCCGCCCTGGACGCCGACGTGCTGCTCGCGCACGTGCTCGGCGTGGGGAAAGAGGCGCTGTTCGCTCACCCCGAGCGCCGGCTCTCAGCCGGGGAGGACGAGCGATTCCGCGAGCTGGTCGAGCGACGAGGCCGCGGGGAGCCGGTCGCGTACCTCCGCGGCTTCAAGGAGTTCTACGGCCTGCGTTTTCGCGTGGATCCGCGCGTCCTCATCCCGCGGCCGGAGACCGAGGTGCTCGTGGACGCGGCGCGCGAGGTCATCGCGGGACGGGCGCTGACCGTCGTCGACGTCGGCACCGGTTCCGGCGCGATCGCCGTGGCGATCGCGGCACACGAGCACGGCGTGCGCGTCGTCGCGACCGACTCCTCGCGCGACGCGCTCGCGGTCGCGGAGTCGAACGCCCTGTCGAATGGCGTGGCGGACCGCGTCGCTTTCCGGCACGGCGATCTGCTGGCGCCGATCACCGAGCGCGTCGACATCGTGTGCGCCAACCTTCCGTACCTGCCGGATGCCTCGGTGGACCGGTGGGTGGGGGAGCGCAGCTCGCTTGCGTTCGAGCCCCGCGAGGCCGTCGTTGCCGGGACCGATGGACTGGGCGTCATCCGGCGCTGCGTCGCCGACCTGTCGCGCGTGCTCGGGCCGGGTGGCGCGGCCTTCTTCGAATGCGACCCACCGCAGGTCGCCGCGATCAGCGAGATGCTCGAGCACTCGGGTCTGCCCGCGCGCGTGGTGCGCGATCTGGCCGGCGCCGACCGCGTCGTGGTGGCCGAGCGCACACTCGTGCCGCCGGAGTCGAAGACAAGGGCGAACGGCTGGTCGCTCACGAGACGCAGTCCGAGCACGTCGCCGTAGAACGCCCGGGCGCGCGCGGCATCGGTGGTCGCGACGAAGGCCATCACCTGGCTCGCGCTCAGCACGGACCCTCGTGTTTACGTGCGCGGCGGGCGGCGCGCGAGGTCGTCAGCGAGCTCGTCGGCATTCCGCAGGCGGCGGCTGAGGGTGCGGAGCAGCGCCGAGGCGACCTGCGGGTACTGCATGAGGACGACGGCCATGACCGTGGCGTGGATCTCAAGCGTCTGCGTGTGCTCCAGTGCCGTCACCGTCGCGGACCGCGGTGCGCCGTCCAGCAGACCCATCTCACCGATCACGTCGCCGACCCCGAGCTCGGCCAGGACGAGCGGTGTCTCGCCCGGCTGGCCGCGCTCAACGCGAACGCGCCCGCGCGTGATCACGTGCAGCGCGTCGCTCGCGTCGCCCTGACGCATGATCACGTCGCCGGTCGCGAAGTGTTTTGGGCGTCCGCGTTCCGCGAGCATCTGGAGACCGGGCTCCGGGAGCTCCTTGAACAGCGCCACGCGGGCCAGCGTCGATGTCACCGACCTATCATCCTCCCAATGAAGACGCGCCTCCTCGCGGCGGATGCGCCGGGGGCAGTGGAGGAGGCGGCGGCCGCACTCTCCCGTGGTGAGCTCGTCGCCTTCCCGACCGACACCGTGTACGGTCTCGCCGCCGGCCACGACCACGTTCGCAAGCTCTACGGCGCGAAGGACCGGCCGAAGGAGAAGCGCATCCCGGTCCTCCTCTCGGACGCTTCCAATCTCGAGGCCAGCGCGCAGGTCACTCCGGCGGCGCGCGCGCTCGCCGAGCGGTTCTGGCCGGGCCCGCTCACGATCATCCTGGTCGCGCCGCGTCGTGGAACGCTCGCGTTCCGCGTTCCCGACCATCCGCTCGCACGGCGACTGATCTCCGCGTTCGGTGGCGGCCTGCCGGTGACGAGCGCGAACCGTTCAGGTCAGCCGGATGCGCGCACAGCGCAGGAGGTCATCGCGCAGCTCGACGGGCGCATCGCTCTCGTGCTCGATGGCGGGCCGACGACGGGTGGCCTGTCGTCGACGATCGTCGACTGCACGACGTCCGACGTGAAGGTGCTGCGTGAAGGCGCGATCTCGACCGACGAGATCCGGAGCGCCCTCGCGTCGGCGAAGGTCGCGTGAAGATCGGCGTGGCGGCGGATCACGCGGGTCAGGCCTTGAAGGCCGCGCTCGTCAAGCACCTGCGCGACAGGGGGCACGACGTGCGGACGTACGGGCCGCCGCCGGATCCCGACGACGACTATCCGCTCATCGTCCGCGCGCTCGCCGAGGCCATCGCGCGCGGCGAGGTCGAGCGGGGGATCTTCACCTGCGGCTCCGGCATCGGACCCGCGGTCGCCGCCAACAAGATCCCCGGGATCCGCGCGGCGGTCGTGGACAACGAGTGGTCCGCGCGCGACGCCGTGGAGCACGTCGACGTGAACCTGCTCACCATGGGCGAGCGCGTGATCGGCGACGAGCTCGCGAAGAGCATCCTGGACGCGTATCTCGGCGCGACGGTGCAGGGCGGACGCCACGAACGTCGGCGGAAACAGATCGAAGCGATGGAGGCGACAAAGGTATGAGTCATCTCGAGCGCGAAGACCCCGAAATCTACGCGGCGATCGAGGGCGAGCGGCGCCGTCAGGTCGAGAAGATCGAGCTCATCGCCTCCGAGAACTACACCAGCGCCGCGGTCATGGAAGCCGTTGGCAGCGTCCTCACCAACAAGTACGCCGAGGGCTATCCGGGCCGGCGCTACTACGGCGGCTGCGAGTGGGTCGACGTCGCCGAGACGCTCGCCATCGAACGTGCCAAGGCGCTGTTCGGCGCGGCCGCGGTCAACGTGCAGCCACACGCAGGCGCGCAGGCGAACATGGCCGCGTACGCGGCGGTGATGCAGCCGGGCGACACGATGCTCGGCCTCGCGCTCGACCAGGGCGGACACCTGACGCACGGCTCCCCGGTGAACTTCTCCGCGAAGCTCTACAAGGTCGTGCCGTACCACGTGCGCCGTGAGGATGAGCTGATCGACTACGACGAGATCGAGAGGCTCGCGAAGGACTCTCGGCCAAAGGTCCTCGTCGCCGGCGCGACGGCGTACCCGCGCTTCTTCGACTTCCCACGGCTGCGGAAGATCGCGGACGAGGTCGGTGCGCTCCTCATCGTCGACATGGCGCACTTCGCGGGCCTGGTGGCGGCGGGTGAGCATCCGACGCCGGTGGGGCACGCGCAGATCGTCACGACGACCACGCACAAGACACTTCGCGGGCCGCGCGGCGGGATGATCATGAGCGACGCCGAGTTCGAGAAGCCGATCAACAGCGCCGTGTTCCCGAACATCCAGGGCGGCCCGCTCATGCATGTCATCGCCGGCAAGGCGGTCATGCTGAAGGAGGCCGCGACGCCCGAGTTCAAGGAGTACGCGAAGCAGATCCGGAGGAACGCGACGACGCTCGCCGCCTCGCTGGCGAAGGCGGGTCTGCGCATCGTGTCGGGCGGCACCGACAACCACCTCATGCTCGTGGACGTCCGTCCGCTCGGGCTGACCGGCAAGAAGGCCGAGAAGGCGCTCGACGCGGTCGGCATCACGGTGAACAAGAACACCATCCCGTACGACCCCGAGAAACCCGCGGTCGCGTCGGGCATCCGCGTCGGCACTCCGGCCGTGACCACCCGCGGGATGCGAGAAGCGGAGATGGAGCGCATCGGCGAGCTGATCGCACGGTCGCTGAGCGCCAAGGGGGACGAGACCGTCGCGCGTGAGATCTCCGCGGAAGTGCTCGATCTCACGCGTCGCTTCCCCGTGCCGGGGATCACGCCGGAGCGCGTGAGAGCCTGAGCGAGCAGCTGCACGTCTCGACACACCCGCTCGTGCGCGAGAAGGTCACGCGCCTGCGCGACGAGCGGACCAAGCCACAGCAGTTCCGCGCGCTCGTTGGCGAGCTCGCGACGCTCCTCCTTTATGAAGCCACCGCCGATCTTCCGGTCGAGAGCGCCGAGGTGACGACGCCGCTGGCCAACGCGAAGGGCGCGCGGCTGTCTGAGCCGGTCGGTCTCGTGCCCGTGCTTCGGGCCGGTATCGGCATGGTCGAGGCCGCGCTGGAGCTGATGCCCGAGGCGCAGGTGTGGCACATCGGGCTGTTCCGGGACGAGCGCACGCTGCGCCCGATCGAGTACTACAACAAGCTGCCGTCGGAGGCGACCGTCGCGGTGTGCCTCGTGCTCGACCCGATGCTCGCGACCGGCGGATCCGCGGTCGCGACGATCGACATCCTCAAGAAGTGGGGCGCGAAGCGGGTGAAGTACGTTGGTCTCATCGCGGCGCCCGAAGGCGTGCGCGCTCTTTCGAGCACGCACCCCGATGTGCCCATCCACGTCGCCGCCCTTGACGAGCGACTCAACGACAAGGGCTACATCGTCCCGGGTCTTGGCGACGCGGGAGATCGCCAGTTCGGAACGCGCTGAGGCTTAGCTGCCCTCGACCACCGGGAAGATCTGGTCCGCGACGAGCCCGTGGGCTTCCTTGTGCACCTTGGCCGCGGCCTCGGCGCTCGGCGCGTCGGCGAGGCAGAACACCTTGCCCGCCTTTTCATCCACCCAGTAGCGGAGGTACTTCACTCCGTACTTGCCCTGCGTCTTCAGGTCCGCCTCGTGAGCGGCGGCCACGTCCTTGGCAGTCGCGCCTGCCGGAAGCGTCTCGTGGACATCCATGAACAGCGGCATGCTCTCTCTCCTTGATCTCTCGTGGACCCCTGGCCCCGAGCGATTCTACGGAGCGACGTCCCGCGTACCCGGCTGGGCCCGCGCGCCCCGCAGGGCGGGTTCACGTACCCACGACGACGCCGCCGTCGACGCTCAGGACGGCGCCGTTGATGAAGCTCGCCTCTTCGGACGCGAGGAACAGGTATGCGTTCGCCACATCCCGCGGCTCGCCCATGCGACGGACCGGTGTGCGCTCGACCAGCCCCTTCAGGATCGCTTCGGGCATCTGTCGGACCATCTCGGTGGCGATGAATCCCGGCGCGACCGCGTTGACGGTGATGCCCCTCGGCCCGAGCTCGCGCGCCCATACCTTGGTCAAGCCGATCACTCCGGCCTTCGTCGCGACGTAGTTCGACTGGCCGAAGTTGCCGTAGAGGCCGACGACCGACGACGCGTTGAGGATGCGGCCCCAGCCTTTCTTGATCATGACCGGCGCCACCGCCTGACCGCATAGGTACACGCCCTTCAGGTTCACGGAGATCACCGCGTCGAACTGCGCTTCCTCCATGCGTCCCACGATCTCGCCGTCCTTCACCTTCACCAGCTGCGCGTCCCGGAGGATGCCGGCGTTGTTCACCAGGATGTCGATGCCGCCGAGTGCCGCGACGGTCGCGGCGACCGCTGCATCGACGGCTCCCGCATCGGTGACATCGACGCGCCGGTCGGCGCCGTCGCCCACGTCCCAGGTCACGACCGTCGCGCCGGACTCGCGGAACAGGCGCGCCGTCTCGGCTCCGATGCCGCGCGCCCCGCCGGTGATCACGGCCACGCGGCCGTCGAGTCTCGTCATCGCCAGATATTCCTCCCCGTCATTCTGCTTGGTGCGCCGCCTACGGCTATCGTCTGCACGTGACCGGCCTGCTCCTTGTCAGCTCGGCTCTAGTCGCATTCATCCTGTCGGCCGCGATCACGCCGCTCGTGGGCCGCCTCGCAGAGCGGTTTGGCATGCTCGACATGCCGGGTGGGCGTCGCACACATCCGCGGCCGATCCCGCGCTCCGGCGGTCTCGCGATCGCGGTCGCGTTCGGTCTCACCATCCTCGCCTTTTGGATCATCGACCGCGTCGCGGGCCACCCCTTCCTCATCCCCGAGGAGGTCCGCTCGCCGCGCTTCACGCTCACCGCCCTCGCCGCGCTCCTCGGGATGATGCTGGGTCTCATCGACGACGTGCTCGAGCTCCGCGCGCGCTGGCAGTTCCTCGGGCTGATGGTCGTGGCGGCGGTGATCGTCGCGGCCGGTCTCCGCATCGATTTCGTGAACGATCCCTTCGGCGACGGGCTCATCGAGATCGCCGGGATCGTGGCGATCGCGTTCACGGTCTTCTGGATCGTGGGAATGAACGTCGCGCTGAACTTCATCGACGGCTTGGATGGCCTCGCGGCGGGAGTCGCCGCGATCGCCGCGCTCACGCTCGGCGCCCTGGCCCTGACGCCGCAGATCAACGAGCCGTTCGTCGCGTGGATGGCGTTCGCGCTCGCGGGTGCGACCGGCGGTTTCCTCCTTTTCAACTTCCACCCCGCTCGCCTCTTCCTCGGCACGACCGGCGTGACCTTCGTAGGGACGATGCTCGCAGTGCTGTCGATCTTCGGCACGGCCAAGGTGGCCGCGGCCCTGCTCGTGCTCGGCGTCCCGATCATCGACACCTTCTATGTGATCGTTCGCCGGATGGCCCAGGGCCAGCCGCCGTTCGCTCCGGATCGGGGGCACCTCCACCACCGTCTGCTCGACGTCGGTCTGTCGCATCCACAGGCGGTGCTGCTCATCTACGGCGTGACGATCGTCCTCGGCGTTGTCGCGTTCATCACCAGCGGCCGAACGCAGGTGATCTCGTTCGTCGGGCTCGTCGTCCTCTTCGGCGTCACCGTCGTCGCGCTGGCGCAGCGCGCTCCAAAGGCCAAAGAGTTGGATCCGTCGCTCTACGCCGAAGAAGCCGACCGCTTCTAGGCGCCTCTCGCGCGCGCGGCCGGCGGCGGGCATCGCGCCACTCCTCTCGCTCGCTGCTGGCTACGCCGGCCCGCTATTAACGTCGCGCGTGCCGTTCGGGCCGGCTGGGCGCAGACGCTCGCTCGAGGAGTGCCGCTACGCCCGCCCCGGCCGGGCGAGCGCAAACTTGGACCTTGTGAAGCGGTCGCGTGTTCTCATCGGAACATGCTCGTGGACGGATCCAACTCTTCTGGAGTCGGGTTGGTATCCGGAGAACATTGTGAAGAAGGCTGACGAGCGCCTCAGGTTCTATGCCGAGCGCTTCAAGTTGGTCGAGAACGACGCGTCCTACTACGCGCTGCCGGAC
>DATKCP010000032.1:0-20862 GCA_035513115.1 Candidatus Limnocylindria bacterium | reverse complement strand
CCGTCGACGCACCCGTCGTGCCGCCGGTACCGGCGCCGCCACACGCGCCCATGACGAGCGCGAGAGCGGTGACGGCCGCGGCCGCTGATGTCCATCGTCTCTGCATGCGAACCTCCCTGGCGGTCTGATCGGGTATGTGGCACGACCCCTGGCGGGCCGCCTCACTGCGCCGACAGCCGCATGATCGCGAGAGTCTGCGGTCGGGCGCCCTGCCCGTCAACGAAGACACGTGACCACGCTTGGTACGCTCGGCGGATGCCGCGTCGCCGGGCTACCGGGCTGCTCGCGCTCCTGTTCATCGCCGCGGCCTGCGCGGCCCAGCCCCCGGTGGTCACCCGCCCGACGCCACTGTCCACCACGCCCGCGGACCGTGCGCCTGACGGCCTGCCGCCGGGGAGGGTCCTCTTCAGCCAGGGAGGTGTCGAGCTGTGGACCGCCGCTCCCGACGGCAGCGGCCGCGTCGGGGTGACGACGGACGGGGCCGCCACCGGGGGCTACCTCGGCGCCCGCTGGTCTCCCGACGGCACGCTCATCGCCGCCGAGCGCGCGATACCCGGCGAGGGTGGGACCTCGCTGTTCCTGGTCCGGCCCGGCGCCGCGCCGCTGCGCCTCTCGCGGCCGGACACTTTCCTGGACGGTTACGCCTGGTCACCGGACGGCCGCTACCTCACCTACGGTGAGGTGACCTCCGGCGGCACCGCGGCCTCGGGCGGATCGCTCGTCGGGGCCGTCGGCGATGTGCACCTGTACGACGTGACCACCTCGACCGACATGGTCGTCGGGCCGGGCACGCATCCGGCCTTCACGCCCGACGGCACGCGCGTCGGATACGCGCATGTGTCCGGCGCGATCGCGCTCGCCGACCTGCGCGGCCTCGCGTCGGGCACGCCGAAGGAGTTCCCGACGCAGATGCTCGTGACGCTCGCCGATCTCACGCGGTACTCGACGGTGAGCGCATCGCGCGGCATGGGGCTCATCGGCGGCCCGCAGTTCTCGGCCGACGGCAAGCTCGTCGCGTACGCCGCCATCGAGAAGGGCCCGATCCTCGACGCGGTGCAGATCGTGTACACGCAGGAGCTGGTGGTGGGCGCGCGCCCGAAGCTGTGGGTGATCGGCAAGACTGGAGCGGTCCATCACGTCGCCGAGCTGCGCTGGTCGCCGACGGCACCGCTGCTCGCCTACTCGATCATCAACGCGCAGCCGCATCACCACTGGCTCAGCGTCATCGACCCGGGCGGCGGCGAGCGGCGCGAGCTGTATGACTCCGCGAAGCACTTCCTCGACTTCACGTGGTCGCCGGACGGCGCGCTGCTCCTGGTCCAGGTCGACGACGGCGATGAGTGGCTGTACTTCCGTCCCGACCGCTCCGGCCCCATCGGCAGGGTCGCGCCCGGCGGCTGGCGACCGGAGTGGTGCCGCTGTGCCCCCGGCGCCTAGCGCGCCGAGGCGCCGCGAGGACCCGCCGGCGCGGCGCCGGCGCGCGCGAGCGATCCTGTCGCGACTGGCCAGAGCCTATCCGGACTGGGGGCCGACCCTCGAATTCAGCAGCCCGTTCCAGCTCCTCGTCGCGACGATCCTCGCCGCGCAGGCCCAGGACGAGCACATCAACCGGGTGACGCGCGCGCTCTTCGAGAAGTACCGGGGACCCGCCGACTACCTGAGGGTGCCGGTGGAGGAGCTCGAGCGCGACGTCCACGCGACCGGCTTCTTCCGGATGAAGGCGAAGGCGATCCGCGGCGCCTCGGAGCAGCTTCTCACCGAATTCGGCGGCGAGGTCCCCGGTGACATGGACTCGCTCGTACGCCTGCGCGGCGTCGGTCGCAAGACCGCATCGATCGTGCTCGGGAACGCCTTCAAGGTGCCGGCGATCGCCGTGGACCGTCACGTCCACCGGGTCGCCACCCGGCTCGGCTTCACCCGGAAGGGGACCGACGGCGTCGAGATGGAGCTGCGCTCGCTCTATCCGAGGAAGGACTGGGTGAAGGCGACGTGGACCCTCGTGCTGCACGGCCGGCGCACCTGCACGCCGACGCCGAAGTGCCCGGTGTGTCCCGTCAGCGAGCTCTGTCCTTATCCGAAGAAGACGCGCCAGGCGAGCGCTCTGCGCCCGCCAACCACCCAGCGGACCACCCGCCCAGCGTCGCGGCCGCGATCGCCAGCGCGTCGAACGCGATGATCGCGACCGTTTCCGATAGCGCGTCCGCGAGGGGACCGGGGCCCGGCACGACGCCCAGGGCCGTGGCGACCACGTAGCCCGCGCCCACCACCGCGCCGTGGTACGCGCGTGCCGCCAGGGCCAGTTTTCCGGCCAAAAAGCCCGAAATGATGAGACCGAACACGGATGCGACCGCTGCCGGGATCGGGGGCAGCACGGCGACGCTGAGGAGCGTTACGGCGACCGCGAGCGCGACGCCCGCGAGGATCGCGGGCCAACGGAGGCGAGGCATGCGGCGCTGCGGATCGATGACGCGACTGTACGACGTGACTGCTCGTAAAAAGAAACCGATCCGCGAGGCCTACGCGGATCGGTGGGTTCGCGAAAGGTGCCAGTTGGGAATTAACAAGTGCGACGATCGCTCGTCGCGCTCACTTACTTCTTCTTCGACTTCGACTTCTTGGACTTCTTTGCAGCCTTCTTCTTCGCTGGCATTAGTGAATCACCTCCTCTTGGCCACGCATTGTCGTTATATAGACACATCTGCGTCGCAAATGTCAACACATGAGCGGTCTCAGGTCGTGGCGTCGCCTCGCTAGGTCGTCGGCGGACTCGCGCCTCTGAGCTTCTGGATGACGCGCTCGCGGAGCTGGATCGGGGCGACATCGGAGGTGCAGCAGTCGCGAAGACGGTCGAGGAAGCGTGTCTCGAGGCCGACCTGATCGCCGCAGTCATCGCATCCGGAGACGTGTGCGCGAACCTGGGCGAGCTCCTTCTCGTCGAGCTCGAGGTCGAGGAAGGCGTAGAGCCGCTCAACGCAGTCGTTGCAGTCCACGGTGCCCTCCTAACTCTTCTGCGGCGTCCGCACGGCGGCGATGCCGCGCTCGCGCGCGAGGTCGTACAGCCGCTGCTGCAGGAACTTCCGACCGCGGTGCAGCCGAGACATCACGGTGCCGATCGGGATGCCCAGCATCTCGGCGATCTCCTTATAGGAGAAGCCCTCCACGTCCAGGAGGACGGTGGTCCGGAACTTCTCCGGCAGGGCCTCGAGCGCGTCGGTCACTTCCGTATCGACCACGCTGTTGAGCAGCTCCGCCTCGGGATCGGGCGAGGAAGAGGCAGCACGGTCGGTCGCCATCCGCCGGTAGAGCGAGGACTCGTCGACGCCGTCAAGGTCGGTCACCTCGGGCTGCGCCGCCTTGCGGCGATAGGTGTTGATGAAGGTGTTCGTGAGGATGCGGAAGAGCCAGGCCTTCATGTTCGTGCCGAGCGTGAACTGCTCTTGGAACCGGAACGCGCGAATGAAGGTCTCCTGCACGAGGTCCTCCGCATCGGCCTCCGACCGCGTCATGCGCAGCGCGGTCCGGTAGAGCGCGTCCAGGTGGCGGAGCGCCTCGGCTTCGAACTCGTCGCTGGCCACCTGCCCACTCTATCGAACGTCATCCCGGCGGCTGAGCATTCCCGCGACCGGTAGTCGAGCCTGGCGTAGAGTGCTGGCGGTCTCTCGGCGGTGACGGGGAGGGGAAAATGGCCAAGGAGTGGGCGCCACAGCTGGGCAAGTTCCATCCGTCCGAGCGCTCGAAGGGCGCGGCGGCGCGCTGACCCCGCGCGCAGCTCGGTGATAGGACGCGCGCGTCGGCTCTCCTCGCATGTGCCCGATCTCTCCTCCCGTGCGCGCGAGCTCATGCGGTCGCGTGCCGCCGGCCGCTTCGTGCTCGCGCTCGCGCGCGAGTCGGGCGACGACGACATCTCCGGCATGGCGGCCGAGATGGCCTACCGGTTCCTCCTCGCGCTCGTGCCGCTGCTGCTCGTCCTGGTGACGCTCCTCGGCTTCGTCGGTCCGCTGATCGGGCTCGAAGACGTGGTCGCGAGCGTGCTCGAACGCGCCGGTCCGCTCCTGCCGGCGCCGGTCATCGAGATCCTCGGGGAGATGACCCGGCGCATGGTCGAGGAGCGCTCCGGCGGCTTCTTCACGCTGGGCCTGCTCGGTACGCTCTGGGGCGCGGCGTCCGGCGTCGGCACGCTGCTGAAGGGGCTGAACCGCGCCTACGACGTGGACCAAGCGCGGCCGCTCTGGCGCAGGCAGGCGCTGGGGTTCGCCGTCGCGCTCGCGCTGCCGTTCCTCGCGGTCGCGACACTCGTCGTCGCGAGCGCCGGCGGTGCGCTCGCCCTGACGCTCGCGCTCGCGCTCGGGCTCGGCGTCCGTGCGGCGGACGTTATCGACGTCGTCGGCCTCATCCTCGCGCTCATCGTGTTCTTCCTCGCCCTCTCGGTCGTGTATCACCGGCTGCCGAACGTGCGTTCGCGGTACCGGGAGGTGCTGCCTGGCACGGTGGTGACCCTCGCCGGCTTCGTGATCCTGACGCAGGGGTTCGGGATCTACCTGGATCGCACCAGCGCGTCGGTGGCTGCCTACACGACGTTCGGGACGGCGTTCGTCTTCCTGCTCTGGCTCTACTTCGTCTCGCTGGTCATCCTCGTCGGCGCGGAAGTGAACGCGCTCCTCTCGGCGCGCGGCGCGTCCGGGTGGCGCATCCCGGCGCGGCACACGGGAGCTCCGGCGTGAAACGAGTCGCGCTCCGGGAGCTGCACCTCCGGGACTACCGCGGCATCTCGGACGACGCCGACCTCGCCGAGATCGAGGACATCGCGAGCGCGCTCCGCGGCGTGCGCGTTCTGCATCTCAACGCGACCTCGTACGGCGGCGGGGTCGCCGAGCTGCTGCAGAGCCAGGTGCCGCTCGAGCGCGACCTGGGCCTTGACGCGCAGTGGTGGACGATCAACGCGCCCGCCGCGTTCTTCGACGCGACAAAGAGCCTGCACAACGCGCTGCAGGGCATGCCGGTCGATCTCACGAAGACGCAGCGCGCGCTCTTCCGCGCCACGGCGGAAAGGCAGGCGGGCAAGGTTCCCGCGGCCGACATCATCGTGGCGCATGATCCGCAGGTCGTCGCGCTCCGCCATTTCGCCGACCCGCAGCGCGCGCGCTGGATCTGGCGGTGCCACATCGATCTGTCGACCGCGCATGCGCCGGCGCTCACCCTCGTGCTCCCGTTCGTGCGCGAGCACGACGCGTCGATCTTCACGATGGACGCGTTCGTCCCACCGCGCCTCGACCCCGAGACCACCAGGATCATCCCGCCCGCGATCGACCCGCTGAGCGACAAGAATCGCGCGCTCGAGCCCGATGAGGTGCAGCGCGTGCTGGACCGCTTCGACATCCCTTCGGACGCGCGGCTGCTGCTGCAGGTCGCGCGCTTCGATCCATGGAAGGATCCGACCGGCGTGATCGACGCGTATCGCCTCGTGCGCGAGCGCGTTCCCGGCGTGCGCCTGGCCCTGGTCGGTGCGCTCGCGGACGACGATCCCGAGGGCGTGGACTACCTCGACCGGACGCGAGCGCACGCCGCGGGCGAGTCGGACATCCACATCCTCACGAACATCGACGGTGTCGACGCGACGGAGGTGAATGCCTTCCAGCGCGCCGCCTCGGTCGGCATCCTCAAGTCGATCCGCGAGGGCTTCGGTCTTACCGTGAGCGAGTCTCTGTGGAAGGGCGTTCCGGTCGTGGGTGGCAACGCCGGCGGCATCGCGCTGCAGATCACCGACGGTGTCAACGGCTTCCTGGTGCGCGACATCGAGGAATGCGCCGATCGCTGCGTGCGGCTCCTCACCGATCGCGAGCTGTGCCGCCGCTTCGCCGAAATGGGGCGCGAGATGGTGCGCGGCCGCTTCCTCACGACGCGGCTCGTGCGCGATCACCTGCGCCTCTACGCCGATCTGATCTCCTGAGCGTCGTCGCTCGGCTCGCCGACGAGCAGCGCGACGGGGAACGTGGCGAGCACGTCCGTGAGCGCGAGCGCGCCGCCCTTGGCGGTGCGCTCGATCCCCGTCAGCTCGTCGCGCCATCGTCGGGGCGCGCCGGGTGGCAGCGCCAGCGACGTGGTTCCCCACAGCGGCCCCAGGGGCGGTCGCGCGGGAGGGAGCGACGACGCCGTGGCGCCGACAAGCGTTGCGACCAGGCGCGGCGCGACCGCGATCACCCACTCGCCGGACGAGGCGCGCGCGAACGCGAACACGTGCGCCCGATGGTCTCCCGCGGCCGGTAGCGGGACGTAGCGTCCCGTTTCGAACAGCGCGCGCCGCGCGCGCCGCAGGCGCAGGCCGAGCGCGGTCACGAGCAGCTTCACGCGCCCGTCGCTCCAGCCGTCGAGGAGCCTGTTGGCGAGCGCGGCACGATCGACGGAGCTCTCGCGGTCGATCTCGTCCAGGGCGGCGCGGCGCCGCTCCACGTCCACCGGACGGCGGTTGTCGGGATCGACGAGGCTCAGATCCCAGAGCTCGCAGCCCTGATAGACGTCGGGGATGCCGGGTGCGGCGATCTTGAGCGCGACCTGGCCCAGTGAGCTGACCGCGCCGAAGAAGGCGATGCGCGCGGCGAACTCGGCGTGCTCGCGGCGGTCGGGGTCGCGCTCGTCGGCTTCGACGATCGCGCGCGCGTAGGCCTCCACGGTCCGCTCGTACGCGGAGTCCGGCCGCCGCCAGCTCGTGCGCCGCTTCGCCTCGCGCACGGCCTTCAGCGCGTATGCGGCGACGCGGTCCGCGAACGGGTCAGCCGTGCTGGGATGGAGCGGCCACGCCCCGACGAGCGTCTGGAAGAGGAGCAACGCCGTGTCGGCGTCGAGCCTCCCGTTGTACGCCGGCGGGACGCGCCCTTCGCAGAAGCGCACCCAGCCGGCGAGTCGCTCGGCGAAGAGTTCCGGCACCTCCGACAACACGCTGATGCGCGTGCGCGTGTCCTCGCCGCGCTTCGTGTCGTGCGTTGCGGTCGCCGACAGCGAGAGCGGCCACTGCTCCGCGCGCGCGCGGAGACGCGCGTGGACGTCCTCCACGGTCGGGATCGGCGCGGTCGGGTCCACCCCGACCTCGTTGCGCGACACGAGCCGCGCGTGACGGTAGCTGGCGGTGTCCTCGTGGCCCTTGGCCATCGTGGCGCTGGCGAGCTGCTGCCACCTCATCACGAACCGCAGCCACAGCGCGCGCTGCGCAGTGTTGAGCCGCGGCGGCACGTCGAGGAGGAGGACGCGTCGCATGAACGCGATCGCGCGCGCGGCGTGCGCGTCCCGGCGCGCCGCGTCGGCGACGGCCGCCTCGACGATCGCGCGGTCGCGCGGCGCCACGCGCAGATCGCTCACGTACGTCCGGTACACGGCGAGCGACGCCGTCACGCCGACGAGCGCACGGCCCAGCTCGGTGAGGGTGAGATCGCGCCCATTCCGGTGCTGCTCGGCGAGGCGGCCGAGCCGCTGCGCCAGGTTGCGCAGCTCGCCGCCAAAGAGATCGGTGATGACGAGGCGCTTCGCGTCGTACACCTCGTCGGCGTAGGACGCCGGTGGCGCTCCAAGCCGGATGCGGAGCTCGCCGAGGCGCGCGAGACCGTCGCTGTCGACGAACAGGTCGCCGAGGAGGCCGAGGACGTCGTAGCCGGTCGTGCCCTGCACCGGCCACGAGGCGTCGAGCTCCTCGGTGTGCGCGAGGATCTTCTCGACGATGACGTACAGCTGCCGTCCCACGCGCTCGCGCAGGCGCGCGAGGAAGCGTGCCGGGTCGTGCAGCCCGTCGACGTGGTCGATGCGCAGCCCGGTGACCGCGCCCTCGTGCGCGAGCCGGAGGATCGTGCCAAGACGCTCCTCGAACACGCGCTCGTCCTCCACCCGCAGCGCCACCAGGTCGTTCACGTCGAAGAAGCGCCGGTAGTTGATCTCCTGATCCGCGACGCGCCAATACGCGACGCGGTACGACTGCGCGTCGAGGAGCCGGTCCATCAGATCGAAGCTGCGCACGTTGTCCGGCCGGCCGTTCCAGCGGCCGAGGTTTTCCTCCACGAGCGATCGCACCGCCTCGCTTGAGCGCATCAGCTCGCTCAGCCGATCCACGATCGTGTGCGTCTCGTCGGGCGCTTGCGCGCCCACGGCGGCAAGCCGATCGACGATCGCCGCCAGCTCGAGCGCGGGCCGGCTGCCGGCGCCCTCGGTGCGGACGAGGCGGCCGAGGCCGTGGCCGAGTACGGACGCCTGCGTGCGCGGTGAGAGGGGAAGGCGCAGCCCCCGGTAGTCGAGCTCGATGCCGTCGGCGCCAAGCACGAGCCGGAGATCCCCGGCCTCGAGCGCTTCGGCGTAGGGCCGCTCGAGGACCGGCAGCATCACCTTGTCCGCGAGACCGGCGCGAGCCGGCTCCCAATCGATGTCGAAGTACGAGGCGTAGCGTGACGCCGGCCCGTGGCGGAGCACGTCCTTCCACCAGGGATTCTCGACGCTCGCCGCCATGTGGTTCGGCACGATGTCGAGCACGATGCCCATGCCACGCTCGCGCGCCGATCGCGCGAGCAGCGCGAGCTGCTCCTCGCCGCCGAGCTCGTCGCGGATGCGCGTCGGGTCGGTGACGTCGTAGCCGTGCGTGCTGCCGGCGCGCGCCTGCAAGATCGGTGACAGGTAGAGGTCGGTCACGCCGAGGCGGTCGAGATAGGGGAGAAGGGCTCGGGCGGCGGCAAGCGGGAACGCTGCGCTCAGCTGCAGCCGGTAGGTCGCGCTCGGCGCCCTCACAACTGCGGTCGCACCCCCAGCGCTTCGCCGAGTCCGCGGTAACTCTCGAGCCAGACGCCGCCCTCGGCGGACGAGCTCTTCGCCGCGGCGACGTCGCGCAGTCCGAAGTACACGTTCTGCGCTGCCCAGAGATCGGCGGTCAGCGGGAGCGTGTTCGCAAGGCCGACCGCGGCCCTCAGCTCGTCGAGGAATTCCGGCGATCCCGGTCGCTCCGCGAGACCCGCGGCGAGCCCGTCGATCTTGCGGCCGAGCGCGTACCCGAGCTCGTCGATGCGCGGCGCGACACCCCAGCTCCGCGCTTCCTGGACGAGCGCCGTGATCCGTCCGAGGTCGAGGTTCGGCGCGCCGAGCGCGTCGCGAAGCTCGGCGTCGAGGACAAAGTGCGCCGCGGTGAGCAGCGAATCCGGCTGCGGCATGCCGATGTCGCGCAGGAAGCGCATGAGCGGCGCGTGCCGCTCGTACACCTGGCGGTACGATGCCTCCGCACCTGCGAGGGTGCTGCGCAGGATCTGGTCGAGGATGCGGCGCTGGTCGTCGCGGAACAGCTGCTTGAGAGAGTACGTCTGTCCCGCGAAGTGTCGGTCGATCAGTCGGATGACCTCCGCGTGGTCGCCTCGCTCGAAGGCGGCCTGCAGCTCGTCGCTCAGCGCGGCGAACGGCTCGAGTCCGCGGAACGCGCGCACTGCGCCGTGCAAGTTGTGGTCACCCGTGTGGAGCGCGGCGTAGGAGAAGAGCGCGGAGTCCTTGGTGACCTGCGACACGATCCGCGCGCGACCGACGGTGAGCTTCGACGATCCTGTCGACCACAGCCGGTGGTCCTCGCGCTCAACGGCGTACGCGTAGATGTGGGACCGGTCGCCGTACCCGTCAAAGAGCGACGTGATCGCGTAGTGCGCGCCGACCTTCGCGAGATCGACCATCGCGGGTCGCACGTAGCGTTCGAAGATCCGCGCGCCGTCGCCCTGCTCCGGCAGGTTGCTCTTGGCGTCGGCGAGCTGCTCGAGGAAGCGCCGCTCGACGTCCTCGCCGACGCCGAGGTCGCGGGCGAGCTGTAGCGCCCGTCCGGCGTACTGCAGGACCTGCACGGTCTCGATCCCCGACAGCTCGTCGAAGAACCACCCGCAGCTCGTGTACATGAGCATCGCCTGCCGCTGCAGCTCCAGCCACTTCCACGTGCGGATCTCCTCGTCCGGCGTGAGCGTGCGAGTGGCGCATGCGGACAGGAATCGCTCGCGGGAAGCCGGCGAACGGTCCAGCACCACCGCGACGAAATCGTCGCGCGTGCGCCACGGGTCGGCGAGCAGCCCGCGCGTGCCGTCTTCGTACGCGGGCGCGAGCGCGTCGCGCAGGAAGTCCAGCGCATTCCGCAGCGGCGTACGCCACGACTGCCGCCACTCGCCGCGGCCGGAGTTGCATCCGCAGTCGGTCCACCAGCGGTCCACGCCGTGCACGCAGCTCCATGCCGTGCTCTCCACGATCTCGACCTCGTGCGTCGGGGGATGCTCGTCGAGGAAGTGCGCGTAGTTGGTGAGCGTGACGTCCTCGCGCAGCTCGATCTCGCGTAGCGCGTAGGCGAGCGCCATGTCGCCGCGACCATGGTGGTGGCCGTAGGTTTCACCGTCCGTCGCGATGTGCACGAGCTGCGGCCAGTCGCGCTGCTCACTGAAGCCCTCGCTGAGGCGTTCCGCGAATCGCTCGCCGCTCGCGAGCAGGCCCTCGAACGCCACGGCCTGCGAGATCGGCCCATCGTAGAAGAAGAGCGCGATCGATCGGCCGCCCTTGCCCAGCCGCTGCGTATAGGCGCGCGTCGGGTCGATGCGCCCGCCGGTGACATCACGCCACCCGCGACCGCCGATCCTCCGCACGCGCCCGGCTTGCGTCGGGCTGAGGATCGTGAAGCGCATGCCGTGCTCCGCCAGAAGATCGAGCGTCTCGAGGTCGACTGCCGTCTCGGGCAGCCACATCCCCTCGGGCCGTCGCCCGAAGCGGCGCACGAAGTCGGCGATGCCCCAGACGATCTGCGTCCGCTTATCGCGGGAGGTCGCGAGCGGCATGATCATGTGGTTGTAGGGCTGTGCGATCGCCGATCCGTGACCCGAGAACAGCTCCTGGCTCTGGCGATCGGCCTCGATGACCCGGGCATACACGGACGGCCGCCGGTCCTCCAGCCACGCGAGCAGCGTGGGCCCGAAGTTGAAGCTGAGGCGCGAGTAGTTGTTGACGATGTCGAGGATGCGGCCCTCTTGGTCCAGGATCCGCGCGGCACCGTTCGGCGCGTAGCACTCATCGGTGATGCGCTCGTTCCAGTCGTGATACGGGCGCGCTGAGTCCTGCACCTCGACGGCCTCGAGCCAGGGGTTCTCGCGCGGCGGCTGGTAGAAGTGCGCGTGCACGCAGACGAAGCGTCGCGCGCTCATTGGGCCCGCGCGGTGAGCAGCAGCGCCGCGTATGGCGGGAGGGTGCGCGCGCGCGACCCATCGGCTTCGACGAGGCCCGGCAGCGTGGCGCCGGTACCGCCCCAGCGCGTGTCAGCTCCGTCGAACGCGACGCGCCAGCGGCCGGCGGGCAGGCGGACACTGGACGGAGCGCCGCCGAACCCGAGCACGAGGCACGCGGCGCGGTCCCGCCAGAGGACGACGACCGCGTCCCCTTGAAGCGCCGCGCGCGGTCGCGGGCGCGGTGGAGCGAGGGCCGGCAGCGATCGGCGCAGCTGGAGCAGCTCGCGGTAGACGTCGCGGAGCTGCCGGTGGCGCCCGCCGTCGGCGAGCCGCTGGTCGAGCACCGAGCGGCGGAAGGTTTCCGGGTCCTGCGGGTCCGGCGGCTCGCCCGCCCATTCGAACGACCCGAACTCGGCGCGGCGCCCCGCGCGAACGGCCTCGACGAGCGAGGCGTCGCCATGGTCGGTGAAGTAGAGGAATGGCGCCGACTCGCCGTACTCCTCTCCCATGAACAAGAGCGGAGTGTACGGAGCGAGGACGACCGTGGCCGCGGCCACCGTCAGGGCGGCAGGCGGCACGAGCGTCGCGATGCGATCGCCGTTCGCGCGATTGCCGACCTGATCATGGTTCTGCGATGCGACGACGAGCTGCGCCGGCGGACGGTCCGTCACGGGCGCGCCGTGACGGCGTCCGCGGAACGCGGACCGCTGGCCCGTGTAGACGAAGCCGTCGCGCAGCGCGCGTGCGACGTCGTCGACGCCGGCGAAGTCCGCGTAGTAGCCGGACCGCTCGCCGGTGAGCGCCACGTGCAGCGCGTGGTGGAGGTCGTCGCTCCACTGCGCGTCGAGGCCGAGGCCGCCCACGTCCTGCGGCCGGATCACGCGCGGGTCGTTGAGGTTCGACTCCGCGACGACGAGTACGGCCGGCGACGCGGTCCGCACGGCGTCCGCGAGCTCCGTGAGGAACGGCCGCGCCGAGCCGTCGTGGATCGCGTGCACCGCGTCGAGACGCAGGCCGTCGACGTGGAACTCCCGCACGTACATGAGCGCGCTCGCGATGAAGAACGCGCGGACCTCGTCGCTGCCAGGGCCGTCGAAGTTGATCGCCCGTCCCCAGGGCGTGAGGTGTCTGTCCGTGAAGTAGGGTCCATAGCGCGCGAGGACGCTGCCCTCCGGACCGAGGTGGTTGTACACGACGTCCAGGTGCACGGCGAGGCCGCCGGCGTGTGCCGCATCGACCAGCCGCCGCAGGCCGTCCGGGCCGCCGTAGCTCTCTTGCACCGCGGACGGGAAGACCCCGTCGTATCCCCAGTTTCGCCGCCCCGGGAATGCCGCGACCGGCATGAGCTCGATGGCCGTGACGCCGAGCTCGCGCAGCGAAGCCAGCCGGGGCACGACCGCGTCGAACGTGCCGTCGGGCGTGAACGTCCCGACGTGCAGCTCGTAGAGCACGAGGTCGTGGAGCGACGGCGGCGTCCAAGGCGCGTCCGTCCATGCGAAGGCCGGGTCGACGACCGCCGACGCGCCGTGGACGCCGTCAGGCTGCCGCCGGGACGCGGGATCCGGAAGCGGCTCCGAGCCGTCGAGGCTGAAGCGGTACGCGGTGCCGGGTGCGACGCCGGCTACCTCGACGCCGAAGTAGCCGTCCGCTTCCGGCGCGCACGCCACGCGCCTGTTGGCGAGGTCGAGCTCGACGTGCGAGGCGTGCGGCGCCCATACCCGGAAGCCCGTCGCGGCGCCACCATACGTCGTGCCGATGCCGCGGGCCGCCGCGGCGCGGCGCGCAGTGCCGTCGTCGGGTGCCCCGGCGGCCGGACTCACTCGCCGGCGAAGAAGACGGCGGCGAGTGGTGGCAGCTGCAGCGTCACCGAGTGAGAGCGTCCGTGCGCGGCGACTGGCGTGGCGTCGACGCCGCCGCGGTTCCCGACGTCGCTGCCCCCGTATTCGGCCGCGTCCGTATTCACGATCTCGCGCCAGCGGCCGCCCCGCGGCACGCCCACGCGGTAATTCGCGCGCGGGACCGGCGTGAAGTTGAAGACCGCCAGGACGACGCGGTCGCCTCCGCGGTCGAGCCGCAGAAACGACAGCACGCTCTGCTCGGCATCGTTAGCGTCGACCCACGAGAAGCCACTCTCGTCCCAATCCCGCTCGTGCAGCGCCGGCTCGCCTGCGTAGCTGCGATTGAGGTCCCCAACCAGGCGCAGGAGGCCCGCGTGCTCGGGGCGCTCGAGCAGGTCCCAGTCGACGCTCCGCTCGTGCGCCCACTCGCGCCACTGCCCGAGCTCCGCGCCCATGAAGAGCAGCTTCTTGCCCGGCTGCGCGTACTGGTATGCGAGCAGAAGACGCAGGTTGGCGCGGCGCTGCCAGTCGTCGCCGGGCATCCTCGCCAGGAGTGAGCCCTTTTCGTGCACGACCTCGTCGTGCGAGAGCGGAAGCACGTAGTTCTCGTTGAACGCGTACATCCGGCGGAACGTGAGCGCACCGTGATGATGCTTGCGCTGGATGGGATCGTGACTCAGATAGCGGAGCGTGTCGTTCATCCAGCCCATGTCCCACTTCATATCGAACCCGAGCCCACCCACGTGCGTCGGCCGCGAGACGAACGGCCACGATGTCGACTCCTCCGCGATCGTCAGCGCTGCGGGGTGCTCGGCGTGCACCGCGGCGTTCAGCGCGCGAAGGAACGCGATGGCCTCGAGGTCCTCGCGGCCACCGTACGCGTTGGGTGTCCACTCCCCCGGACCGCGCGAGTAGTCGAGATAGAGCATCGAGGCCACGGCATCGACGCGCAGGCCGTCCACGTGGTACCGGTCGAGCCAGTGGAGCGCGCTGGAGATGAGGAAGCTTCGGACCTCCGGCCGGCCGTAGTTGAAGGTGTAGCTGTTCCATTCGGGATGACGTCCGCGCCGCGGGTCGGCGTGCTCGAAGAGGTGCGTTCCGTCGAAGAACACCAGCCCGTGCTCGTCGTCCGGGAAGTGCGCGGGCACCCAGTCGACCAGCACGCCGATCCCGGCCTGATGCAGCGTGTCGATGAGCGCCATGAGGTCCTGCGGCGTCCCGTACCGCGCGGTGGGCGCGAAGTAGCCCGTCGACTGGTAGCCCCACGATCCGTAGAAGGGATGCTCGGCGAGCGGCAGCAGCTCGACGTGGGTGAAGCCTGACCGCCGCACGTACTCGGTGAGCAGCGGCGCGAGCTCCCGGTAGGTGAGCATGCGGGTGCCGTTGTCCGCGCGCATCCAGGACCCGAGGTGCGCTTCGTAGGTCGTCATCGGCGCCGCGCTCGGATCGAACGTTGCGCGGCGCTCGAGCCACTCCGCGTCGCGCCACTGGTACGCGAGGTCCGCCACGACGCTGGCGGTACTCGGTGGATGCTCAGCGCTGAACGCCACCGGATCCGCTTTGTCGACCGTGTAGCCGCCGTAGCGCGACACGATGCGGTACTTGTAGCGCGCTCCGCTGGTCACGCCGGGGACGAAGCCGGACCAGATGCCGGAGGGGCCGAGCCGCGCGAGCGGATCAGCGGTCGCGTCCCAGTCGTTGAACTCACCGATGACGCTCACGCGCGTCGCGTTTGGCGCCCATACCGAGAACGTGACCCCGGTGCGCCGCTCCACCGTCCGCAGGTGCGCGCCCAGCCGCTCGTACAGCCGGCGATGCGTCCCCTCGCCGAAGAGGTGGAGGTCGTCGTCCTGGAGCAGCGCGTCGCGCAGCGTCGTCATCGCAGCAGTTCCCGCAGACCCGCGAGCGGGATGCCGACGCGGGCGGGCCGGCTTCCCAGCTCGTACGAGACCTCGTACAGCGCCTTCTCGACGAGCAGCGCGTCGAGGAGCGCGACGAGGTCGTCGCGCTCGCGCGGCACCGTGGCGCTGCCGGCGCTCGCCTCGAGGTAGCTCGCGAGGTACCGCGCGGACACGTACGCGCGCCAGGCCGCCGCCCATCCCGCGAGCTCGGGACCGGCGCCGCGACCCATAGCCTCGGCACGGCCCGTCTCCGACGCGTAGGAGAGCGACCGCAGCATGCCGGCGACGTCACGCAGCGCGGACCGCCGCAGGCGCCGCTCGCGCATCGAGCGCGCGGGCTCTCCTTCGAAGTCGATGAACACGAAGTCGTTCGCGGTCACCAGCACCTGGCCGAGATGCAGATCGCCGTGCGTGCGGATGCGCTGAAGGCTGAACGTCCGGTCGCGGAGCGAGCGGAAGCGCTCCTCGATCTGGCGCGCCGAGCCGAGGATCGCGCGGGCGTCCTCGCGAGCGTCGTCCGCGATCTGCGGCAGCCCCGCGCGCAGGGCGTCGAGCGCGCGCGCCGCCTGCGCGTGCATCGACTGGTAGATGGACCGCTTGTAGAGCTGCGAGAACGGCTCCGGTGTGAACGCGGGATCGTCGACCGCGGCGAGCGCCGCATGCAGCTCGGCCGTTCGCCGCCCCAGCAGCGCGACGCGGTCCAGGAAGCCGCCCGCCGCGCTCGCGAGAGCCGGCGGGGTCGCCACGGTGCCGAGCGCGAGCAGCGTCCGCGCATCGGTCCCGGCCTGGGGGGCCGTCTGCCCCACGAACGCGCCGGCGAACTCCTCGAATGCGGCGAGGGCAAGCGACCAGGCGTCGCCCTCGCTCGGCACATAGGCCTGAAGCACGCCGATCGTCGTCGCATCGCCGCGCTCCGGCCGGTACTCGATGCTCCCGGCGGTCGGCGCGATGTGGGCGAACCGGGACGCCGTGAGCGCGCGACCCAACTCGAGCTCCGGATTGATGCCGGACTCGAGCCGCCGGAACAGCTTCAGCATGAGCCGCTCCCCGAACACGAGGGAGTTGTTGCTCTGCTCGACCTCGGCCAGGTTCGCGTGCAGCTCGGTGCCCCGCGCGCCGCGCAGCACCGCGAACGCCTCGGTCTGCTCTCCCACGAGCGTCCCCGCGTCGCCCTTCGCGCGACGATGTCGCGAGATGAGGTCGAGGAGAGCGGTGCCGAAGTCGGGATCGCCGACGGCGTCGACGACGAACGCGTCGTCCCCATCGATCGCGGCGATCTGCGCGGGCGAGCGCGCCGCGTCGGCGAGACGCGAGGCGGGAAGGCGCGCCAGCGGCACGACATACGTGTCGCCCTCGCCCTCGCTGTACGCCAGGTCGACGAACGCGATCTGTGTGCGGCGAGCGCCGCGTCCCAAAGGGATGAGCTCCCGGATGGTCGCCGCGCGGATGCTCCGCGACTTGCCGGCGAACCAACGGCGCTGGCGGATGTACTCCGGCAGGGACTCGGCGAGCGCGCGGCGCGCGCGCGGCGAAAGCGCATCCTGCCATCGCTGCCCGAGCTCGACGCTGCGTCGCCGTATCGCCACGGCGGCCGCCGGGGCGGCCGGCTCCTCGAGCACGAACCAGTAGAAGGAGTGCGGGCCGAGTGTGAGCCGGTACGGCGCGTCGTCGACGGCCGGGAACGGTGTCTGACCGAACAGCTCCACCGGCACCGTTCCCCGGAACGCCGCGAGGTCCAGCGACACCGGCTGCGCGAAGCGCGACAGGTTGGCGACGACGAGGATGCGCTCGTCTTCGGTGCGCCGGACAAAGGCGAGCACCTTGCGGTTTTCCGGATGCAGGAACTCGAGCGATCCCCGTCCGAACGCGGGATGGCGGCGCCGCAGCGCGATGAAGCGCCTCATCCACCACAGCAGCGACTGCGGATTGCCGAGCTGCGCCTCGACGTTCACGGCCTCGTAGTGGTACTCCGGGTCGACGATGACCGGCAGGAAGAGCCGTTGGCGGTTGGCTCGCGAGAACCCGGCGTTGCGGTCGCCGCTCCACTGCATCGGGGCGCGGACGCCGTCCCGGTCGCCGAGGAAGATGTTGTCGCCCATGCCGATCTCATCCCCGTAATAGATGAACGGCGTCCCCGGCAGCGAGAAGAGCAGCCCGTTCATCAGCTCGATGCGCCGCCGGTTATTGCCGAGGAGCGGCGCCAGCCGGCGGCGGATGCCGAGGTTGATGCGCGCCTCGGGGTCGCCCGTGTACGCGCGGTACATGTAGTCGCGCTCCTCATCGGTGACCATCTCGAGTGTGAGCTCGTCGTGATTGCGCAGGAAGATGCCCCACTGGGTGGTCGGAGGGATCGGGGGCGTCTGCTCGAGGATGTCGACGACCGGAAAGCGGTCCTCCATGCGGATCGACATGAACAGCCGAGGCATGAGCGGGAAGTGGAAGCACATGTGGCACTCGTCGCCGCTCCCGAAGTACGCCGCGGCCTCCTCCGGCCACTGATTGGCCTCAGCGAGGAGCACCCGGTCCGCGAATGCCGCATCGACGTGCGCGCGGAGCTCCTTCAGGAAGGCGTGCGTCTCCGGGAGGTTCTCGCAGCTCGTGCCGTCGCGCTCGAAGAGGTACGGCACCGCGTCGAGCCGCAGCCCATCGACACCCGCCGCGAGCCAGAAGTCGACGGCGCGCGTGATCGCGCGCCGGACCGGTGGGTGATCGAAGTTCAGGTCGGGCTGATGCGAGTAGAAGCGATGCCAGTAGTAGGCGCCGGCCACGGGATCCCACGTCCAGTTCGATGCCTCGAAGTCCTGAAAGATGATGCGTGCCTCCCGCCACCGCTCCGGCGTCTCGCTCCATACGTAGAACTCTCGCGCGACCGATCCAGGCGCGGCGCGTCGCGCGCGCTGGAACCACGGATGCTGGTCGGAGGTGTGGTTGCACACGAGCTCCGTGATGACGCGGAGACCGCGCTTGTGTGCTTCGCGGATGAACTGCCGCACGTCGGCCAGAGCTCCATATGTGGGGTGAACGTTCGCGTAGTCGGCGATGTCGTACCCGTCGTCCTTGAGCGGCGAGGGATAGAAGGGCAGAAGCCACAGCGCGGTCACGCCGAGCTCCATGAGGTAATCGAGCTTCTCGATCAGTCCCACGAAGTCGCCGACGCCGTCGCCGTTGCTGTCGAAGAATGAGCGCACGTGCAGCTCGTAGACGATCGCGTCCTTGTACCAGTGTGGATCCGCCTCGAGCGCTGACGAACGCCGCACGTGGCGAAGCCTATTCGTAATAGTCGAAGTCGCGCTCGGTGCGGACCTTGCGGCGTACGGCGAACACGTGCGCCGGCAGCGTGCGTGGGTCGAGCTCGACGTAGTTGCGTGACCCGCGCCACAGGTAGCGCCCGCCACTCAGCAGGTCGTGGACCTGAAAGGAGTCGCCGGTACCCAGGCCGAGGTCCGCCAGCGCCAGGTCGACGAAGCCCGCCTGCGTGTGGTGCGGATCCAGGTTGACCACGACGAGTACGGTGTCGCCGCGCTCCGCGTCGCGCTTGCTGTAGGCGACGATCATGTCGCTGTCGGTGTGATGGAATCGCAGGCTGCGGTCGCCCTGTAGTGCCGGATGCTCGCGGCGGATGTGATTCAGCCGCGTGACGATGTCGCGGATGCCGGCGCGCTCGTCCCAGTCCCACGCGCGAATCTGGTACTTCTCCGAATCGAGGTACTCCTCGCTTCCGTGGCGGACCGCGCGCGATTCGCCGAGCTCGAACGCGGGCCCGTAGATCCCGTAGCTCGCGCCGAGCGTCGCGGCCAGCGTCAGCCGGGCGATGAACGCCGCGCGGCCGCCGTATTGGAGCTGCTCCGTGAGGATGTCCGGTGTGTTCGGCCACAGATTCGCGCGAAAGTGATCGCGCACGTCCGTCTGTGCGAGCTCGGTGAAGTACGCGACGATCTCCGCCTTTGTGTTGCGCCACGCGAAGTACGTGTACGACTGTGTGAAGCCGAGCTTCGCGAGGTGGTACATCACCTTGGGTCGGGTGAACGCTTCGGAGAGAAAGATGACGTCCGGCTCGCGAGTCTTCACCTCGCCGATGAGCCACTCCCAGAACGCGAACGGCTTCGTGTGCGGATTGTCGACGCGGAACACCCGGATGCCCTGCGCGATCCAGAAGCGCACTACTCGGAGCAGCTCCCCCCAGAGACCGCGCCGGTCCTCCGTGTCGAAGTCGAAGGGGTAGATGTCGAGGTAGCGCTTCGGTGGGTTCTCCGCGTTTTGGATCGTCCCGTCGGGGCGGTGCCGGAACCACTCCGGATGCTCGCGCACGTAGGGATGGTCGGGCGAGCACTGGAACGCGAGGTCGAGCGCCACGTCGATGCCGGCACGCGCCGCCGCGGCGACGAGATCCCGCAGATCGTCGATCGTGCCGAGACGCGGATGCACGGCGTCGTGGCCGCCGGTGCTGGCGCCGATGGCCCAGGGGCTTCCCACGTCGCTAGCGGACGGCGTACCGGTGTTGTTCGGCCCGCGCCGATGCGCGTCGCCGATGGGATGGATCGGAGGCAGGTACAGGACGTCGAAGCCCATGCGAGCGATGAGCGGGAGACGCGTGACCACGTCGGCGAGTGTTCCGTGCCGCTCAGGCTGCCCGGCCGAGCGCGGGAACATCTCGTACCAGGCGCTGAAGCGAGCTCGCTCGCGATCGACGACGAGGGGAAGCTCCTTC
The DNA here is from genome assembly GCA_035513115.1 of Candidatus Limnocylindria bacterium. Classification (GTDB taxonomy): domain Bacteria; phylum Chloroflexota; class Limnocylindria; order P2-11E; family P2-11E; genus CF-39. The sequence goes on along the minus strand of DATKCP010000032.1, from coordinate 1,220 downwards.
TCGTAGATGCTCGTGCCGGTGCGATCGTCGTACTCGCGCATGAGCCGCGTCAGGTCTTCCGACGCCGCGAGCCCGGGCCCGCCGACGGGGTCCGCGATCTTCCGCGCGCACTCTCGGAGCGTCGCCGCGTCCGCGCCGGACGCGCGGCCTGCCGCGTCACTGACCATGCGCTGCCCCACGAGGAGCTCGGAGCCGGGATCCTGGCCCGCGGCGAGACGCGCCGCCAGACGCTCCGCCCAGGCGCCGAAGGGGTCGATCCATGCGACGATGCCGTAGCGATGACGGCCGGTCGCGCCGGCTGCGAACCCCCCGGCCCAGCGGTCGTTCCCCAGCGATCGCATCTCGACCTCGGTCCACTCCGGAGAGGACTCCGGCCGGTGCCGCAGCACGCAGCGCAGGCGGTCGTGTCCGTCTGTGAAGACGTCGGCCTCGACGTGGACCCCTTCGCCCGCGATGCGTTTGATGGCAAAACGCCCGCCGTCGATCTCCGGCCCGACACCGCCGATGACGACGCGACGGCGCTCGGCAGGACCGGTCACGACCGCGGGCGCGCCCTCGCGGAGATCAGCTCGCGGTCGGCTGGTGGCCGTCGGTCGCGGTCCGCACGACGACCTTCACACCCTTGATGCTGCCCTCGACCGCGCGGCGCACGCGTGTGGCGGCCGCCTCGCCGATGTCCGCCGCGGCGTCGACCGCGCCCGTCGCGGCCGCGGCCGCGGCGTCCTCGGCCGTGAGCGCGCTGCCCTTCGCCGCGGTGATCGCGCCTTCGACCGCGCCCACCGCGGCGGTCGTGACGTCCGCGCCGATATGCGACGCCTCGGTCACCGCCGCGTGCGCGGCGGACGAGATCGCCTTGGCCGACTCACCCGACATCTCCGCCGTCCCGCGAAGGGAACCGATGACCGCGCCCTTCGCCGCATTGCCGACCGATACGCCCATCTTCGAGGCTGATTGTGCCGCACGGCTCACGGTGTGCTCGGTGGTGTCCGCGGCGGTGCCGCCGACCTCGCCCACCGCACTGATCGCTCCCTTTGCCGCTCCAACGGCGACCGAGCCGACGGTCGCGCCGGTGTCGGCCGTCTCCTTCACCGCCGATTGCACGACGTCCGCGATCGTGCCGATCGTCGCGGTGGTGATCTCGCCGGTCCCCCTGATGGCCCCGATGATCCCGCTCTTGACGCGCTGCCCGATCTCTCGCTCGTCTCGCATGACTTCCTCCT
>DATKCP010000031.1:0-8470 GCA_035513115.1 Candidatus Limnocylindria bacterium | reverse complement strand
TGTTCCCTCGCACCTACGAGGCCACGGCGGCGCTGTGGAGCGCCGACGAGATCCTCCTCGTACTCGCCCGCGTCGAGCAGCGCGACGAGGCGCCCAAGCTGTTGTGCGAGCACGCCGTCCGCTTTGACGACGCTGGGATCGCCGAGATCCGACGCGTTGCCGACGAGCGGCGCCAGAGTCTGGCGAAACGTGCCAAGTTCATGCGCCCGACGAACGGGAACGGCCATGGTGCGAACGCTGGCGGGTCGGCGGGTCCTGCCCCGGCGGGGTCATCTCCTCGGCCGGCCTACTCGCCGGCACCCTCCTCGCCGCCGTCGGCCTCACCTGACTCGTCGGCGGCTCGATCTGAACTGGTCATCCGGTTTCGCGAGGCTCTGGACTACGAGCGATCTATCGCGATCTTTCAGCGGATCCAGCAGGTCCTGAGGTCGCATGACGGTCCGGCGGTCGTGATACTCGAGCTCCCGCGTGCCGGAGGTGGCGTTCGGCGGGTGCCGACGTCGTTCCGGGCTCTCCCGTCGCGCGAGCTCGCCGACGCCGTTGCCAACGAGGTGGGTGGCGATGTCGTCGAGGTGCTCCTTCCGCGATAGCGCTCGCCTGGTCGACGCCGGTCCGATACTTCGAGGGTGACGATGCGTGACCGCCTGCAGCGGCTCCAAGATGTGACCAACCAGATGCTCGGCATCATGGATCTCGAGAGGCTGTACTCGACCGTCGCGGACGTCGCGAGGTCACTCGATACGGCCGATGCCGCTTCGCTGATGATCGTCGACCCCGATGAGAAGGCAATGGTCATCCGAGGACAGAGCGGTCTCTCGGAGCAGTACGCGAAGGCACAGCGCATTCCGCTCGAGCGAGCACTGCGCCATTACCAGCGACGCGGATCGGTCGTCGTTCGGGACCTGCGCACCGCGCCACTGGGCGATCCGACGCTGATCCGCGGTGAGGGCCTCGCGAAGGTGCTCGCGCTGTCGATCGCACGCGAGGGAGAGCTCCTTGGGGCGCTGCACGTCTATACACGTGATCCGCAGCGAGACTTCGACCAGGTCGACCGCGATCTCGCGCAGATCCTGGCGGCACAGGTGGGCGTCGCGATCACGAACGCCCGCCTGGTCACCCGGCTCCAGGAGGTGGACGAGGAGCGCGAACAGTTTCTATCGATCGTGTCCCATGAGCTGCGGACACCGCTCACGCCGCTCAAAGCGTTGGCTCAGCTGCAGCTGGGTCGCCTGCGGCGCTCGCGGGAGCGAGGGACACCCATGGATCTCGATGCGCTCGCGCACAATCTCGAGTCGATCGATCGTCAGGTCGACCGGATGAACGGCCTCGTGAACGATCTGCTCTCGGTCTCGCGCGCTGGGAAGGGGAGGCTCGAGATCGAGCGCGCGCCGTTCGACCTCGCCCTCGAGGTGCGCGAAGTGGTGGGGCGCTACGTCGCCGCCACGCGCGAAGAAGGCCGGCACACGTTCGCCGTCGACTCGCCCGAGACACTGACGTACGACGGAGACCAGACGCGCATCGATCAGCTGCTCATGAACCTCGTCGGGAACGCGGTGAAGTACTCACCGCGCGGGGGCGAGGTGGCGGTACAGCTCACACGACAGAACGGCGCGGCCGAGGTCGCCATCAGTGATCAAGGCATTGGGATCCCCGCGGCCGATCTCGCGCGGCTGGGTGGCGCGTTCACGCGGGGGGCAGGCAAAGCCGCGACCTTCGCCGGCATGGGGATCGGTCTGCATGTCGCGAAGCTGGTGGCCGAGGCGCATGGCGGTTCGCTTCAGCTAGAGAGCGCCGGCGAGGACAAGGGAACGACTGTCAGGGTGCGCCTACCCCTGTAGCTCGCGTGCCGGAGGAGGGACTCGAACCCTCAAGGGCCTTGCGGCCCGGATGCTCTTGAGGCATCTGAGTTTGCCGATTTCTCCACTCCGGCGCATCCCTATCTTACCGGCGCTTCAGTAGCATCCACGCCGCACGCGCGAGCTTCGGATTCGCGATCACGACCTGCGCTTCGTCCCAGGCCGCGTCATTACCAGTCTTCAGGGACAGCACGTTCGCGCCGGCCTCGCGCGCGATGAATGCCGGCGCCGCGACGTCCCATGGCGAAAGCGCTTCGTGCACGAAGAGATCGAACGTCCCCATCGCGACGTAGCACATCTCGAGCGCCGCTGATCCCAGCACCCGCAGTCGCGCGCAGGTCGAGTTCAACGCGACGAAACGCGAGTCCTTTCGCTTCGTCGCGCCAAACGCCAGGCTCGCGACGGCGAAGGCCTCGGAGAGCTTCGTGACCGAGCCCACCCTGATCGCGACACCGTTCCGCGCCGCGCCGCGGCCCTCCGACGCGCTGAACGTCTCGCCGGTGCGGGGCGCGTGTACCGCTGCCGCCCGCGTCAGGCCACCTTCGACGTACGCGATGACCACGCAGTAGAACGGGATCGCGTGACTGAAGTTCAGCGTGCCGTCGATCGGATCGACGACCCAGAGACGCTCGGCTTTCCGAATGGCCGCCTTCGGACTCTCCTCGGCGAGCACGGGCACGCCGGGATCGTGCGCCCTCAGACGCTCGATGACCGCCCGCTCGGCGGCGTGGTCGGCGGCCGTCGCGAAGTTGGCGCGGCCCCTCTTGCGCGTGACGATCCGCACGTCGGACGGCACGATCGCCTCGCCGACCGCGACCGCCGTTTCGGTGGCTACCCGCCCCAGAGCCGCGTATCGCGCCGCATCCGCCGCGCCGCCCGCGCGGCGGCCGGTCATGTCGGGCAGAGCGACCGAACGCGCTGGAGCAGGTCGTTGAGGTCGAACGGCTTGGTCAGGACAGACGTGATGTTCCGCTGCCGGAACTCGGCGTCGAAGTGCGGGAGGTTCGCGCTCACGAAGAGCACGGGCATGTCGCGGACGTCTGGTTCCGTGCGCACGCGGTCGTAGACCTCGAGACCGCTCAGACCGGGCATCATGATGTCGAGGATGAGGAGGTCGGCGTGGACCTGGCGCACGGTTTCGAGCACCAGAGCGCCGTCGGCGACGACCACCGCCTGGTACCCAGGCTCGTCGCTGATGGCGTCTCGCAACAGCATCGCGATCGGTTCGTCGTCCTCACCGATGACGACGACCTTTTCCTTACCCTCTTTCATCCGGCCCAGAGCGGACTCTAGCCGAATCGTGACGTCGAGTGCACGGCGTTGAGCGGGGCACCAGACAGCGAACTTCATCTCCTCATCGACCGCGCGCGCACCGGTGACACGCGAGCGTTCGAGGACCTCGCGCGGCGGGAGGAGCGCGCGCTCTATCGGCATGCCTTGCGCATCGTGGGTACGGCATCGGACGCGGAGGATGTCGTCCAGGACGCCCTGTTCTCCGCCTGGCGATCCATCGCGTCGTTCCAGGGCCTCTCGTTCAGGGCGTGGCTCTTTCGCATCGCGACGAACCGCGCCCTCGACCATCTGCGATCGCGCAAGCGACGACCAGAGCTCCCCCTCGACCCCCCGGACGACGACGACATCACCTGGGCGGAGCCGGTCGCACCGGGGCCGGACCTCACGCAGCTCGCCGGAGACCGCGAGGCCCTCGCGGTCGTGGAGACAGCGCTGGGAGAGCTGCCAGCCGAGCAGCGGACCGCGCTCCTGCTCCGCGACGTCGAGGGCTTCCCGTATGAGGACATCGCCGTCATCACCTCGGTCGAGATCGGCACCGTGAAGTCCCGCATTCACCGCGGACGGCTGGCCGTGCGGAACGCCCTCATCGCCCGCGGCTGGCGGGGTCCGGACGGCTGATGGAACCCAGGGCGGTCAGCGTCGTCAGTAGGGAAGGAGGTCCGTGACGTTGCAGCATCCGCACGCCGAGCTCTCGGCATACCTCGACGGCGCGCTCGCCCCGGCGGCCCAGGCCGCCGTGGAGGGGCATCTCGCCGCATGCGCGCTGTGCCGCGCGCACCTCGCACAGCTGCGTGCCACGACCGCCTTCCTGCGTGCCCTTCCCGACCCCGTCCCCGCGCGCCAGCTCGTGCCGCGCCTCGCTCCACCGGTCTGGCTCGCTCCGCTGCGCACGCTCATGACGCTTGCGAGCGGGACGGCGGTGTTCCTCTTCATCGCGAGCTCCCTCATGACCAACATCACGTTCCTCGCCGGCGGCGGACCGACAGGAATGTCCGCGCAGGAGGCCAGCCGCGACGCCGTCACCGCCCTTCAGGCGCCGACCGCCGCGCAGCCGACACCTTCCGCGGCCGGGCCTGCGCCGGCCGGCACGGCCGAGGCGGCAGCGCTGGACGCGGCGAAGCGTCAGGATGCTTCGGCCAGCCCACCTGCTGCGCCGGGAGCGGCCGGCTCGCAGGACACGGCGCAACTGGGATCCTCGGAACCGCGGCCCTCACCGCTGCTGAATCCCTGGCTGTGGCTCACGCTCGCGGTCATCTCCGGCGCGACCGCGATCGCGCTCCAGCGCCGCCTGCGCGCTCCCGTCTAACCGCAGCGCACGAGGGCTTGCGGCCGCAGCCGCCCGGCGGCTGGTCATACTCAAAGGCATGCCCGAACGCATCATCCTGGTCGATTCCAACTCGCTGATCTATCGCGGCTACTTCGCGATACCGCCGCTGACGACGACCAAAGGTGAGCTCTCGAACGCGACCTTCGGGTTCGCGTCGATCCTCCTCAAGGCGATCGAGGAGATCAAGCCGCAGCACATCGCCGCCGCGTTCGACCTGCCCGGCAAGACCTTCAGACACGAACGCGACGCGACCTACAAAGCGACACGCAAGCCGATGCCGGATGAGCTGCGTCCGCAGTTCGAGCGCTGCAAAGAGCTGCTGGGAAAGCTCGGCGTGCCCATCTACGCCCTGCCGGGTTTCGAGGCCGACGACGTGATCGGCGCGCTGGCCAAGCAAGCGGAAGCGGCCGGGCTCGAGAGCATCATCGTCTCGGGCGATCTCGACACGCTGCAGCTCGTGACCCCGAACACCAAGCTGTTCACGACGCGCCTGGGCTTCCAGAACACCGTGGTGTACGACGAGGCGCAGATCGCGCAGCGCTATGGCCTGCGACCTGACCAGATGATCGACTTCAAGGCGCTCAAGGGCGACACGACCGACAACATCCCGGGGGTGCCCGGTGTGGGTGAGAAGACCGCGGCGAAGCTGATCGCGGAGAACGGGTCGATCGAAGGCGTGTACTCCGATCTCTCGCGCTTCACGCCGAAGCTCCGCGAAGGTCTTGCCGCGCACAAGGACCAGGTGTTCCGCAGTCGCGAGATGGCCAGGATCGTCACCGACCTGCCCGTCACGCTCGATGTCGCGGCCACACGCTTCCGCGATTACGACCGCGCCGGCGTGCTGGAGCTGTTCCGGGACCTCGAGTTCCGCAGCCTCATTCCGCGGCTCCCGCCCGCTGACGGGAACCTCGCGCCCACGGCGCCGCCGGCCGCCCGGCCGGGACAGCTCTCGCTGGGCCTCGATCCCGCGCCAGCTGATGCGCCACCCGTCGCGACCACGCTCGTCACTGCCGCCGACGCCGCGAGAGTGGCGGCGCGGCTGCGCGAGGCACCCGCATTCGCGGTGCACGCGGACGTCGATGTCGGGCGCCACCCGATGCTCCTTGGCCTCGGGCTGTCGGGAGGCGACGAGGCGTGGTACGTCCCGACGACGTCCGGCGTCCCCGCGCCGATCGCGTCGCTCCTTGCCGATGACAGGGTCGCGAAGATAGCGCACGACGCGAAGACCGCCCGCCGCGCGCTGCGACGTGCTGGTGCCGAGCTGCGCGGTGTGACGATGGACACGATGCTCGCGTCGTACCTCGTGAACGCGAGCCGCCGTTACCACGCGCTCGAAGACCTCTCCGCGGAACGGCTCAAGCTCGAGGTGCCGGTGCTGCCCGTGGCGGACCGGAAGGATCCACACCGCGTTCCGACCCCCCAGGAGCGCCTGGCGCGCGCGGGCGCGGGAGCGGTGGCCGCCGCGCGGCTCGGCGCGCTGTTCGACGCGGACCTCGACCGGCTCGGGATGCGCAAGCTCTTCGCTGAGATCGAGCTCCCGCTCGTCGACGTCCTGGTCGAGATGGAGGAAGCCGGCATCGCGGTGGACCTGCCGTACCTGCAGTCGCTCGGACAGGAATTCGCGCGCGAGGTAGCGCGCATCGAGCGTGAGGCGTACGACGCGGTCGGCCACGAGTTCCCCATCAACTCGCCGAGGCAGCTCGGCACGCTCCTGTTCGAGGAGCTCAAGCTTCCGCGCGGCCGACGGACCGCCACCGGTTATTCGACCGACGCGGCGGTGCTGGAGGAGCTGCGCAGCGCGCACCCGGTGGTCGAGAAGATCCTCGAGTACCGCGAGATCGAGAAGCTGCGTTCGACGTATGCCGAGGGGCTCGGACCTCTCGTCGACCCCGACACGCGGCGGCTGCACACCACCTTCGATCAGGCCGTCGCGGCGACGGGCCGGCTCTCGAGCAAGAACCCCAATCTCCAGAACATCCCGATCCGCACGCCACTCGGTCGTCGCATCCGGCGCGCGTTCGTCGCGGGCGGCTCCGACCTCGTGCTGCTCGCCGCGGACTATTCGCAGATCGAGCTCCGCGTCCTGGCTCACGTGTCCGGCGATCCCGCGCTGACCGCGGCGTTCCGCGAGGGCGCCGACGTGCATCGCCGGACGGCTGCCGCCGGCTTCAACGTGCCGGAGGACCAGGTCACCCGCGAGCAGCGCGATGTCGCGAAGATGCTCAACTTCGGCATCGTCTACGGGATGAGCGACTTCGGGCTGGCCTGGCGGATGGGCATGCCCCGCGAAGAGGCGCAGCGCTTCATCGAGGAATACTTCAAGCGTTACGCGCAGGTGCGGCGCTACGTCATCGAGACGAAAGCGTTCTGCATGGAGCAGGGGTACGTCGAGACCCTGCTCGGCCGCCGGCGATACATCGCGGACATGACGAGTCCCAACTCCGCGATCCGCGGTGCCGCCGAGCGCATGGCGATCAACATGCCGATCCAGGGCACCGCGGCCGACATCATGAAGATCGCGATGCGCCGCGTGTACGACCGCCTCGCGGAAGCCGAGTCACGCGCTCGCGTGATGCTTCAGGTCCACGACGAGCTCGTCGTCGAGGTGCCGCGCGACGACGTCGACGCGACCGCGCAGATTCTCTGCGATGAGATGTCCGCGGCCTACTCCCTCGACGTCCCGCTCGTCGTCGATCTCCGCACCGGGACGAACTGGGACGAGATGACGCGCATCAAGCTGCCCGCTGCCACACATGCCTGAGCTGCCGGAGGTCGAGACGATCGCGCGCCAGCTGCAGGAGCTGATCATCGGACGACGCGTGGCTGGCTTCGAGTCGTTCTGGCACCGCGTGACGGAGCCTGTGCCGGCGGCGCACTTCGCGACGCGGCTCAGCGGGCGCGAGATCACCGGCGTCGGACGGCGGGGCAAGTTCGTCGTGCTCGAGCTCGACGGCGGCGAGGCGCTCATCGTGTCGCTGCGCATGACCGGGAAGCTCTTGTTCCGAGAACCTGGCGCGCCGGCAGATACGTTCGTTCGCGCCGTCATCGGTTTCGCCGACGGCACGCTCCTGCGCTTCTCCGATACGCGGAAGTTCGGCCGCATGGCGATCGTCGACCTGGCGGATCTCTCGGAGAACGGCGAGCGTCCGCGTGCTCGGGCGGGCCTGCCGCTTCATCGCGTGCTCGGGATCGAGCCCCTCACGGCGCGTTTCACGACCCGTTGGCTGCGCGAGTTCCTGCGCCTGCGCGGTAGGTCCGCGATCAAGCCGCTCCTGCTCGACCAGCGTGGCATCGCCGGGATCGGGAACATCTACGACATCGAGGCGCTGTGGCGTGCGCGCATCCACCCGCTGCGCACGGCGGGCTCGCTGCGCCCCGACGAGGTCGCGCGGCTTCGCGAGGCTCTGCGCTTCGTGCTCCGCAAGGGCATCCGCCTTGGGGGCGCATCCCGCCGCGACTACGTCGACGCGCGTGGCGGCCAGGGAAGGATGCAGCGGGAGTTCCAGGTCTACGACCGCGCCGGCGAGCCCTGCCCGCGCTGCGGCCGCGCCATCGTGCGCACGGTCGTCGGCGGCCGCGGCACGGTCCACTGCCCGCGCTGCCAGAAGGCGCCCACGAAGCGCTCCACGCGGCGCAGGATGGTCCGATGAGCGTGCTCTCGGTCCAGGCCGTCGCACGGTGGTTTGGCGATCGTGAGGTCCTGAAGGACGTCTCGTTCCGCATCGGCCACGGCGACCGCGTCGGTCTCGTCGGTCCGAACGGGACCGGGAAGACGTCGCTATTGCGGATCGCAGCCGGTCTGGACGCGCCCGACTCGGGAGCGGTCGCGTACGCGCGCGGCACGCGCGTCGGCTTCCTGCGCCAGGAGCTGCTCGGGGAGGCGACCGGCAGCGTGATCGAACACGCTCGTGGGGCGGCCGCGCACCTGCGGGAGCTCGAGGCCGAGCTGCGCGATCTCGAGGCGGAGATCGCCGGCGGCGACCCCGAGACGCTC
>DATKCP010000030.1:0-6908 GCA_035513115.1 Candidatus Limnocylindria bacterium | reverse complement strand
CCCTGATTGGCCGACCGGCTGCGCGTGGCGCTGGTCTTCCACCAGCACCAACCCGCGGGGAACTTCCCGTTTGTCTTCTCAGAGGTGACCGAGCGAGCGTATGCGCCGCTCGTGGCCGCCCTGTACCGCCATCCCGAAGTGAAGGCGAGCCTCCACTTCTCCGGACCGCTCCTCGACTGGCTGGAGGCCAATCGGCCTGACGTCATCGGCGACCTCTCAGACCTCGTGCGGCGCGGTCAGATCGAGCTTCTGTCGGGCGGTTACTACGAACCCGTGCTCGTGGGCGTGCCGCGCCGGGACGGCGTCGGTCAGATCCGCGCTTTGACCGATCGGGTACACGCGATCTTCGGACAGCGACCGCTCGGAGCGTGGTTGACCGAGCGCGTCTGGGAGCCGCACCTTCCGTCGCTTCTGGCCGAGGCCGGCGTCGCGTACACGGTCCTCGACGACGAGCACTTCCTGCGCGCGGGGCTGAAGAAGGACGAGACCGGCGAGTCGTACATCACCGAGGACCAGGGTCTGCCGGTGATCGTGTTCCCCGGCAGCATGAAGCTCCGCTACCTCATCCCATTCCGTGACGTGAGCGCGACGATCAAGGAGCTGCGCGAGCGGCATGCCGCCGGTGCGCGCCTGGTCGTGTACGCGGACGACGGCGAGAAGTTCGGCGCGTGGCCCGGCACCTACCAGCGCGTGCACAAGGACGGCTGGCTCGAGCAGTTCTTCACGGCGATCGCGCAGGCCGACTTCATCCAGACCGCGACGCTCGAGGACGCGTGGATCTTCCAGAAGCCGGCACGCCGCATCTACATCCCCGGCGGCGCGTATCCGGAGATGAGCGCCTGGGCGCTCGACGCGGCCGCGGCCCGGCGCTTCCAGCAGGCGCGCCACAGGCTCGGCGAGGATCTCGAGTCGCTCGTGACGGCGCCACTGTGGCGCAACTTCTTCGCGAAGTACCCGGAGTCGAACGCGCTCCACAAGCGGATGCTCATCGTGTCCGAGGAGCTCGCGCGCCGCAGCATCCTCGACTCATCGACGGAGGTCCGTCAGGCTCAGCAGAACCTCTGGCGCGCGCAGGGCAACGACGTGTACTGGCACGGCGTCTTCGGCGGCATCTATTACCCGCACCTGCGCTCCGACGCCTACGCCTCGCTGCTCAAAGCCGAGCGCATCCTCTCCGAGCGGCGCGTGGCCGCGGGCGAGTCGCGCGACTACGACGTGGATGGATACGACGAGTACATCTTCCGCGGTAACGCCGGGGCCGTGTTCGTGCACGTGCAGGGTGGCGCGGTGATCGAGTGGGACATCTACGCATCCGCGACGAATCTCGTCGACACGCTCGCGCGCCGGCCCGAGGCGGAGCACGACGATCTGCGCCGCGCCGAGAAGGCGGGCAAGGTCCTCGTGGGCAAGGCTGCCGAGAGGGAGACGAAGTCGATCCACGAGGCGGTGCGTGCCAAGGAGCGCGGGCTGTCCAAGCTGCTCGAGTACGATCCCGCCCGCCGCGGTCTCTTCCAGGACAGCTTCACCGTTCGCAAGGGCGAGTCGGTGAATCTGCACGCGGTGCTCTACGCGCTCACGCCCCAGCGCGAGGCGCGCACGGTGAGCCTGACGCTCGAGCCTCCGGCGCGCACGCTCGCCGGGACGCCGGGTCTCGGGATCCGCAAGGACATCCGCATCGCCGACGAAGGTCTCGCGGCCGGCGTGCGCTACCGCCTGCGCAACGAGGGCGATGAGGCCATCGAGCTCTCGTTCACGAGCGCGTCGAACCTCGGGCTCCTCGGTGAGAACGTGGCCGCCGACATCATCACGATCGGTACGCGCAAGACGACGGCGGGGAAGCCGATCGAGGTCCGCAACGTCACGGACGTGCAGGTGCACTCCGAGTCGAAACACTTCGACCTCGCGCTCGCGATCGATCCGCCCGCGCTCGTGGCGACGAAGCCGATCTACGCGGTCACGAACTCCGAGTCGGGTTTCGAGCGCGTCTATCAGCAGCTCGAGATCTCGATGACGTGGAACGTCGAGATCGAGCCCGACAGTCATGTCGATCTGGAGATCCGCGGTACCGCACTCGGTCAGATGGTCGAGCCGGAAGTCACCCGTCCGACCGCGCGCCGCCGCAAGGCGACCACGCCCAGCGGCGAAACCCCGGCCCGTGCGCGGAGGTAGACCCTCCGCCGATGTATGAGCCCGTAGCGCCCGCCACGCCCGAGAGCCCGCCACCGTACAGCCCGCCCCCGCCGAGTCCGCCGGCGCGCGCCGCGGGACCGGGCGGCGCCGCGCTGCTGCTGACCGGGGTAATCCTGGGCGGCATCGCGGGCGGCGCGACGGCCACGCTGCTGCAGGGCCGTCCGTCCGAGGGGCTGGTGCCCAGCCCTCTCCCCAGCGCCCTTGCCACCAGCGCGCCGGTGAGCGTGCCCGCGGGGGCCGACCCGATCGTCGCTGTGGTTAGCGAGCTCCTGCCGGCGGTCGTCACTGTGGTGAACCGCACCGCCGCCGGTGCGCAGCAGGCCAGCGGCTCGGGGTTCGTCATCGACGCCCGCGGCTACGTGGTGACCAACAACCACGTGGTCGAGAACGTGCGCGGCGGCGGCGCGGGCGCCGCCTTCGACGTGATCTTCAGCGACAACCGCAGCGCCGCCGCGACCCTGGTCGGGCGCGACCCCGATACCGACATCGCCGTGCTGCAGGTCTCCCCCGCCGGGCTGCGCGTGGCGCAGCTGGCCAACAGCGAGGACGTGCCCGTGGGCGCCACGGTGGTGGCGATCGGCAGCCCGCTGGGCGAGTTCCAGAACACCGTCACCACCGGGGTGGTCTCGGGCAAGGGCCGGCGGGTGCAGGTCAGCGCCCGGGTCACTCTGGACGACCTGATCCAGACCGATGCCGCGATCAACCCCGGCAACTCCGGCGGCCCGCTGATCTGGTCCGCGGCCCGGCGGGTGGTGGGCATGAACACCCTGGTCGCCGACCCCGCCCAGGCCCAGGGCATCGGCTTTGCCATCTCGGCCAACACCATCCGCGCCGTGGCCGACGAGCTGATCCGCGACGGCCGCATCGAGCGGGCCTACATCGGCATCTCCTACGCGCCGCTCTCCCCGCGCGGCGCGGTGGCGCTGGGGCTGCCCGCCGCGGCCGGGATCCAGATCACCTCGATCGAGCCCGGCGCCCCGGCCGCGCAGGCCGGGCTGCGCGCCGGCGACGTCATCACCAAGGTCAACGACCAGCAGATCGACCAGCAGCACCCGCTGCAGCTGGAGCTGATGAAGTACCGCGCCGGCGACCGGGTGCGCCTGGAGGTCGTGCGCGGCACCCAGACCGCGGTCATCGAGCTGACGCTCGGAGCGCGCCCGACCTGAGCGACGGTCGCCTGACCCTGGGCCGCCGCGACGCCTTTCTGTATCTGGCCGCCGCGACGCTCGGCAGCTTCGGCCTGGGCGTCGCCGCGTTCTACCTGAACTTCCTGTACCGCGCGCTCGGCTACGAGGGGATCGCGCTCGGCGCTCTGGTGGGTGCGGCGGCGTTCGGCGTCCTGATCGGTGCGATCCCCGCCGCGACGATCGCGCGCGGCCGCTCACGCCGCACGGTGATCCTCAGCGGTGGGGTCGTCGCAGCGACGGGCCTCGCCGGCCTGGTGGTCTTCGACGCATTCGTCCCGCTGCTGCTCTCGGCCATGCTGTTCGGCGCCGGCGGGCTCCTCGCGTCGTCATCGGGTGCCGCGCTGCTAGCGGATGCGACGGCCGCGTCGTCTCGCTCGTCCCGATTCGGTCAGCACATCGCGCTCGGCACGATGGCCGCGTTCCTCGCCAGCGCCCTCGCGGGCGTGCTTGCCGCACCGCTGGCGGCGCTGCTCGGCGCGCGGCCGGATGACGCGATCGTGCTCCGCGTGCTCGTCGGAGGCGGCGGCGTGATCGCCGCGACGAGCGCGATCCCGATCCTGTTCATCAAGAGCGTGGCGGTCGCGGGTTCCTCGCTCGACGCGCCGCGCCGGTACAGGCTCCTCGCGCGCTTCCTCACCGTCGATTTCGTCTTCGGGCTCGGGGCGGGAAGCTTCCTGCCGTACACGAACCTCTTTTTCGCGGAACGCTACGGCCTCTCGTTCGCCGTCATCGGCATCGTGATCGGCGCGATCGCCGCCGCCGGGAGCCTGGGCGCGCTCGCGCACGCCCCGATCGCCCGCCGGTTCGGCGCCGTGCCCTCCGTTGTCGGCGTCGTGCTCGCATCGCTTCCGTTTGCCATCGTTGCCGCGGTGACCGGCGACGTGGGCCTCGCGATCGCGGCGCTCGCCGTTCGGGCCTTCTTCATGTACGGCTCCAGCGCGACCTGGAACGCCGTGACGTTCTCCTCGTTCACGCCGCGCGAGCGGGCCGGCGTGAACGCGGTGGCCTCGCTGGCGTGGGCCGCGGGCTCCGGGACCGGCGCCGTGATCTCCGGCGCGCTCCGTGGGGCCGTCGGCTCCGGCGGCTACACCGCGAATCTGCTGACGCTGGTCGTGTTCTATGCGGCAGCCGCGTTGCTGATCCTGGTGTTCTTTCGCCGGCACGTCCCCAGTGGGGACGTTGGCGCCGTCGCCATCACTGCGCCAGACTCACGCGCGTGACCACACCCGCGCGTGATCTCGTGGCCGCCGCATTTTCGGAAGCGCTCGGACGCGCCGCGCGAGGGCGTGACTGGCAGGGCACCGAGGACGTTCCCATCGATGTCGAGGTGCCGGCGAACGTCGAGCACGGCGACTACGCGACGAGCATCGCGATGCGCCTCGCGAAGACGCTGCGGAAGCCCCCGCGCGAGATCGCGACGGCGATCAAGGATGAGCTGGAGCTCCGCGCGCCGCTCGCGTCGGCCGAGATCGCCGGTGGTGGCTTCGTGAACGTGCGCCTCGACGAGACCTGGCTGCGCGCCCAGGTCGACGCGATCCTCAGCGACGGCGCCGACTACGGCCGGTCGTCGACGCTGCGCGGCAGGCGCATCCAGGTCGAGTTCGTGTCGGCGAACCCCACCGGCCCGCTCACCCTCGCGAACGCGCGCGGCGGACCGCTCGGCGACGTGCTGTCGTCGGTGCTGCAGTTCGCCGGGGCCGACGTGCAGCGCGAGTACTACGTCGAGGACGGCGGCACGCAGGTGAAGCGCTTCGGCGAGTCCGTTGCGATCCGCTACCGCCAGCTCTACGGCGAGGAGATCGAGGTCGGGCAGGACGCGTACCCCGGCGACTACGTGAAGGAGATCGCCGCGCAGATCAAGGAGCGGTACGGCGACATCTACCGCCCGCTCTCCATCGAGGAGCAGGGTCGCGTGTTCGCGCCGATGGCCATCGACTGGGTCGTCGCGGACGCGCAGCGCGTGACGAAGAAGTTCGGCATCACGTTCGACACCTGGTTCAAGCAGTCGTCTTTCCTCGAATCGGACTACTTCACGAAGACGATGGAAGAGCTGCGGCGCCGCGGGTGTCTCGTCGACCGCGACGGCGCGGTGTGGTTCGAGACACCCGAGGCGCGTGCCCTCGACCGCGAGGGGGAGGAGGGCTGGGTCGTCATCCGCTCGAACGGCGATCCGACGTATCTCGGCACGGACATCGCGTATCACCGCCTCTGCCTCGAGGAGCGCGGCGTCGACCTCAAGCTCAACGTGTGGGGGGCGAACACGCACTACCACCTGCTGCAGATGAAGATCGCGCTCCCCGCCCTCGGGATCACGGAAGAACGGTGGAGCGTGCTCCTTTATCAATACGTGCGCTTCCTCCACGAGGGCGTGCTTCAGAAGATGGGGAAGCGGACGGGCCTATACCTCCGTCTCGAGGACGTGCTCGAGGCGGTCGGCAAGGACGCGACGCGCTTCCTGCTGCTGCAGCGCGGCGCCGACAGCCAGCTGGACTTCGACTTCGAGCTCGCGGTGCAGCAGTCGAACGACAATCCCGTCTACTACGTGCAGTACGCGCACGCGCGCATCGCGAGCATCTTCCGCACGGCGGCCGAGCGCGGGATCACGCCGGAGGGGGCAGACCTGTCCGTGCTCACGACGCCCGGCGAGCTCGCGATGATCAAGCTCTGCCTGCGTTTACCGGAACTCCTTGCCGACATCGTCGGCCACCGCGGCGTGCACCTGCTCACCGGCTACGCGCTCGAGCTGGCCGGCGCGTTCCACGGCTTCTACCGCGACCACCGCGTGGTGAGCGACGACGTCGCCGTGTCGAAGGCGCGCCTCCGTCTGGTCCAGGCGGTGCAGGTCACGCTGCGCCAGACGCTGGGCCTGCTCGGCGTCAGCGCGCCGGAGTCGATGTAAGGGGCTTCGCCCCTTCGACCTTACGGTCGCGTGCTCGGACTCGGACTCGCGCCACGCGGCCCGCCCGGGCTGAAGATCCCCTGGATCGCGTTGCCGCCGGCGACGATCGCGGTGGCCGAGACATTCCCGTTCGCGTCCGTCGTGCCGACGATCGTGACCTGGTCGTTCGCCCTGAGGTCGCCGAGCGTGATCTCCGTCTCGGCGGTCTTCACAAGGCGCGTCGAGCCCCCGACCAGCACGATCTGCGACGTCACCGTCGGTGACGCACCCGCGACACCGGCTTGGCGCACCTCGACGGTGATCGACCCGTCATTCACGGACAGGATCCGCCCGGTCACCGCCTGACCGCCCACCGCGCCAGCCGCGCCAGGCGCGCCGCCCTGACCGAGCCGCTGCCCGATGGCCCCTGCGCCGCGGCCCGCGGCGTCCGACGGTGACGCTGACGCGGTCGCGTCGCCGCGCCCGACGGTCATTCCCGCGGCGAAACCGCCGCCCGCGAGCGCGAGTGCAGCGACGACGCCGATGACGATGTGCAGTGGCTTCATGGACGTGCCTTCTTTCTACTCATAGCGGAGTGCCTGGATGGGGTGCAGGCGCGCGGCGCGCATCGCGGGATAGAGCCCGAAGACGAC
>DATKCP010000029.1:0-11870 GCA_035513115.1 Candidatus Limnocylindria bacterium | reverse complement strand
GGGACCTTCGGGTAGAAGTACGTTGTCTTCTGCGGCAGCTTCTCGCCCGCGTCCGCGACGCGGCGCAGCGTTGGCGGATCGACCGCGCGCAGCAGGATCGCCGTGCCCGCCGCGATGGCGCGCTCCGTGTCGTGCTCGTAGGCGATCTCCGCACCGGCCTCACGCGCGGGCTTGACCAGCAGCTCCTCGGCGACCGCCACCGGGAGCGTCCGCCACGCGGCCGGCAGCGCGGACAGGTCCGTGCTCGAGCGCGGCGTGAGCGAGCGGAACACGCCGCCACGCGAGACCACGATGCCGGGCTGGATGTCACCGAGCGCGCCCCGGTCGATCTCGCTGGCGTCGAACGAGCGGGCGATCGCGGTCTCGAGCGCCTCCTCCGCGCCGAGAACGATCCGATGCGTCGCGAGGATGCGCAGACCGGGATCCTCGAGCGCGCAGAGGAACGCGAGCGTGTAGCGCTCGGGCGCGTTCGGACCAACGTCGCCCAGATCGGCGAGATGGTTCAACGCCGTCTCGTATCGATGATGCCCGTCGGCGATGTAGACGCGCCGGTCACGGAGCGCCGACGTGATGCGCGCGACGGCCGCGGCATCATCGATGCGCTCGAGCCGGTGCCGCTCCGCGCCGAGCGTCGTCTCGTCCGCGGTGGCGCGTGCGGCGTGGCCGAGCGAGCCCATGAGGCCGTCCTCGTCGGCGAACATCCCGAAGACGGGGCTGGTGTTCGCGTGCGTGGCACGCAGGAGCTCCAGCCGGTCGGCCTTGGCCTTTGGGAACGTCAGCTCGTGTGGCAGGACGACGCCCTCGCTCTGTGGATGGAGGCGCAGCGCCCCGAAGATCCCGCGGCGCACCAGACGCCGGCCCGCGATCTCGAACTCGTGCTCGTGGATATAGAAGGACTCGCGCCCGTCCCGGCGAAGCACCTCGCGGCGGACCCAGTCGCCCAGGTCCGTCGCTGCGCGCGCGTACCTGTCGTCCTGGCCGTCCCTGGGGAATTCGATGCGGACGAAGTTGTACGGACTTCGAGCGTACAGGCGATCGCGCTCCCTCTCGTCGATCACGTCGTACGGCGGGCAGATCAGGCCGGAGAGCGGGCCGGCGATCGATGAGTCGTAACGGAATCCGCGAAACGGGACGAACTCGGCCACATCTCGATTCTGAGGCCGCGTTCACAATGTCGTCGTGAAGGGGACCGACACCAGCTGGTCGTGCACGAGAGTCAGCGGTCGGTGAGTCGCGGATGAGAGATAGGGAACATCTGCGGCTCTCGATCCAGGACCGGTTCCTGCCGGGCGCGACGCTGCGCGAGAAATTCGACAACGCGCTCCGCTACGGTTTCGAGGCCATCGAGCTCACACAGCAGCCCTTCGAGGACGGCGAGATCGCGCTGCGGGAGCACATCCCGATCTCCGCGATCTGCGGCGGCTATCGCGGCTGGCTCATCGATCCCGATCCGGAGAAGATCCGGTTGGCGCGGAAGGATCTGGCGCGTCTCGTCGCGCTCGCGGGCGAGCTCGGGACCGGCTGCGTGGTCGTGCCGGTCTGGGGTCGAACGCGCCATCTACCGAACATCGGCACCGGCCGCGCGCGTGACGCGGACGAGCTCATCTTCGTCGAGGGTATGAGAGCCCTCGCCTCGCGTGCGGAACGCTCCGGCGCCAAGCTGTACATCGAGCCGATCAATCGCTATCAAAACGACCTCTGCGTCACCATCGCCGACGCGCTGCGTCTGCGCGAACGCATCGGCAGCGCGTCCGTGTTCGTCATGGGCGACGTGTTCCACATGAACATCGAAGAGGACGAGCTGGGCTCGGCAATCGAGTCGGCGGGGGAGTGGCTCGGCTACGTCCATCTCGCGGACTCGCAGCGCCATGAGCCCGGCCGCGGCCACCTCAATCTCGCGCCGGTCTTCTCGGCGCTGGCGCGCCTCAAGTACCGGGGCTACGCGTCGTTCGAGCTGAGCGCGCTGTCCGGCGACGCCGATGCGGTCCTTCCTGCGTCCGTCGCGTACGTGCGCACCAAGATCGCCGAGGCCGGCCTCGTGTGAGCATGGCTCAAGGTCGAGCAAGCTGCCGACGCGTTCGAAGCGCTGAGGCGCCCAGCCGAGGTGTTACAGGCGGCCCTGTCGTACTGAGAGGCATATAGTCGCGGGAGTCTCTGCGAAGGGGGATTCTCCATGCGATACCTAAGAGCACCTGCGGTATTCGCCCTCGCCCTTGGCCTCGTCGCCAGTGCGTGCGGCGGTGGGCCGACAACGACGCCAACCACCAGCCCCGGCGCCACCGGTGCGGTGGTCTCGAGCGAGCCGTTCGTGATGCTCTCGACGCAGCTCAACACGGTGACGGAGTCCGAAGCCTTCCGGGCGCAGATCCTCTCCGGCTTCACGGCCGCGAAGGTGGAGTTCCGCGGCGAGACGGCCGGTCCGTTCGTCGACCGGATCGTCGCCGAGTCGAGGGCGGGCAAAGGCACCGTCGGCGTGATCGGCGGACTTCACGGCGACTTCGGAGCGATTGACCTGAACCTGTTCGAGGACCTGACGCCGCTCGCGACGAAGCTCAAGGATCGTGGGTTCCCGGCTGAGTTCATGGAGCTCGGAAAGCTCGGGACCACGCGGCAGATCTACATCCCGTGGATGCAGGCCACCTACATCCTCGGCGTCAACAAGCAGGCGCTGCAGTACCTCCCGTCGGGAGCCAGCGTCGACAACATGACCTACCAGCAGCTCACTCAGTGGTGCAAGAACATCTCGGACCAGACCGGCCGCAAGCGCTGCGGTCTCCCCGCCGGCCCGATGTCGCTGCTCCACCGCCTGATCCAGGGATATATGTATCCGGCGTACACCGGCGGACTCGTGAGCACCTACAAGTCGGCCGAGGCGGCCACGCTGTGGCGTGACCTCAAGGACCTCTGGCAGTACACGAATCCGCAGTCACTCCAGATCGACTTCATGCAGGAGTCGATGCTCTCGGGTGAGGTCTGGGTCGGCTTCGACCACGTCGCGCGCCTGGTCAAGGCATTCGAGGGCAAGCCCAACGATTTCGTCGCAGCACCCGCTCCGAAGGGCCCGAAGGGCCTGTACTACATGTCGGTGCTGGCCGGACTCGGCATCCCGAAGAGCACGCCGAACAAGACCGGGGCCGAGGCATTCATCGATTACATGACGACCACGGCGGTCCAGGGCAAGACGCTCAGCACAGTCGCGTTCTTCCCGGTCCTGACCCAGGCGCTGCCTGCCGATGTCCCGGCACATCTCAAGGCGATCGCCGACGGTGTGCAGAAGCAGGCGAAGCACGCCGATGCGAAGGTCGCACTGCTCCCGATCGGCCTTGGCGCCAAGGGCGGTGAGTTCAACAAGGTCCAGCTCGATACGTTCCAGCGCATCGTGATCAGGAACGAAGACATACAGAGAGTGCTCAACGAGCAGGCGACGATCCTGCAAGCGGTGATGAACGACACCAAGGCACCGTGCTGGCGGCCGGATCCGCCAAGCACCGGCGCTTGCCAGGTGAAGTGATCTAAATGGCGGTCCGAGCCGGGAGGGCACTGCCGTTCCCCGCGCGCATTGCGCGGTCGGAGGCGGCCCTCCCGCTCGGCCTACTCGCACCCACGATCGTCTTTCTCACGCTCCTCATCCTCATTCCGGTCGCACAGGCGATCCTCCTCTCGTTCCAGGCCGTGCCAGGGACACTTGGCTTCGAGGCCTACCGGCGAATGGTCACCGACGTCGCGTTCGCCGATTCACTCCGGAACACACTGCTGCTCCTGATCCTCGTCGTTCCGGTGCAGCTCGTGCTCGCGCTCGCGATGGCACTGCTGATCCATTCCCGCTTCCCCGGTCACGGCGTTTTCCTGTACATCTTCGCGCTGCCGCTCGCGATCTCCGATCTGGCGGCCGGCATCGTCTGGCTGTCGATCTTCGCGGACACCGGCTATCTCAACAGCGCTCTCAACGGCCTGGGTCTGACGACCGATCCGATCAACTTCCTGTCCTACGAGAACCTGCACCTACTGCTCGGCACGGTCATCGTGGCCGAGTCGTGGCGCGCGACCGCGATCGTGCTCGTCATCCTGCTGGCCGGACTCCAGCTGATACCGCGCGAGTATTTCGAGGCGGCTGACCTGTTCGGCGCGTCGCGCTTCAAGCGGACGATGCTCATCGTGCTGCCGATGCTGCGGCCGAGCCTGCAGTCGGCGCTGATCATCCGCACGATCTTCGCGTTCCAGACGTTCGCCGTCGTGCTGGCGCTCGCCGGTCGGCAGCTACCGGTGCTGTCATACCAGGCGTACGACTGGTACTACAACAACCGGAACGAATTCATCGCCGCCGCATTCGCTGCGCTGATCCTGTTGATGACGATGACCGTCGTCTTCTTCTACCTGCGGCTCTTACGCGTCAAAGACGCGGAGATCCAGCGATGACTGCCGCGTCCGCGCCGGCGAAGCGCGCGAGCCTCACTCGCCGCACCGTCATCGACCGCGTCCTTCTGTACGGCGCGGCCATCTTCCTGGCCGCCTGGACGCTCGTGCCGATCTACCTCATCGCGGTGGCCGCGTTCAGTGAGAGCCTCGCGGTCTACGACTTCCCGAAGTCGCTCCTCCCGACGCAGTTCTCTACGGACACGATGTCCTTCTTCGTCAATTCGACTGGCGTGCTGCCATCGGTGAAGAACAGCATCATCGTCGCGCTCGGCACGATCGTCCTCAGCCTGGCGATCGGGGCCCCCGCTGGATATGCGCTGGCGCGGTTCCGATTCCCCGGCCGCGACATGTTCCACCTCGCGGTGTTGTCATCGAAGATGTTCCCGATCGCGATTCTGTCGATCCCGCTCGCGGTGGCGTTCATCGGCATCGGCCTCTACGACACGCTCCTGGGCGTCGTGATCATCCACTCGGCGATGGTCCTGCCCTTCGTGGTCATCGTCACCGCGGGCGTCTTCTACAGTGTCTCGCGCGAGCTGGAAGAGGCCGCGATGACGCTGGGGACCTCGCGTTTCGGTGCCTTCATGCGCGTCGCGTTGCCGCTCGCGCTGCCGGGGCTCGCGGCGGCCGCGATATTCGCGTTCGTGAGCAGCTGGAACGAGGTCTTCGCGGCGACGATCCTCACCGTGCGCGAGCGCACATTGCCGGCGCATATCCTCGCGACGCTCAACCAGTCGCCGCTGTACTTCAAGTTCGCTGGCGGCTTCTTCATGATCATCCCGTCGCTCTTCTTCATCTTCTTCATGCGCAAGTACCTGTTCAATCTCTGGGGACCGGGAAGGTGAGCTGAGATGGCGAGCGTCGCGTTCGAGGCGGTGCGCAAGGTCTTCGGCAAGACGACGGCCCTCAAGGACATCGATCTTGTCATACGCGACGGCGAGTTCATGGTCCTGCTCGGCCCTTCGGGCTGCGGCAAGACCACGCTGCTGCGGTGCCTCGCGGGCCTCGAGCGCATCGACGGCGGCACCGTGCGCATCGGCGACCGCGAGGTCTCGGATCTTCCGCCGCGGGATCGCAACATTGCGATGGTCTTCCAGTCGTACGCGGTGTTCCCGCACATGAAGGTGTACGACAACATCGCGTTCGGCCTCCGCATGCGCAAAAAGACCAAGCCGGAGATCGAGAAGCGGGTCCGCGAGGGCGCGGCGCTGCTGCAGCTCGAGCCGTACCTCGACCGCTATCCAGCGCAGCTCTCGGGCGGTCAGCGGCAGCGCGTCGCCGTCGCGCGCGCGATCGTGACCGACGCGCCGGTGCTGCTCATGGACGAGCCGCTCTCCAACCTCGACGCGCTCCTCCGCCTGCACGCGCGCGCCGAGTTGAAGCGGCTGCACACCGACGTCAAGCGGACCACCGTGTACGTGACTCACGATCAGATCGAGGCGCTGTCCATGGGCGACCGCATCGCGGTCATGAAGGACGGCGAGATCGTGCAGGTGGACACTCCGGTGGTGCTCTACGACCGCCCGGCCAGCGTGTTCGTCGGCTCATTCATCGGTTCGCCGCCGATGAACTTCATGAGGGCCGTCGCGAAGGACGGCACCGCGGTCGGCGATGGCTGGCAGATCGCCGGGCCGCCCGGCATGGACGGCAGGGCGCTGCTGCTGGGCATCCGGCCGGAGAACATCCGCATCGGCGAGGGCCCCTTCCGCGGGCGCGTGGTCGTGGCCGAGCCGCTCGGCTCGCACACCCTGCTCACCGTGAAGATCGGCGGCGACTCGCTGAAGGTCGTCGCGCCGGCGGACGACGTCTTCAAGCCCGACCAGATGCTCCAGCTCGCGCCCGAGCCGCACAAGATCCGCTGGATGGACGAGACGACCGGCGGCGCCGTCGCCGCGCCCAACTGAGCCCGACCGCGCCTCGTTCTTCGTCCCCGCGCGACGCGCGGCTTTGGACCGCCGCGGCGGCGGTGCTGCGCGCCAACGACGTCGGCGGCTGGACCAGGCCCGCCCCGCGCCTGTACCCGCACCAGTGGAGCTGGGACAGCGCGTTCATCGCGATCGGCCTCGCGCATCTCGATCCCGGGCGCGCGCTCGAGGAGCTCGAGCATCTCTTCGAGGCGCAGTGGGCGGACGGCCGGGTCCCGCACATCGTCTTCGACCCGAACGTTCCGGATTACCGGCCGGGGCCCGACCTCTGGGCCTCACGTGAGGTGAGCGCGGCGCCTACGCAGGTCGCGACCAGCGGACTCATCCAGCCGCCGCTGCACGCCATCGCGGTGTGGCGGATCCTCGCGATCGCGCGCACGGAAGGCATCCCCGAAGACGCGCGGCGCGCACTCGTCGCGCGCGCCTGCGCGCTGTATCCGAAGCTCCTCGCGTGGCACCGCTACCTCGTGGAGCGCCGCGACCCCGAGCGGTCCGGCCTCATCACCGTCTACCACCCCTGGGAAGGCACGGACAACACGCCGCGCTGGGACGCGGCGCTCGCGCGGATCGAGGTCGGCGAGCTGCCGCCGTATCCGCGGACCGACATCAGCCTCGTCGACGCCGCGGAGCGCCCCACCAAGGGCGAGTACGACCGCTACCTGTGGTTGGTGGGTCTGCTGCGTGCGGCGAAGTACGACGATGACGTCGTGCGGCGCGCGCACCCGTTCCTCATCAAGGACGTGCAGTGCAGCGCGATCTTCGTGGCGGCCAACGACGCCCTCGCGCAGATCGCCGAGCAGGCGGGCGCGCCCCCCGTCGAGCGCGCCACCATCGCGGAGTGGTCGAGGCGGTCGGCCCAGGCGGTGAGAGGCTGCTGGGACCACCGGCTCGAGCTCGCGCTCGACTTCGACCTACGCGCCGAGCATCCGATCCGCTGCGTGACGAGCGCCGGTCTGTGCCCGGTGCTCGTCCCGAGCCTGACGCGTGCGGAGGCGCGCCACTTCGCCGACCGCATCTTCGGCCCGGACTTCGCGGGTGCGAAGGGGCTCGCGTTTCCGGTCGTCCTCAGCACCGGCGCGACGTGGCCCGAGTTCCGCCCGCGCGCGTACTGGCGCGGGCCCGCGTGGCCGGTGATCAACTGGCTGCTCTGGTGCGGGCTGCGCGCGCACGGCCTCGAGAGGGAGGCCGCGCGCCTCCGCGAAGCGAACCTCGCGCTGCTCGCGCGTCCCGGCTCGCGCTTCGCCGAATACTTCGAGCCGTTCACGGCCGAGCCGCTCGGCTCGCCAGACCAGTCCTGGACCGCCGCCGTCGCGCTCGACTGGCTCGCGGCGGGCTAGCGAATGCGCCCGACGCGGCTCGACCCGCGCAAGCCGTACAAGCCGCTCGACGTCGGCAACGGCATCGTCTCGGGCAGCGTCACGCCCGGCGGCCTCTGGCTCTCGCTCGGGATCACGCACCCGGTCCATGGACGCGTCGTTCTCACGGACATGCCGGCGTTCCCGGATGAGAGCCACGGCGATCAGCCAGCGGCGCGCCGCTACCGAGCCGATCTCGCCGCACCGTCGCGGCGCGGCTTCGGCCTTTACATCCTGCGCGGCGACGCCGAGGCGTTCCTGGTGGAAGACTCGCTGCCCCTCGCGGTCCACGAGATCGGTCATGCGCGCGTCGAGGCGCTCACGCTCGCGCCGCGCGGCCGTCACGGCGCGATCCAGATCGTGCGCCTCGCGGCGCGCGACCGGGACACCGCGATCGGCGCGAACTGGAGGGGATCGATGCGCCTGGCGCGCGCGGCCTATACGCAGCTGACGCCGGGCGGCGCGCTGGCGGCCGCACCCGGGCGCACGACCTTCGGCCAGGAGGGCCAGCTCATCTGGATGGACGACCGCGAGCTCGGAGCCGCGGCGGCCATCGCACTGCCGCCGAGCAGTCAGGTGCCGGCCGGCACGAGCGTGCCGATCGTGGTGGCGATCGCGCTGGCCCAAACACTGGACCGGGCCATCGGCGAAGCGATGCTGCTCGCGGGGGAGGGACACGAGCTGGTCGGCGCGGAGGTGCGCGAGCGGCGCACGTGGTGGCAGGGCATCGGGCGCGACGCGGAGTCCGATCGCGCGATCCGCCGCGGGGCGGCGTACGCGCTGGACTGCGCCGCCGCGCAGGCCGGCGACGAGCTCGTCGCGCTGCTCGCGGATCACGAGATCCTGCCGCTGGTCTGGACGCGGGACGCGTACTACGTGTGCCGCATGCTCCTGGAGCTCGCGCCGCATGACGAGCGCGTGCGCGCGCTCGTCGACGGATTCCTGCGCTGGCTGTACCTGGAGGCGGAGCGCCCCGGCGGCTGGTGGCCACGCGCATCGCTGGCGAACGGGGCGGCAAAGGACCCCGCGTTCCAGCTCGATCAGCAGCTCTTCCCACTCCTTCTCCTGGAGGATCACGCGCGGCTCACCGGGGAGCGGTCGGTGCTCGACTCATTTGCGCGGAAGCGCGACGAGACGCTGCGCGCGCTGCTGGACCGCCGCACGGCGTGTGGCCTCATCGCGACCGACGAGACGCCCGCCGACGATCCGCTCGAGCAGCCTTTCCACTTCTCGAGTCACGTGCTGCTGTGGCGCGTGCTGCGCGATCTCGATCCGCCTGCGGCTTCGGAAGTGCGAGATGCGGCGCGGGACGGATTCACGGACTCCCGTCGCTTCGCGTACGCGGTGCGCGGCGCGCGGGCCGACGGCGCGCGTCACTACCACGACGCGAACGACCTTCCCACGGTCTTCGCGCCGGGTTGGGGATTCTGCGACGCGGAAGATCCGGTGTGGCGCGCGACCATCGACTTTGCGTGGAGTAGCGCGAACGACGGGTACTTCGCCGGAGCTCTGGGCGGCCTCGGCTCGCTGCACACGCGCCATCCGTGGCCGCTGGGCGATCTGCAGGAGGTGGTCGTGGCGCGCGTGCTGGGTGACCCGGAGCGCGAGCGCGAGGCGCTGGAGCGCCTGGAACGCGTCGAGACCTGGGACGGGCTGCTGCCCGAGGCGTACGACGAGACGACCGGCGCCATCGCGTCGCGCCACTGGTTCGCGTGGCCGGCCGCACTGCGCGCGCTGCTGGCGATCGACCCTATGCTCACCGCACCGTGACCGCAGAACCGGCGTCCACTGGCGCCGCCCGCGCCGTGGCGTTCCCGATCGAGACGCCGCGCCTGGTGATCCGCTCGTTCGAGATCGGCGACGCCGAAGCGCTGCACGAGCGCGTGTTCGGCGACGACGAGACGATGCGATACATCCCGCGCGGCGCGTCGCCGTCGCTGGAGCGCACGCGCGGCGCGGTGGAGCGCTTCATGCGCCACGAGCGCGAGCACGGCTTTGGCCTGTGGGCGGTCGAGCTGCGCGCGACGGGCGAGTTCATCGGTGACTGCGGCCTGGTCTACGTCGAGGGAAAGGGCCCTGAAGTCGAGGTCGCCTATCACTTCGCGAAGGAGTGGTGGGGCCGCGGGCTTGCCACCGAGGCGGCGCGCGCATGCCTTGACTTCGGATTCCGCGATCTCGGCCTGCGAGAGATCATCGCGATCTGCTTCCCGGAGCACGTCGCGTCGCGGCGCGTGATGGAGAAGGCCGGCATGCGCTACGCCGGACCGGCCCGCTACTACGAGCTCGACCTCGTGAAGTACGTCGCGAATGAACGACGCTGAGGCGGACCGCGCGGTCCGCATCGCGATCGCCCGCTCGATCCAGACCCGCGGAAAGATCCCGACGATCGCGGCCGTCGCTGAGGACATGGGCCTCGGCGTAGCTTCAGTGGACGCCTCGTTCGCGCGCATGATCGAGGGCCGCGTGTTCATCCCGCGGAGGGACTCGCACGAGATCTACGCCTACGACCCCTTCTGCGTCGGGCCGACCGACTTCTTCGTGACGACGGCGAATCGCGTGTGGTTCGGGATCTGCGCCTGGGACGCGCTCGGCATCCCCGCCGCGCTGGGCGAGACCGGCGTGCTCGAGACGCACTGCGCGGACTGCGGCGAGGAGCTCGTGGTCGAGGTCGACGCGGACGGCGGCACGGATCTGCAGACCTGGACGGTCATGCAGGTCGGCGTGCGGCCGCGCGATTTTTGGCGGGACATCCACTTCACCTGATCGACGATGCTTCTCTTCCGGTCGGAGGAGCACGCCAAGGTCTGGCGCGAGAAAGCGAAGCCGCCCGCCTCGTCAGTCCTCACCATCGAACAGGCGACCGGGCTCGCGCACGCGTGGTACGCGAAGAAGCTCGACCCGGACTGGAGCCGCTTCACGAACGAAGAGGCGGAAGCGATCTTCGACGACCTCGGTCTCGATCCGACGTTCTGGCGGCTGAGCTGAGGGCGTGATGCGACGGCCCGTCGTCACCGTCATCGGCAAGAGCGCGCGCGATCCCGCCGACCCCGTGCCGGAGCGCGCGCTTCGCGCGGGCGAGGAGGTGGGGAGGCTGCTGGCCGAGCGTGGCGCCGTCGTCGTCACCGGGGGCCTCTCGGGGGTCATGGAGGCCGTGAGCCGCGGCGCGAAGAGCGCGGGAGGGCTGGTCATCGGGATCCTGCCGGGGTTCGACAAGCGGGACGCGAACGCGTACGTCGACGTCGCGATCACGACCGGCATGGGCTGGATGCGCAACACGCTCGTCGTCCGCGCCGCGGACGCGGTGATCATGATCAGCGGCGGCATCGGCACGCTGAACGAGCTCACCGTCGCGTACGAGGACAAGCCGACGGTGATCCTCGAGGGGACCGGTGGCTGGTCCGATCGCATCCGCGGTATCGCCTACGAGGGAAAGCACCTCGATGAGGCCGGCACGAGCGAGCTGCACTTTGCGAAGACGCCGGCCGAGGCGGTGGACATCGCGCTCTCACTTGCCCCGGGTGCCGAATCGGGCAAGACGGTCGAGCGCGAGTTCAGGAGCTGACGTTGCCGCGCGGGTCATACTGCAACGCTCAACGGCGACCCGCGCGCGTTGGCGAATGAGAGGGAGAGAAATGCCGCTCTATCTGTCGAGGTTCGGCTACACCCCGGAGACCTGGGCCAAGCTGATCGGCAATCCAGAGGACCGCAGGAAGGCCGCTCAGTCGTATATCGAGTCGGTCGGTGGGAAACTCCACGGGTTCTGGTACGCCTTCGGTACGCACGATGGCTACACGCTCTGGGAGGCCCCGGACAACGTGTCGATGGCCGCGGTCGCGCTGGCGATCGGCGCCGGTGGTGCGCTTTCTTCGTTGGAGACGACGGTCCTCCTGACCGTAGACGAGACGATGGATGCCCTGCGCAAGGCCAAGGGGGTCAAGTACCGAGCGCCCGGCGCGTAGCGGCTTTATTCGCGTCATCCTCCTCGACGCCGTACTCGCCGAGCGGAAGGTTCCCGCTACGCGACCGCAGTCGAGACATCTACGGACAGCACTTCCTGCGCGGGGCCGCGGAACGTTCCCCGGTGCGGTGGGATGTCGCTGTAGTCGCGCCCGATCGCGAGCTTCACGTGATATGCGCTCGCGACCAGATCGTTCGTCGGATCGAATCCACGCCA
>DATKCP010000028.1:0-9768 GCA_035513115.1 Candidatus Limnocylindria bacterium | reverse complement strand
CCGAGGCCCCGCGACGACCTGGCCGTGTTTCCCGCGTATCGCACGGGGCAGCAGAAGGCGGATGTGCGGCTCAACGCGAACGAGTGGGCGGAGCCGAATCCGGCCGGCGACTGGCTGACGCCGCAGGAGCTCGATGCCGTGCTGCTCAACCGCTATCCATCGTCAGCCGTCGATCTGCGCGGGCTTCTCGCCGAGCGCTACCGCGTCGAGCCCGACCAGCTCGTGCTCGGCAACGGGAGCAACGAGGTCCTGCTCAACACGTTCCTCGTATTCGGCGGCCACGGACGGAGGACGCTCCTGTTCCAACCGACGTATTCGATGCACGCGCGCCTTACGGTGATCGCCGGCGGCACGGTCGTCGACGAGGTCATCGGTCTCCCGTACGACATCAGCCGCGAACGCGCCGTGGCGGCGGCCGCGAAGGCGCGCGCTGACATCATCGTGTTCACGACCCCGAACAATCCGACCGGCAACGAGGTCCCGTTCGACGCGATCCTCGCCGTGGCCGAGGCGCACCCCGAGACGCTCGTTCTGGTCGACGAGGCATACAGCGACTTCGCCGGCACGACGCTCCTCCCGGAGCTCGCCGCGCATCCGAACATGGTCATCAGCAAGACGTTCTCCAAGGTCCGGGCCGCGGCGGGTCTGCGGGTCGGGATCCTCGTGACGCATCCCGCGGTGGCCGAGCTCTTCCGCGCCGTACAGCTCCCGTACAACGTGAGCTCGCTGACGCACGCGGTTGCCGGGAAGATCGCGAAGGACGATGCCTCCATCTCGCGGCGCGTCGAGCAGTGCCACCGCGAGCGCGGGCGCGTGTTCGCGGCGCTGACGAAGATCCGCGCGATCGAGGCCTTCCCCTCCGTAACGAACTTCGTCCTTTTCCGCGTGAATGACGAAGCGCCTGCAGCAGTGCATGCGCGCTTCCTCGAGCAGAGCGTGCTCATACGCGACATCTCGATGTGGCCGGGCTGCGCCGGCTGCCTGCGCGTCTCGATCGGCACGCCGGCGGAGAACGATCGCTTCATCGCGGCGCTCGACCACGTCTTCGCGGCGGCGCCCGCATAGCGACCCTCCTCATCGACGCGTCGAGCCTTGCGTACCGCGCCTACCACGCGATGCCCGAGGTGCGAGCGCCGGACGGCGCGCTGGTGAACGCGGTCGTCGGGTTCCTCAACTTCATCGAGCGCCTGCTCCACGATCGCAAGCCGAGTCGGCTGTACATCGCGTTCGAGTTCGGCAGCGACTGGAGGCCGCAGTTCCGGGTCGCGCTGCTTCCCCAGTACAAGAGCGCGCGCGTGGCAACCGGCGACGAGCCGCCGGACGAGGTCGAGCCCCAGCTCCTGATCATCGCCGAGCTCCTGCGCGCGCTCGGCATCTCGATCGCGAACGCGACCGAGTGTGAGGCGGAGGACGTGATCGCGACGCTGACCACGAGGATCGAGGGGCCGATCGAGATCGTGAGCGGCGACCGCGACCTGTACACGCTCGTGCGCGATCCGCGCATCCGCGTTCTTCACACGGTCCGCGGCGTCTCCGAGCTCGCCCCGGTCGATCAGGCCTGGATCCACGCGAAGTACGGGATCCCGGGCGACCGTTACCTCGATTACGCGATCCTTCGCGGCGACCCCTCGGACGGGCTCCCAGGAGTGCGCGGCATCGGGGAGAAGACCGCGTCGCAGCTGCTGGCGAAGTACGGCTCGCTCGATGCGATCCTCGCCGCGAAGGACCTCTCGCCGACGATCCGCGCGAAGCTCAACGCGTCGAAGGAGTACCTCGTGGCGGCGCGCACCGTCGGCGGCCCGGTCCTCGACTGCGCCATCGAGGTCACCGGAGACGGGACGATCCCGAAGGTGCCGCCCGAACCGATGCACGTCGCGGCGCTCGCGCAGCGCTACGGTGTCGAGGCGTCGACCCGGCGCGTCCTCGACGCGCTCTACCATCGCATTCCGTGATCGTCTATCCCGCGATCGACATCTACGGCGGGCGCGTTGTCCGCATGACGCGCGGTGACTTCTCGACCGTCGAGGAGGTGGCGCCCTCGCCGCTCGAGGCGGCGAAGCGCCTCGTCAACGAGGGCGCGGAGTGGCTGCACATCGTCGACATCGACGGCGCGCGGACGGGCGAGCCCGCAAACCTCGACGCGATCCGCCAGATCGCGAACCGCTTCACGGTGAAGATCCAGGCGGCCGGCGGCATCCGCGACTTCGACACGGCGGAGAAGTTCGCGGAGGCGGGCGCGTCGCGGATCGTCGTCGGCACCGTGGCCATCGAGGAGCCCGAGCTGATCGGCCGTCTGGTCGATCGCCACGCCGACGGCATGGCTGTGGCCGTCGACGCCCGGAGCGGCATGGTGGTGACGCGCGGGTGGACCGAGACGACCGACGTCCGAGCCGTCGACCTGATGCAGCAGCTCGCCGTCACCGGCGTCCCCACGGTCGTGTACACCAACGTCTCGGTCGACGGGACGCTGGAGGGTCCCGATATCGCGAACCTCGAGGCGGTCGCCCGCGCGTTCGGCGGCGACGTGATCTACTCCGGCGGCGTCGGCTCGGTGGACGACATCCGCGCGGTCGCCAGGCTGCGTCACCGCGGTCTGCGCGGCGTGATCGTGGGACGCGCGCTCTACCTCGGCCGCTTCTCGCTCCGCGACGCGATCGCCGCCGCGAAGGGCGGCACGACAGGAGAGGTCCGGCCGTGAGGCGCCGGGGCGGCTTGCTCGTTCCTGGCGGTCTGGTGGGCGATTTCCGTCGCTGGCAGGCGTCTTGCGGAGCCGCGCGGCATGTATCTGTCGGCTGACATGGCCTTCAGCATCGGCCTCTTCGCCGGCTGGCTCGCGCTGGTGGTCTGGCTCGTCTGGCCCGATCCGCACTGCGCCTGCTGTGCCAAGCGCTTGGCCGAGCGGATCCGCGACCGCTCCACCTAGCCCGACACCGGATCCTGCTCGGGCTCGGTGGGCGCGAGCAGGAAGATCCAGATGTCCCAGGCGACGTGGCTCGTGATGAGCGCCGGCATGCTCATGCCGATGGCCCGCAGCAGCCCCCAGTAGATACCGGCGACCGTCGCGGCGCCGATGAGCGTGGCGTTCCCGGTGACCAGGTGCGCGCCGCCGTATGTCAGCGCGGCGCCGGGCGCGCCGATGCGCCGCTGCACGAACCCCCTCCAGAAGAGCTCCTCGGCGGGGCCGATGATCGTCGCGAGCCGCGTGGCGATCTCGGACTTCGGCCGTAGCGAACGGAGCGCGTAGATGTCGCCGATCTCCTGCGAGCCTCTCGGCATGACCGCCCGCGCCATCCGGTCGCCCGCCTGGAACATGACGTACAAGCCGGCGGCGGACAGGAGCCCCAGCGCGACGTCCTGCTGGCGGAAGCGCAGCCGGCGGAGCTCGGCGTCGTTCGCGAGCGCCATGGTGCCCAGCAGGAAGCCGGTGAGCGTCATGCGCTCCCAGAACCGCGCGCGCGAGCCGCGGAAGGTCAGCCCGAACAGTCCGAACGCCATCGCGAGACCGATGGCCAGGACGGGCCCGCCCTTCGTCACCGCGCATTCCCGATGGTTGCCATGCACGGAAGTATCTCGCGTACAAATTGTGGAGATCGGCTCTTGTATTCGGTGCCGGTCTCTGCTACATCTGCGCTTCACGCGACGCGCGCAGAAGAAAGGAGTGTTGATTGACCGTTCCGTACAGCGCATCAACGCGGGAGGCCAGCTCGGGCTAGCGCTGTAGCAGCGTGCTCACGGCGCGGTAAGGCCACGGGCTCCTCCCGTGGCGTTTTTGTTTTCCGGGCAAAAACAGCGCGAAGGGAGGAGACCGATGGCCAGTCGGAATTGCTGCGACAGCGACTGCGACCGCCACGCCGTCCAACGATCGCTCTATCGTCACGCGCTCAACGCGCTGCTGCTCGCGTCACGCTCGGGCTGTGCTTCGAAAGACGCGCTCGAGCTCGCCGAACGATGCGAAGAGCTGCTACGGGCGGCCGACGGCAGCGAGCTTCAGTCGGTCGCGCAGCGTCGATGACCCCGTTCGTCGCACGCGCGGCGGCTGGCCGACGTCCGGTCTCCAGCCGCCGCGCCGATCACCGAGAACCAGCCCGAGTCCTTACGCGAGAGTTCGCTAACGCGTCGCGGCGATGGCGGCGATGACCAGGCCGGCGACCATGAGGTAGCCGAACGCGGCGTGCAGCTGGGCGGTCTGCAGGTCGATCATCGCGATGGCGCGCTGCTGACCGCTGGCGCCGAACTCCGCGCTGCGGATCTGCCGCACCAGCAGCGGCAGAGACAGGATCGCGAGCAGGCTCCAGTTGGGCAGCAGGCCCGCGAGCACGGCGACGGTGAGCGCGATGTACGCGCCGACCACGAGGACGAGATAGAGCCAGTGGGCCGCCTGCCGGCCCATGCGGACCGAGAACGTCCTCGCACCGGCCCGCGCGTCCTCGCTGATGTCGCGCCACTCGTTGCCGTGCAGGATGGCCGCGACGAGGAAACCGACCGGGATGCTGATCGCGAGCGCGCTCCAGCTGACCGTTCCGGTGATCACATAGAAGGAGCCGACGACCATCAGCGGACCCATGAGCATGAAGACGAGCGGAATGCCATACGGACTGAACTTGTACTGGAACGGCGGCGCGGTGTACGTGTAGCCACCGATGAGTCCGGCGAGCCCGAGCGCCACGACGGGCCAGCCGCGCACCGAGACGAGATACACGCCGAGCGCGAACGCGACCGCGAACGAGGTGACTGCCAACACGTATGCCCCGCGGTCGGTGATGCGTCCCTTCACGATCGCGTGGCTCGCCCGCGGCGAGACGATCGTGTCCACGCCCTTTCGCACGTCGTAGATCTCGTTGGTGACGTTCGTCCCGACGTGCAGCAGGACGCCGGCGACGAGTGAGACCAGGAACAGCGTCCAGTCGAAGAGGCCTTCGACCGCGGCGAGCGCACCGCCGACCGCGACCGGCACCGTGGACGCGGTGAACGAGAACGGCCGCGCGATCTCCCAGTACGCGCCGATCCGGTCCCGCACGCTTCCCGCAGCGCTCTTCTGCTGCGCGTCGAGGGCAGTGCGCGCCGCGACCGTGCCCGCTTCGCCGGAGCCGTACGCGACCGCCGCGTCGAGGACGGCGGTGACCTGATCCTCGTCCTGCACGACCGGCTGCAGGACCGGCAGGTCCATGCCCGCCTCGTGGTACTCCCAGGCGCGGTCGGCGATCTCGCGCCGCGTGCCGCAGACGATGAACGCGTCGAGCAAATCGTCCGGGATGAGCCCGCCTGCCGTGGTGTAGTCCTCTTTGCGCCAGTGCACCGCGATGCGGTCGCGCAGCTCAGGCTCGAATCCCGCGCGCCTCAGGGTCACGTCCGAGAGGATGCTCATCATGAAGATCACGAACGGCTCGCGCTTCGCGCGGTTGAGCGCGTCGCGCCGCGTGTCGGCGACGAGAGCGAGCAGGTAGCCCGCCACGTCGATGTCCTTTGGATCGCGGCCCGCCTCGCGCGCGGCTCTGTTCATCACGCTGAGCAGCTTCTTCAGGCCCGGGATCGATTCGGCCGGGCGCGCGAGGTATCCGTCGCCCTTCTGACCCGCGAGCTCCATGATCCCGGAGCGATAGCCAGCGAGATAGATGGGGACGCGGTGGACCGGCGGGAACATCGGCTGGAGCGGCGGCAGGCCAGGAGTCCCCGACGGCATGCGCTCGCCCTTCCAGAGCGTATGCAGCGTGTCGATCGCTTCGCTCGACTTCGTCACGGCGTCAGGCGGTGTGTAAGGAATTCCCATCTGGCCGAGGCGGAGCGGGAGCGCCGAGCCCATGCCGAGGAGGATCCGCTCGGGGGCCATCTCGTCGAGCGCGCTGATGGTCATAGCGATGAGGACGGGGTGGCGCGTGAATGGGTTGAGCGCACCCAGTCCGATCTTGATCTCCTGGACCTGCGCCGCGACTGCGCTCGCGTAGGTGACCGCGTCGCGCTCGAAGTACGAGTCATGGATCCATACCGACTCGAGCCCGAGTGATCGCGCACGGTCCGCCCATCTGACGAACTCCGAGACGTCACCCCGCGCGTTGAGGCCCAGACCGACACGACGTGCGAGCGTGGCCATCAGTCCACACCTTTCTCGAAGAGGTCCTGCGCGCGCTCGATGCGCGCCATTGTGCGTTCCCTGCCGAGGAGCTCCAGAGACTCGAACAGCGGGAGCCCAACGGTACGGCCCGTGACGGCCACCCGGATCGGATGGCTCGCGTCCTTGAGCGACCACCCCTCCGCGGCCGCGATGCCCTCGATCGCGGCGCGGATCGCCGCGTGACCGAAGGGCTGGACGTGTCCGAGCACGACGGTCGACTGTACGAGGAGGTCGAGCGCCTCGCGCGGCTCCTTCTTCTTCGGCACGAGCAGCGTGGCCTCGTACGGCGGCGGCTCCGCGAAGAGGAACTCGACCTGGTCGCGTGCGTCAGCGAGCGTTCTCATCCGCTCGCGCAGCAGCGGGAGCGCCCTCCGGATGACGTCCCGATCCCACTCCGCGGGCAGGAGATCCCGCAGACGACCGAGCAGATCATCCTCGGCGAGCCTGCGGATCCACATGCCGTCGAACCAGTCGAGCCGGGCCCTGTCCCACTTGCCGCCGGCGCGCTGCACCTGATCCATCCGCCAGCGCTCCGTGAGCTCGTCGATCGCGAAGATCTCTTCCTCCGTACCGGGTGACCAGCCCACCAGCGCCAGGTAGTTGATCATCGCCTCCGGGAGATAGCCCTGATCCTTGAATTCCTCCACCTTCGTCGCGCCGTGGCGCTTCGCGAGCTTCTTCCCATCGGCACCCAGGACGTTCGGCACGTGCGCGTGCGGCGGGATCTCCCAGCCGAACGCGCGCCAGATGAGCAGGTGCTTCGGCGTCGACGGCAGCCAATCCTCGCCGCGGAGGACGTGCGTGATGTCCATGACGTGATCGTCGACCACGACAGCCAGGTGGTACGTCGGGAAGCCGTCGGACTTCAGGATGACCTGGTCCTCGATCGTACTCAGCGGCCATTCGATGTGCCCGTACACGAGATCGTCGAGGGCGACGACGCCGTCGTCCGGCACCTTCAGTCGCGCGACGTGCGGCTCGGTCCTCGCGCGCTCCGCCGCCTCCTTCGGGTCGATGCGCCGGCAGAACCCGTCGTAGCGCGTGATCTCCTTGCGCAGCGCCTGCTGGGCGCGCATGGCGGCCAGGCGCTCCTTCGAGCAGAAGCAGAAGTACGCGGCGCCGCCGTCGACGAGCTCCTGGGCGTGTCGCCGATAGAGGGGGAGCCGCTCCGACTGGATGTACGGGGCGTGCGGGCCGCCCTCGCGGGGGCCCTCGTCCCACTTCACGCCCAGCCAGGCAAGGCCGTCGTAGATGGAGTCGATCGCACCCGGCACGAGGCGGTCCTGGTCCGTGTCTTCGACCCGCAGGATCAGCTTCCCGGCGTTCTGCCGCGCGAAGAAGTAGTTGTACAGAGTGGTGCGCACGCTCCCGATGTGGAGCGAACCGGTGGGAGAGGGGGCAAAGCGAACGCGGACCGTCACGCCGTGAAGTCTAGGTATCCTTGAGGGTGATGGCCGTCACCACACGCCGCGAGCGGCGCGAACGCGAACGCACCAAGCAGCAGCGCCGCCGTAGCGGCGGCGGAGGCGGCGGTGGTAACGCGCCGCGGCGCATCGGCCAGGGCTGGATCGCCCTCGGCGCGGCCGCGGCCTTCGTCGGGCTCATCATCTTGGCGCGCTCTCTCGGCGCCTTCGACGCGCCGAGCCCGCCGCTCGACGTCAACGCGAGCGAGTTCGATCCCGCCGGCCAGGTGGTCGGCACGAAGGTCGAGGCCCTGAGCCCCGATCACATCCCGTCCGGTCAGCGCGGCGTTTACAACTCGGTGCCCCCCACCTCCGGGCAGCACTGGGCCCAGCCCGCCGCGCCCGCGCCGTGGGGCATCAAGGACACGACGCTTCCGAACGAGGTGACGACCCACAACCTCGAGCACGGCGGCGTCGTGATCGGCTACAACAACCTCACCACGGCCGAGGTCGACGAGCTCAAGGGCATCGTGCGGCAGCTCCAGGTCGGCGGATATACGAAGATCATCCTCCAGCCCTATCCAGAATTGACGGACGCGAAGGTCGCGCTCACCGCATGGACCTGGCTCTTCAAGCTGCCGACGGTCGATCAGACGCAGATCGTTCGCTTCTTCCGGGCGCACTACGACCCGGTGGAGGCGCCGGAGCGAGGCGCGGCCTAGGTCAGTCGTCCCCCCAGTAGCGTTGCTCTTTCCAAGGCTCTCCGGTGTTGTGATATCCGTTTCGCTCCCAGAAGCCGGGTTTGTCGACCTCGGAGAACTCGATGCCGCGCAGCCACTTCGCGCTCTTCCACGCATAAAGACGCGGCACCACGAGACGCGCGGGCGATCCGTGCTCGGCGGTGAGCGGCGCGCCGTTCGCGCGTAGCGCGATGAGGCAGTCGTCCCGCAGGCAGTACTCGATCGGCGTGTTCGCCGTGAAGCCGTACTCCGAGTGCGCGATGACGAAGTTCGAGCCGGACTTCGGCTTCGCGAGCTCGACGATCCTCGAGAACGGGACGCCTTCCCACTTCTGGTCGAGTCGCGACCAGGTGGTCACGCAGTGCATGTCCGCCTGGACCGCGGTCTGCTCCAGCTTCTGGAATTCCTCCCAGGTGAGCTTGACCTCGTTGTCAACGTTCCCGAACACTCGAAAGTCCCAGGTCTTGGGATTGAACGGCGGCACCGGGCCGTAATGCAGCACCGGCCACTTCTCCGTGAGGTACTGGCCGGGTGGCACTCGCGCGGCCGTTTCGGCGGGAAGGTCGGCTTTCTTGGTGAAGAACTTCACGACTGCTCCCTCTCGCTCATTCGAGGCCCGATGCCTGGCGCAGCATCTTGAACGTGTAGATGCCCGTGTCGTGG
Source organism: Candidatus Limnocylindria bacterium (assembly GCA_035513115.1). GTDB lineage: Bacteria > Chloroflexota > Limnocylindria > P2-11E > P2-11E > CF-39. Next base: position 853 of record DATKCP010000028.1, on the reverse strand, counting down.
CCGTCGCCCCATGACGGCGTCAGACCGTAGCGGCCGACGGGGAATACCTCTTTCAAGGTGGTCTGCTCCTCGGTGAAACGGGTGTCCTCGTTCACCTCGCCTCGATAGGCGCCTTCCCCATGACAGTACGCGCACATGCAGGCGCGGCGCAGCGGCTCCCACGCGTACTCGCTCACCGCGCCATCGTCCCAGGTGACGCGCAGGATGCGCGACGGGGCGACGATCTCCCAGTCGGTCGCGCGGTGGAAGACATCGCCCACACGTCCGATGATAGGGACGTGGCGACCATGGACGACTTCCAGAAGATCGAGATGCGCGTCGGGCGCGTCCTCGCGGTCGAGGACTTCCCGGAGGCGCGTAACCCGAGCTACAAGCTCATCATCGACTTCGGCCCGCACGGCACGCGCCGGTCCTCGGCGGCGGTGCGCCAGTGGTACGAGAAGTCCGATCTCGTCGGCCGTCTCGTGGTCTGCGTCACGAACTTCCCGCCGCGGCGGATCGCGACCTTCGAGTCGGAGGTCCTCACGCTCGGCGCGATCGAAGAGGACGGACGAGTCCTGCTGCTGAAGCCGGACCCCGATGCAGAGATCGGGAGTTCGATCGGCTAGATCACCAGTCGAAGAAGATGAGCCGATCCGGGGGCCAGAACCGCAGGATCACCTTGCCGATGATGCGGTCGTAGGGCTGAGCCCCGAACGTCCGCGAGTCCTGGGATGACTGGCGATTGTCACCGAGCACGAAGAACGACCCATCCGGGACCCGGTATGGGTACTTGATGTCCGGGATCTGCGGCTGGGTGCTGCCGCGCGTCTGCGGGATGAAGCGCAGCCGCCCGTCGACCCAGAGGTTCCCG
>DATKCP010000027.1:0-24806 GCA_035513115.1 Candidatus Limnocylindria bacterium | reverse complement strand
AGCTGATAGGCGCCTGAGGCCGGCACGGCGATGACCTCGCCGACGCGGGGCAGCGGGACCGCGACGCGCTGGATGAGGATGTCGCCGGTCTCGCAGTACTTGCCCGCGACCGCGACGTCGGTCACATCGTCGCCGCGCACTCGGCTCGCCAGCACCGCCGTGTACTGCGCGCCGTACGCCGTGGGCCTGATGTTGTCGGCCATGCCGCCGTCCACCGCGACGTACGTGCGCGCCCCCCGCTTCACCGATCCGACGCGGTAGAGGGCGACACCCGCCGGGGCGATGATCGAGCGGCCAGGCTCGATCGTGAGGTCGGGCAGGGGCTCCGCGAAGCCGTGCCGCTTGCCGGTGTCGGCGACGAGCCTCGCCACCTCGCGGATCATGTCGGCGGGCCGCGTCTCGGGGTCGTCCAGCGTGTAGCGCACGCCGTAGCCGCCGCCGGGGCTGATCTCGCGAGCGACGAAGCCGGTCTTCTCGCGCATCTCCGCCGCGAAGGCGAAGAGACGCTCCACCGACTCGCGATAGGGCGCCAGCTCGCGTATCTGCGAGCCGATGTGCGCGTGGAAGCCGCGCAGCTCGAGCTTCGGCCGCGCCAGGACCGCGCGCACGCCCACCTCGGCCGCGCCGCTCGCGATGTCCAGGCCGAACTTGGTGTCCTCCGCGCCGGTGAGCAGGTGCGCGTGCGTGTGCGCATCGACCCCGGGACCGAGGCGCAGCAGGACCGGCATGCGCGCGTCCTGCTTCGCGGCGACCCGAGCAAGGAGCGTGATCTCGTCCAGGTTGTCCACGACGATGCGTCCAACGTCCTCAGCGCTCGCGAACAGCAGCTCGTCCTCGCTCTTGTTGTTGCCGTGGAAGAAGATGCGGTCGCGCGGGAAGTCGGCGCGCACCGCCGCGTGCAGCTCGCCGCCGGAGACGACGTCGAGGCCGAGACCTTCCGCGGCGACGAGCCGCAGCAGCCACGGTGCGCCGTACGCCTTTGCGGCGTAGCAGACCGTCGCGCGACCGCCGTACGCCGCGACGGCCTCGCGGAACGAGCGGGCGCGCGCGCGGATCGTCGCCTCGTCGTAGACGTATAGAGGAGTGCCGTACTCCGCGGCGAGGTCGACGAGGTCGCAGCCGGCGATCGCGAGCGTGTTGCGCTGCGTCAGGCGCGCCGTGTCGGGGAAGAGCGCCGCGGGGAACGTCATCGCAGAAGCGATGCTATGGCCGCGATCGTGATCACCACGAACCACGGCGGCAGCTTCCCGAGGAGCATCGCGACCGCGGCCAGCGCGAAGGCGGCATCGACCGGTCCGCGGATGGCACTCGTCGCGATCGGCGTGATGAGCGCCGCGAGCAGGATCCCGACGACGGCGGCGTTGATCCCGCGGAGCGCGGCCTGCGCATCCGCGCGCGCTCGCAGCGCGCCCCACGACGGCAGCGCCGCGAATACCACCAGGAACGAGGGAAGGAAGACCGCGACGAGGGCCAGCACGGCGCCGGGCGCGCCGCCGGGAGGCCAGGCCGCGAGACCGCCGTTCGCCGGAACCGGAGCGATGACGGCACCGAGATACGCCGCGAACGTGAAGAGCGGTCCCGGCACCGCCTGCGCCGCGCCGTACCCCGCGAGGAAATGCTCCTGCGTGACCCAGCCGGGCGGGACGACCTCGGCCTGGAGCAGCGGAAGCACGACGTGACCGCCGCCGAAGACGAGCGCACCGGAGCGATAGAAGGAGTCGAACAGGGCGATCTCGCCGGTCGGCGCGGTGACACGGGCCAGCGGCAGGACGATCAGCAGCGCGAGGAAGAGCGCGGCACACGCGACCGCCCCGCGGCGTCCGATCGGCACCCGGACGCCGGCGGGCGCCACGACCGCGGGGGCCCGCAGCAGCGCCCAACCGGCGATGCCCGCCGTCACGATCACGCCCACCTGCGTAAGCGCGGTCGGGAAGGCGAGGAGCGCGGCCGCGGCGGCGAGCGCGATCGGAGCGCGGAGGACGTCCCACGCCAGCGCGCGCGCCATGCTCCAGACCGCGAGCGCGACCACGGCGACGGCGACGAGGTTCAGCCCGTGGATCGGGCCCGCCGCCTGACCGCCGAGCCGCTCGACGGAGACGGCGAACACGACGAGCGCCGCAGCCGACGGCAGCGTGAAGCCGAGCCAGGCCAGGAACGCGCCGACGGACCCGCCGCGCAGAAGGCCGGTCGCGATACCCACCTGGCTGCTCGTCGGACCCGGCAGCGACTGGCAGAGGGCAACGAGCTCCGCGTACGTCGCCTCGTCGAGCCAGCGACGCCGCACCACGTACTCCGTGCGGAAGTAGCCGAGGTGCGCGATGGGGCCGCCGAACGACGTGCACCCGAGCCGCAGCGCGACGAGGAAGATCTCGAGCGGCGATGATGGGCGCGGTGGCGCACTACGTGAGGTCACACGGCCTCGGCAACGACTACATCGTGATCGATCCCGCGAAGGTGCCGTTCGCGATCACGCCGGAGGCGGTCCGCCTCATCTGCGATCGCCACCTGGGCGTCGGCTCCGACGGCGTCCTGCTCGTGTCGCGGGGCGACGGAGCGGATTTCGGCCTCCGCATCTTCAATCCCGACGGCAGCGAGGCCGAGAAGAGCGGCAACGGCGCGCGCATCTACGCGAAGTTCCTGCGCGAGCACGGCTACACGAGCAAGGATCGCTTCACGCTGCACACGCGCGGCGGAGTGGTGACCTGCGCGCTCGAGCACGAGAACGGCCGCGTCGCGCAGATCACCGTCGACATGGGGAAGGCGCGCTTCGAGGCGCTGGACGCGATCGACCTCGACGGCCGGCGGTTCGAGGTGACCTCGGTGTCGATGGGGAACCCGCACTGCGTCGTCGTCGTGCCGGATCTCGCGCGTATCGACGTCCACACGCTCGGCCCCAGGATCGAGACGCACGCCGCGTTCCCGAAGCGCACCAACGTCCAGTTCGCGCAGGTCGTGTCGCGCACCGAGGTGCGTGCCCTGATCTGGGAGCGCGGCGCGGGCTACACGCTGGCGTCGGGATCGTCGAGCTGCGCGGTCGTCGCTGCGTGCCACCGCAGGGGACTCGTCGATCGCGACGTGGCCGTGGCGATGCCGGGCGGTCAGCTGCGGATCACCATCGCGGATGACGGGGAGATCCGGATGCGTGGACCGGTCGAGGAGATCTGCACCGGCGACCTCAGCCCGGACCTACTGCGCCGGCTGGGCGCCCCTTAACGCAGGTCGGCCCAGGTGAAAAGCACCGTGAACGCGCGGCACCAGACCACCACCGACCTGTAGTCGCCGAGTGCCGTGCCTGCCGGCAGCTCGTAGTTGAAGCTTCCGTTGGTCGCCTTGAGCGTGCCGAGGTACAGGTCGCGCGCGCCGTCGTACGCACCGCCCATGCCGCGCGCGAGATAGACATGCAGATCAGGTCCGTTCTGGATGGCGACGTTCTCGAAGCGCACGTAGGTCTTGCCGTCGACCTCGACGAGCGACACCGGGCCGGTGCCGTGGTGCAGATCGTCGATGCGTTGCAGCTGGCCCATCGCGAGCACCTTTGGACCGGCGGGCGCGGCGGTGGGCGCCGTCGTTGCCGCTGTCGCCGCCGTCGGCGCGGCCGTGCCCGTTGCGCGCGGCAGATCCTCATTCAGGGTCGTGGTGAGGAACAGCGGCGAGATCGTCCACCAGCCGAACGCGCCGGCGACGACGAGCACAGCGGCGAGGGCGGCCTGGGCCGGGCGGCTGGCGCGGAGACGGGCGAGCACGGGGAAAGTCTATGCGCGCACGTGGTCCCATCTGCACCGCCGCCGTGACAGACCGCACCCCAGTGCCTAGCCTGCGCCGATGAGGAGTCCCGCGCGCGCACCCGCCCTTGCACCGCCGCGCGGTTTTCGCGACATCCTGCCGACGGAGGCGCGCGAGCTTCGCGCCATCGAGCGCGCGCTCACCGATACGTTCATGTCCTACGGCTACGCCCCGCTGGAGCCTCCGATGGTGGAGCGCACGAACGGCGAGTCCGTTCTCGCCGGCGACCGGCTCATTCAGTTCCTCGACCGTGACGGCGATCTCGTCGCGCTGCGACCGGACATCACGACCGCCGTCGCACGGCTCGTGGCCCAGCGCTACCGCGATGCGTCGGGCGCGCTGCGTCTCGCCTACTTCGCGCCGGTGTTCCGCGAGCAACCGGCGATGCTCGGGGCGGAGCGCGAATACGATCAGGCCGGCGTCGAGCTCGTGGGTCCGTCCGGATCCCTCGCCGACGCGGAGGTCCTCGCTCTGCTCGCGCAGTCGCTCGATAGCTGCGGGTTGCGCGGCGCAACGATCGAGGTCGGTCACGTCGGTGTGGTACGCCGGCTCTTCGACGCGCTGACCCCTGACGCGCGCGAGCTCGTGCTCGCGGATCTACGTCGCGGCGATCGCGTCGGCGCGTTCCGCCGGGCGCGCGACGCGGGCATGGGCGAGGACGCCCTGGCGCGCGCGCGGGCGGCGCTCGCCGCGCGCGGCCGTGACGTCGAGAGCGTCGACGTCGAAGGCGTCACGGATCTGCGCGAGGTGATCCAGCTCGCGCGGGAGCTACACGCCGGGGAGCCGCAGTGGGGCGTGCCCAATCTCGCTCTCGTGCCGGAGCTTCCCTATTACACGGGCGTCGTGTTCGAGGCGCTCCATCCGGAGAGCGGGTTTCCGATCGCGGCGGGCGGCCGCTACGACCTGCTGCTCGGCGCCTTCGGAGCGCCGCGACCGGCGACGGGATTCGCGATCAACGTGCCGCGCCTGCACCTCGCTCTGTTCGCATCGGGCTGGCGGCCGTCGCGCGAGCGCGCGCTCGTTTCGCTCATCCCCGGCGCGGATCCTCGCGCGGCGGCGCGTCTTGCCGCGCGGCTCCGCTCCAAAGGCGTCGCGGTCGCGATCGGGGCCGTCGCGGAGCCCGCCGGCATGACGGTGCTCTCCGCAGAGGCCGTCGATGGCGAGCGCCTGCGCCTCGAAGGCGGACGGATCGTGACGTGCGACGCGCTGGCGCGCGAGCTCGCGTGAGACCGCTGCGGTTCGCCCTCGCGCAGGGCGTGCTCCTGAGGGACGCCGCCGCCGCGCTGCGCGCGATCGGTCTCGACGTCTCGGGCATCGACGGCGATGGCCGGCAGCTCGCCGTGCGCAGCGGCGATCTGGAGTACGTGCTCGCGCGCCCGAGCGACATCGCGACCTACGTCGAGCGCGGCGCGGCGGACCTCGGCATCGTGGGGAAGGACGTGTTGATGGAGTCCGGCGCACGACTCCTGGAGCTCGTCGACCTGCGGTTCGGCGCTTGCCGTTTCGTGGTGGCCGCACCGAAGGACGCGCTCGAGCGCTCACTGGACGAGTACCGCCATCTCGGGAGCCTCGAGGTCGCGACGAAGTACCCGCGGGTGGCGGAGGAGCACTTCCGAAGGCGTGGCATCGCGGTCGAGATCGTGAAGGTCGCGGGCTCGGCGGAGGTCGCGCCACAGGTCGGCCTCGCCGACTGGATCGTGGACCTCGTCGCGACCGGCGCGACGCTGGCGGCGAACGGGCTCGCGATCGTCGAGGAGATCGCCAGCTCGACGGCGCGGCTGGTCGCGAATCCGGCGGCGTACCACCAGAGGCGGGACGAGATCGCCCCGCTGGTCGAGCGCCTCGCGCGCTGGGCCGAATGCAGGTGAGGGTCCGCTCGCTCAGCGCACTGGCGCGCGACGTGGATCGCGCCCGGCGCGGCGGCGCCTTCGGTCCGGACGAGCGCGAGGCCGCGGCTGCCATCGTGCGCGCCGTCCGGCGCGGCGGCGATGCGGCCGTTCTCCGCACGGTGCGGCGCTTCGATCGGCGCGAGGCGAGCGCGCGCGATCTCGTCGTGGACGCGAAGACCATCCGCCGCGCGGCTCGCGCCTGCGACGGCGAGACGCGTCGGGCGCTCGATCTGGCCTACGCGCGCATCCGCGCGTTTCACGCGCGGCAGCGCCCACGCGAAGCGCGTCGTCGCGATAGCCACGGCGACGTCAGCCTCGTCCCGTCGCCGCTGGGTCGCGTGGGGGCGCTCGTGCCGCGCGGCATCGCCGCGTATCCATCGACGGCGCTCATGACCGGAGTGCCGTCGCAGGTTGCGGGGGTCCGGGAGCTCGTCGTCGCGTCGCCGATGCCACGCGACGGGTCGGTGGATCCGGCGCTGGCGTACGCGCTCGAGCTCGTCGACGCGACGACCCTCTATCGCGCGGGAGGCGCCGCGGCGGTCGCGGCGCTCGCGTATGGCACCGCGTCGCTTGGTCGCGTCGACAAGATCGTCGGACCCGGTAACGCGTACGCGGCGGCGGCGAAGTGGCTCGTGTCGGCCGACGTCGGCATCGACGCCCTCCAGGGTCCGAGCGAGCTCATCATCGTCGCGTCGGGCGACGCTGACGCGAGCGTGCTGGCGCTCGACCTCCTCGCCCAGGCCGAGCACGGCGGCGGCGCGTTCGCGGCGCTCGTGAGCGACGACGCGGCGCTGCTGCGCGCGATCGACTCCGCGCTCGCCGCCCCGCGGCGAGTGCGCGTCTTCGCGTACCGCGCGAAGGACCTGCTCGCGGCGGTGCGCGCCGCGGACGACGCGGCGCCCGAGCACGTGCTGCTCGCGGGCCGCGGCGCGGCCGGACTGGCCGCCCACGTCCGCCACGCCGGCGCGGTCTTCGTCGGCATGCGCTCGGGGGTGGCCTTCGGAGACTACGTCGCCGGAGCGAATCATTCCCTCCCGACCGGCGGCACGGCGCGCTGGGCATCGGCCCTCCGCGTCGAGGACTTCGTGCGCTGGACCAGCCGCGTGTCGCTGCGCGGCGATCTGCGCCGCCTCGCACGCGCCGGCGCGACGATCGCCGACCACGAAGGCATGCGATTTCACAAGGCGTCCATGGAGGCACGCGCATGAAACGACCAGGGGAGGCACCCGATGCCCGCCGCTCGTGACGCGCGACGCTCGCGCAAGACCAAGGAGACGAACGTCCAGGTCCGCTTCGCGCTCGACGGTTCGGGCAAGGCAAGCGTGCGGACGGGACTGCCGTTCCTGGACCACATGCTCGAGCTCTTCGCGGTGCACGGACTGTTCGACCTCACGCTGAAGGCCAAGGGCGACATCGAGGTCGATCAGCACCACACCGTGGAGGACATCGGCCTGGTGCTGGGCGCTGCCATCGACGACGCTCTCGGTGACCGAAAGGGCCTCGTCCGCTACGCGTCGCTCGAGGTGCCGATGGACGAGTGCCTCGTGAGCGTCGCGCTCGACCTGGGCGGAAGACCGTTCTTCGCGCACGACCTCAAGCCGAAGACCCGCATCGTCGGCTCCTTCGATTCGACGCTGGTGCCCGACTTCTTCATCGCCCTCGTCCAGGGGGCGCGCTGCACGCTGCACGTCACGCAGCTTCGGGGCGGCAACACGCACCATCTGCTCGAGGCCACGTTCAAGGCTTTCGGGCGCGCGCTCGACGCGGCAACGCAGCGCGATCCGCGACGGCGCGGCGTCCCGAGCTCGAAGGGTCGCATCGGATGATCGCGATCGTCGACTACGGAGTGGGCAATCTCGCGAACCTCGAGCGCGCGCTGCGGCGCGCCGGTGCGACGGACGTGCGCGTCACGCGATCACATGTCGAGATCCTCGCAGCGCGCGCGATCGTGCTGCCCGGGGTCGGCCACTTCGGTCACTGCGCTCGAGAGCTTCGCCGCTTCGGACTCGATGCGATGCTGCGCGTCGCGCGCGATCGCGGCATCCCGCTTCTCGGCCTGTGCGTCGGGATGCAGCTCTTCTTCGAGGCAAGCGAGGAGGATCCCGGGACGCCGGGCCTCGGCTTCAGCCGCGGGCAGGTGCGACGTCTGCGCGGCGACGTGCGCGTGCCCCACACCGGGTGGAATCGCGTGTCGATAGCGCGCACGCATCCGTGGCTCACGGACCTCGCGGACGGCGCACACTTCTACTTCGTGCATTCGTACGCGGCCGAGCCCGCGGACCGTCGCGTCGTCATCGGCACCGTCGAGCACGGCGGATCCGTCACGGCCGCCGTTGGCTCGGACGGGCTGCTCGGGCTCCAGTTCCATCCCGAGAAGAGCGGCGCGATGGGCGTACGGGTCCTGCGGTCGTTCGTGCGCGCGACCGACGCCTGAGCCCCCCGATGCCGGCCAAACGCGTCATCCCCTGCCTCGACGTGACGGATGGCCGTGTCGTGAAAGGTACGCGCTTCGTCGAGATCCGCGACGCGGGCGACCCGGTCGAGCTCGCCGCGCGCTACGACCGCGACGGCGCGGACGAGCTCGTGTTCCTCGATATCACGGCGTCCGCCGAGCGGCGTCGCACCGTCGTCGATCTCGCGCAGCAGGTCGCGGCTGTGCTCACGATCCCGTTCTGCGTCGGCGGAGGCATCGGGTCCGCGGATCTCGCGGCCGCGATCCTGCGCGCGGGCGCGGACAAGGTCGCCGTGAATACGGCGGCGGTCAGGCGGCCGGCGCTCCTGGGCGAGATCGCGGCGCGCGCGGGCTCGCAGGCCGCGGTGCTCGCGATCGATGCGAAGCGCCGCGACGACGGCTCGTACGAGGTCTACGTGGAGGGCGGCCGCACGCCGACGGGGATCGACGCGGTCGAGTGGGCGCGCCGCGGGGTCGAGGCGGGCGCGGGCGAGATCCTGCTGACATCGATGGATCGGGACGGCACGCGAGACGGCTTCGAGCTCGACCTCACCGCTCGCGTCGCTGACGCGGTCCGCGTGCCGGTCATCGCATCGGGCGGCGCGGGCACCGTGGCCCACTTCGTCGAGCTGTTCGGGCGCACCGGGGCCGACGCGGGCCTCGCGGCGTCCATCTTCCACTCGGGCGAGACCGCGGTCTCGGCTCTGAAAGAGGAGCTTGCGCGGCGTGGCATCGACGTGCGGCCGAGCGTCGAGGCGGCATGACCGGTGAGATCCGCTTCGACGAGCGTGGGCTCGTCCCCGCGATCGTGCAGGATGCCGCGACGGGCGCCGTCCTCATGCTCGCCTACATGGACCGCGACGCTCTGGACGCCACGCTTCGCACGCGCGAGGTCCACTTCCACAGCCGCTCGCGCGACAGGCTCTGGAAGAAGGGTGAGACGAGCGGGAACATCCTCCATCTCGTGGACCTCGTCCCGGACTGCGACGCCGACGCGCTGCTCGTGAAGGTCCACCCGGCGGGGCCGGCGTGCCACACCGGTGACGCGACGTGCTTCGGCCCGGTGAACGCCACGGACCTCGGTCGCTTCCTCTCCGAACTCGCGGCGATGCTGCGCCAGCGGAGTCGCGACCTCCCCGCCGGCTCCTACTCCGCGGAGCTGTTCAGGGCCGGACCGGGGGCGATCGCGGCGAAGCTGGTCGAGGAGGCCGCCGAGACCGCGGCCGCGCTGCGCGGCGAGGGTCGCGAACGGACCATCAGCGAGCTCACGGATCTCCTGTACGTGATGCTCGTCCTCGCGACACACGTCGGGGCGACGCCTGACGAGGTCAGGGCGAGCCTGGAGGAGAAGCGACGCCAGGCGCCAGCGCGGCGAGGCACCGCCGGATCTGGCTGAGCGCGGTCACGCGCGCATCGGGCGCCGCGTCGTCGGGTCTCGGAGACGCGTCCCCGCGATCGATCCAGATCGAACGCAGGCCGGCGGCGCGTGCCCCCGCCACGTCGCGCGACAGGCTGTCCCCGATCATCACGGACCCCTCGCGCTCCGCGCCGACGGCGCGCAGCGCGTGCTCGAAGATACGCGGGTCAGGCTTCGCGATGCCGAGCTCGGCAGAGATGACGACCGCCGCGAAGCGGGAGGCCAGCGTCGTGCCCGCGAGCTTCTCTCGCTGGACGTCCGGTGCGCCGTTCGTCACCAGCGCGAGGCGATGATCGCGCGCGAGATCGTCGAGCACGCGCTCCGCCTCGGGATCGACGGGCTGGTGCGCGCGCCGCGCGGCGCCGTAGGCGGTGTCGAGATCCGCCGCGAGCGCATGGTCTGACACGCCGATGGCCCCCAGCGCACCGCGCCAGACGTCTCGACGGAACACCGGGACGAACGCGCGCAGGGCGCGGAGGCCCGGCGCATCGCCGCGGAATTCCCCCCAGAGGCCCTCGCCCCACCACATGCCCATCTCCTCGGCGTACGCGTAGATCGGCGCGCCGCGCCACAGCTGATCGGCGACGCGCAGCGTGGCGGCGTGCAGCCCGTCGGCGTCCACTCCCGCCCGATCGCGGGCGAGCTCGCACGCGCGGCGGACCGAGGAGAACGTCGCCTCGTCCTCCATCAGGAGCGTGTTGTCGAGATCGAAGAGGAGTGCGATCACGCGAGCGCCGGCAGGATGTCCGCCGCGAAGCGCGTGAGGTCGTCGACGGCGCGCTCGTCGTAGCGGCGCATGATGACGAGCAGGTCCGCCCCCGCGTCACGCATCTCGGCGGCGGCCTCGAGCCAGCGGCCCTGGACCTCCGCGAGGTTCAACGACGCCGCGAGAGGCGCGGTCGAGCTGCGCGCGCGGAGGCTGCGGTGATACTCCGCGAGCCGCTCGGGCCTTCGCGGGAGCCAGATGAACAGACCCGCCTCGTGCTCGGCGGCGATGCGGACCGCTTCGTCCCCGTGGCCACCGATCCAAAGCGGCAATCGGGCGCCCTGCGGCGGCTTCGGATTGATCCCGAGCGGCGGCAGCTGCCAGAAGCGTCCTTCGTGCTCGAAGGTCGGCTGACCCCACGCCTTGCGCAGGATGGCGATCGTCTCCTCCATGCGCGCGGTGCGGTGATCCGTCGGATGACCGAGCGCGCGGCCTTCCTCGGTGAGCCAGCCGCCGCCGATACCGAGCTCGAAGCGCCCGTTCGAGAGCACGTCGATCGTCGCGGCCTGCTTCGCGAGCGTCAGCGGATCGGTCGTGATGAGCGGCACGACCGCGACGCCGATACGGACACGTTCGGTCGCCGCGGCCACGAAGCTCAGCGTCGTCATCGCATCGAGCCACGTGCTGGTGGCGTTCCACGGCGGCCGGTGATCGTCGCTGTACGGATACCGCGGTTCGAACGTGACCGGCACCGCGATGTGCGAGTTCGTCCAGAGCGAATCGAAACCGAGAGCCTCGGCCGCCCGCGCGTATGCGAGGATCGCGTCCCGGCTGGCGGCGCTGAGGATCGGTAGGTACACGCCGACGCGCACGCGCGAAGTCTATGTTCGGTAGGCTGCGCGAATGGACTTCGACCTCTCCCCGGAGCAGCAGGAGATCCACAAGCTCGCGAACGAGTTCGCGGATCGTGAGATCGCGCCGGGCGCACGCGAGCGCGACCGCGAAGAGCGGTTTCCTCACGACGTCCTGAAGAAGATGGCCCCGATCGGCTTCCTCGGCGGTCCGATCCCCGAGCAGTACGGCGGCATGGGCGTCGACTTCATCTCGCACGCGATCATCACCGAAGCGATCGGTCGCGCCGACTCATCGGTGCGCACGACACTCTCGGTCCAGATCTCGCTGGTGGAGATCACGATCCTGAGGTTCGGCACCGAGGAGCAGAAGCGAACCTGGCTGCCGCGCCTGTGCCAGGGCGAGATCATCGGCTGCTTCGGGCTCACCGAGCCCGCGGTCGGCAGCGACGCGACGCGCCTGCAGGCCACCGCGAAGCGCGACGGGAGCGACTGGATCCTGAACGGCCGCAAGACGTGGATCTCGAACGGCTCGGTGTCCAAGCTCGCGCTCGTGTTCGCGAACGCGGATCCCTCGAAAGGACACAGGGGCATCACCGCGTTCCTCATCGACCGCGAGCGGAGCCCCTACGGAAGCCAGGCGATCCACGGCAAGCTCGGTCTCCGCTCGTCCGATTCGAGCGAGCTGGTCCTCGACAACGTGCGCGTGCCGGACGCGATGCGCCTCGGCGAGGTCGGCCAGGGCTTCAAGATCGCGATGGCCGCGCTGGACTCGGGCCGCTACTCGGTCGCCGCGGGAGCGGTCGGACAGGCCCAGGCGGCGATCGACGCCTCCGTCGCATACGCGACGCAGCGTCACGCGTTCGGCAAGCCGATCGCGGGGCACCAGCTGGTGCAGGAGCTGATCGCCGACATGGTCGTCGAGACCGAAGCCGCCCGCCTGCTCGTCTACCGCGCCGGTCACCTCAAGAACAAGGGCGCCAGCAGCACGCGCGAGACGAGCATCGCGAAGCTCTTCGCCGGGGAGATCGCGCAGCGAGCCTGCGACAACGCGATCCAGATCCACGGTGGCTACGGCTTCTCGGACGAGTTCCCGGTCGAGCGCCTCTGGCGCGACGCGCGCGTGAACCGCCTCTACGAAGGAACGACGCAGATCCAGAAGCTCATCATCGGGCGCTTCGCGACCGGTATCGACGCGATCGCATGAACTGGAGCGACGCGGCGGACTCGGTGCTCGTCGCCTTCGTGGGGATGGTGCCGGAGACCCTGCGCGAGCTCGCCGCGGGGTCGGCGCGGGACGAGAGCGAGGCCCTGGCCGAGCAGCGCGGCGCGACCGAGGTCGAGGTGGACGACGTCGTCCGCGGCTGGATCCGGACCACGCCGCCCGAGCAGCGCAACAGCCTCATCGCCGTGATCGAGAGCCTCGGGCTGGAGCCCGAGCGCTACGCCGAAGAGCTCGAGTCGCCCGAAGGCTGGGACGAGTTCGAGGAGCCGCCCGACGAACTCTGAGCCGCCGGGGGCTCGGACGATGCGCGCGAGTCCTGGGTGCCACGTGGTGAGTGGTCGTCGCCGCCCCTTCGTCGCTCGGATGCCGGAGCGTGAGGAACCCGCTCGTGCCGAGCATCCGATGGATGAGCCAGATCCCGACCGGCAGCATCGCTCGTGAGGCAGTCGCGTCGACGACGCGGAAGCCCTCGCTCGTCGGCTCCGCGAACACCGGCGTGCGGTAGGGCCGCCCGGTCCGGCGGCCGGCGTGGTGCACGACGGAGACGGCGCGCGGTCCGGCGATGCGGAGGACGATCGGGTTGAGGACCCTGCGATTGACCCAGGCCACCATCCGTGCCCCGCGGCGACCCGCGCGCCCGGCGAGGAAGTACGCGGCGAGAGTGGCCGCGAACATGGCGAGCGCGCGGGCAGACAGTACTGCCACGACTCCTAGGCTACGTTGCTGGCCGCCCTACCCGCCCTATGCGGCGGCGTGTCGGGCCGCGGTGTCCTCCTGAGCGTCCGCCGCTTTGGCGGATCGTGCCGGAACGTATCCGGGGCCGAAGCCGTCCTCGAGCGCGAGGAGACGAGCCTGCTCAGCGATCCAGCTCTCGTTCGGATTCATACGACGTGCTCCTCCGCAAGCTTCTCCTGGAACTTCGAGCCGAGGCGCGATCCACCGAATGTCTCGCCCACCAGCTGGTGGTACGGCACGCCCGAGAAGAAGTGATGGCTCTTGGTCGGCAGATCCTGGCCCTCCGCCCATTCCTTGCGCTGCAGCTCGATGTACGCCTGCTCCTGCTTCTCGTTCATGCCCTGGAGCAGCGTGGAGAGTCCGTGCGCCATCGCGTGCTGCGCGCCGAGGGTGATGAAGACGAAGCGGTAGCCGAGCTCGCCCAGCTGCGCGAAGGTGATCGGGTCGGGATCGTTGAACCACTTGAACGAGCTGGACCAGTTGAAGGCGAAGCGCGCCTCCGGGAAGCGCCGACGGACCTGATCCGCGAAGGTCTCGATCGGCGCGCGCTCCGATGTCGGGAGCTCGCACCACACGAGGTCGGGGATGCCCGTGTCCAGGTAGCGCAGCGCGCGCTCGATCGCGAGGTCGATGCCCCGCGCCCTCTCGGGCGCGTCGATGGCGGAGACGCCGTCGGTCCGGGCGATGACGACGAAGTCGGCGCGGCCGAGGTCGTCGGCGACCGCGCGGGCCATCCGCAGCTTGCCGTTCATCTCGTCCGCGGAGATGAGCGCCTTGCCGCCGATGTGGCCGCAGCGCTTCGGGAGCACCTGGTCCTCGATGTGCGCGGCGGCGACGCCGGCGTTCACGAAGAGCTCCGTGGTGCGCTGGACGTTGAAGAGGTTGCCGTAGCCGCCGTCCATGTCGACGACGACCGGCGGGATCTCGAGATGTTTCGGCATGATGCCCTTCTCCGGGTCGCCCACGGCCATGGTGAGCTGGAACTTCCGGAGGGCGGATACCGTGCGCCGCGCGCCGTCGGCGATCTCGGGTCCGGTGTACAGATCCATGTCGGTCGTGCCGAGGTGACCGATCGCGAATGAGTAGCCGCTGAAGTACACGGCCTTGAACCCGTAGTACATCGCGAGCTCGGCCCCGTGGGGATCGTAGACGCCGGGACCGAAGAGGAAGGGCTCGGTGTCGAGCAGCTCGCGCATCCGCGTGCTCGGGTCGACCGCGCGCGAGGCGGGGACGACGTAGCCCTCCGGCAACAGCGGGGAGGGCACGAGATCGACCTGGGGCGTCCGGACCGGCGTCTGGGTTGTCGTGGTCGATGTCCTAGTTGTCATGGTCGATGTCACACCGGTCGGGGCAGCCGCACGCCATCTGCCTCTTGAGCAGCTCGGCGCGCTCGCGCTCGATGACCATGCGCTCGTCAAGCTCTGTCATGTCAACCTCCCTGTGGGATCGGAGCATGCTGGTGAAGGTGGCATCTTCCGTGCCGGATGGGCTATCAGTCCAATGGCTAGCGCTGATGTAGGTTATAAACTTCACTGATATGAGCGAGAGCCTCCAACATGCCTGAATCGCTGCTGCTCGCGCACCTCGAGTCATTCGTGGAGGTGGCGCGCACCGGGAGCGTCAGCCGCGCCGCGGAGGCGCTCTTCGTCACGCAGCCCGCGGTGACGGCGCGGCTCAAGTCCCTGGAGAGCGAGCTGGGAGTCGAGCTCTTCGTGCGCAGCGCGCGCGGCATGACGCTCACCGACGCCGGACGCGCGTTCCTTCCCTACGCGCAGCGCACCCTTGGGCTCGTCACCGAAGGGCGGCAGGTGATCGCCGACCTGCGCGAAGGGGCGACCGGCGAGCTCGTCATCGGTGCGGCGCCCGCCGTCAGCACCTACCTCCTGCCGGCGATCCTGAAAACGTTTCGCTCCACGTATCCGAACGTGCGCCTAGGCGTGAAGACCGGCCACACCGAAGAGGTGCTCGAGATGGTGCTGCGCCAGGACGTGAACGTCGGACTGGGCCGGCCCGTACGTCATCCCGAGGTCGAGCTCATACCGGTCTTCGAGGACGAGATGCTGCTCGTCGTGAGCCGGCGGCATCCGTTCGCCACCCGCACCAGGGTGCGGATGGACGAGCTCGCATCGGAGCGCCTCATCCTCTTCGATCGGACGTCGAGCTACCACGAGCTGACCAGCGCGCTGTTCCGCGAGGCGGGCGTGGTGCCGGTCAGCGTGATGGAGCTCGACAACGTCGAGGCCGCGAAGAAGATGGTCCAGCAGGGGCTCGGCGTCGCGCTCCTCCCGCGCATGGCGCTGGCGGCGGAGCTGCGCTCGCGTTCGCTGCGTCCGGTGCGCCTCATCGGCGCGCAGCCGGTGCGGCGCCCGATCGTCGCCCTGCGCCGCAGGGACGCCGGGCGTCCGATCGGGCCCGTCGCGGGATTCCTCGCGACGCTGCGCGAGGCGAGGCTCTAGGTCGGAAGATGCGCGCGCTCGCGCCGCGCGAGCGCGCCGCCGATGGACTCGGGTGAGCGCTCCACCGCGGCGCTGAACTCGCGGCGCGCGGCGTCGACGTCCCCCGCCTCGCGCAGCGCCACGCCGGCGAGGTAGCCCAGGAACGCGGCGTCATGGGGAATCGGCGTCGCGCGGCGCATGGCCGCGAGCTTGGCCAGCATGCCGCCCCGATCGCCGCGCCGCGCGTCGGCGATCGCCGCCACGGCGGCCGTCATCGCGGCGACGGTCGCGTTCTCGCTGCGCTCCACGTCGCCGACGAGCGAGTCGGCGAGGACGACGCCGCGGTCGCGGTCCCCGCCGGTCGCGACCAGCTCGCTCCACGCGAGAGCGAGGCTCGCGAGGCGGTCCTCAGGGACGAGCGCCGCGACTCGACGGGCATCGCCGCCGCGGTTCAGCGCCGCGTACGCCGCGACGAGGCGGGACGCGATCCGCGGTGCGCCGAGCCGCTTCATCGCCCTCTCCCACAGCGACGCGGCGGAGAGCGGATCGCCACCGGCGTAGAGCACGTCGGCGGCGACCTCCTGCACCAGCGGGAAGGTGTGAAACCGCGCCAGCAGCGGAGCCATGAGCTCGCGCGCGCGCTTCACGTCGCCCTGGTCCAGCGCCTCCTCGACCGCGACGAGCGTCGCGCCGAAGCGGCGCAGGCGGAGCTGGTAGGCGACGAAGGCGGCGGCGAGCGCGACGAGCGCGGCCGCGGCGATCAGGACGGCGGCGATCCCGGCACCCAGCGCGATCGCCGGAAGCGCGAACGCCAGCACGAGCAGACCGCTGAGC
This sequence comes from Candidatus Limnocylindria bacterium, assembly GCA_035513115.1. Classification (GTDB taxonomy): domain Bacteria; phylum Chloroflexota; class Limnocylindria; order P2-11E; family P2-11E; genus CF-39. Next base: position 8,479 of record DATKCP010000027.1, on the reverse strand, counting down.
CACGTGGCTGTGATGAGCGGATGACCGCCGGGCGTGACCGCTCTCAGCACAGCCGACTTGTCCACATTTCCAGGCCGTTCCGCCGTCCAGCGCCCTGCTTATCCACCGGAATCAAGCGGTTATCCACAGCAGCCGACCGGCCTCGACGGCTAACTGTCCGCTAATAGCGCGGCTGCGATGACGACGCGCTGGATCTCGCTGGTGCCCTCGTAGATGCGCGTGATACGCGCGTCGCGGTAGGCGCGCTCGATCCACAGCTCGCGCATGTAGCCCATGCCACCGTGGATCTGGACGGCCGCGTCGGCGGCACGGCCGAGCATCTCGGTCGCGAACAGCTTGGCCATCGCCGCGCGATCCGTGATGCGCTCGCCGCGGTCGGCGCGCGAGGCCGCGTCGTACACCATGAGCCGCGCGGCGTGGATCTCGGTCGCGGCGTCCGCGAGCATCCACTGGATCGCCTGGTTCGCGCCGATCGGTCTGCCGAACTGCACGCGCGTCCTGGCCTGCTCGACGCACGCCTCGAGCAGCCGTTGCGCCGCGCCGACCGAGTGCGCCGCGAGACCCAGCCGCCCGAAGTCGAGCGTACGAAGCGCGATCTTGAAACCGTCGCCCTCTGCGCCAACGCGCTCCGATGCGTCGACGCGGAGCCCGCTGAAGTACAGCTGCGCCGTCGTGGAACCGTGCAGCCCCATCTTCTCGTCGTTCGGCCCGATCTCGAGCCCCTTGGCGCCGCGCTCGATCACGAAGGCGGTGATGCCCTGCGAGCCGGTCTCGGGCGCGGCGTTCGCAAAGACGACGAACACGTCGGCGATCGGAGCGTTGGTGATGAAGGTCTTCGCGCCGTCGAGGACGTACGCGTCGCCGTCGCGCCGCGCCGCGGTCTTCAGGCTCCCGGCGTCGCTGCCGGCACCCGGCTCCGACAGCGCGTACGCACCGATCGTCCGACCGCTGAAGAGACCCGGGAGATAGCGTCGCCGCACGTCGTCCGGCCCCCCGATCGAGATCGCCGTGCCGCACAGACCGGCCGATCCGCCGACGACGTTCCACAGCGACGCGTTGACCCGCGCGAGCTGCTCGACCGCGACGCAGTAGCCAAGCTTCCCAAAGCCCTGGCCGCCCAGCTCCTCGGCGTGGCCGATGCCGAAGAGGCCGGCCTCGCCCATCTTCGCGATCAGAGCCCGCGGGATCTCATCCTTCTCCTCGATCTCCCTCGCGCACGGTGCGAGGACGTCGTCGACGAAGCCCCGCACGGTGCGCTGGAGGAGTCGGATGTCTTCGGGGAGCTGGGCGTCCATCTCAGGTGGAGGGCCGCGCGCCGAGAGCGTCCTTCGCCCGCTCCAGCGTCACGCGGAGATCCTCGGGCATGCGCGTGGCGCGAAGGCTCGAGCGGTCGATCATCACCTGGACCGTCGTCATCTCCGCGCAGTGCAGGCCGTCGGCTCGGTCGACCGCGTACTCGAACGCCCACGACGAATGGCGGACCTCTCCGACGCGCACCTTGATGTCGAACTCCTCGTCGAACCGCAGCGGTGCGCGGTAGCGGACGCTCGCCTCGCCGATCGTGAAGTCGAGACCCTTGGCGACGATATCGCTGTACAGGAGCCCCAGTTCGCGCAGATACGCGACGCGGCCGACCTCGGCGTAGAGGAGATAGTTGGCGTAGTACACGACGTTCTGCATGTCCGTTTCGCCGAAGCGCACGCGCTGCCGGTGGCGAAAGGGGAATGCCTCCACGCTCGGCAGGTTAGCCGCTTGGCACGCTCCCTGCTGCCTCTGGCGGGCATGACATCAACACACCACGACGACCATCCCACCGAACGCGTCGAGCGTGTCGAGCGCTTCGAGCAGGTCCGCGAGCGACCCCTGACCACGCCCGCGGCGGCGAACGTCAACGTCGGTCCGAGCGGCGCCGCATCGGTCTGGACCGCGACGAACGTCGTGACGCTCATCTTCACCGTCCTGGAGGTGCTGCTGCTTCTGCGCTTCGCCTTCAAGCTCACGGGAGCGAACGCGAATCAGCCGCTCGTCGCCGCGCTGTACGGCGTGACCGAGCCGCTGGTGCGGCCGTTCCAGGGCATCTTCGCCGAGCCGCAGGGTCCGCCGGTGATCGACATCGCGGCGCTGCTCGCGATCGTGTTCCTGTTCCTCGTCGCGCTGCTCATCGTCGCGCTCGTCCGCGCGATCACGAACCCGAATCGCGTCTAGAGCCCCCGTCGCGCGCGGCGTCAGCCCTCGTGGCCGATGTCGCGCGCGACATCGCGCGCATGACGCGAGATCGCGAACAGGAAGCGGCCCCGCACGAAGTGAAGTCCCGGCACCGGCCCGCGTCCATGTCGGCCGATGACGACGACGCCGTCTTCCTTCGGCACGTCGATCCAGGAGTGCTCCGCGCGGTAGCCGGTGGCCCAGATCACGGTCCGCGCGGGCGCCGCGCCACCACCCGCTAAGCGCAGCGTGTCTCCGGCCGCATCCACAGCGCGTGAAGCGAGGCGGAGCCCGTGCACGGCTGCGGCACGATCGAGATCGGCCTCGAGATAGCCTCCGGCGCGAAGGGGCCACGGGAGCCAGCCGACCGTCGCGGTGCGCTCGTGGAACAGACGGTCTCGTAGGAGCGCGAGCTTCCACCAGTTCGGGGACCGCCATCGCCCGGGCGGCAGCGGCCTCCGCGTTCCGATCGCGATCGTGGTCGGCCGGTGGCGCGCCACCTCGACCGCGATCTCGCCGCCGGAGTTGGCCGCGCCCACGACGACGACGGGCCCCACGGGCAGGTCCTGCGCCCTGCGGTAGTCACGGCTGTGGAGCTGCAGCACCGCCGGATCGAGCCTGGCGGCGAGATCGGGTATGCGCGGCGCGTGGTAGTGGCCGCCCGCGATCACGACCGAGCGCGCGCGGATGACCTCCTCACCCACCTTCGCCTCGAAGACGCCGCCGTGACGCCGGAGGTCGCGCACGGCGGCGCCGAGCCGGATCGGAAATCCCAACTCGCTCGCGTACCGCTCCTGGTAGTCGGCCACCTCGTCCTTGTTCGGGAACGGGTCGTCACCGGCTGGGAACGGGATGCCGGGAAGTGCGTCGAGCTCCCGCGGCGTGAACAGCCGCAGCGAATCCCAGCGCGTTCGCCAGGCGTCACCGACGCGCACGTGCGCGTCCACGAGGAGCACGTCCCGCCCCGCGCGCACCAGATCGTGCGCGACCGCGAGACCGCCGTGGCCCGCGCCCAGGATGAGAACGTCCGCGTCCGCGCGCATCCCGCCGCGGTCAGAGACGCTCGCCGGGATCGATGAGCCAGTCGAGATGCAGCCACACCACGCGCGAGTACCGGAAGATGAACGGCACCAGGACGAGATACGCGGTGTTGCCGACGATCAGCGCGACGACGGGGTCAAGGCCGCCGAGCGCGATGAGCGCGATGACCAGGGCGGCGAGGATCGGCACCGCCAGGACGTAGCTGACGACCATCGCACCGGCGAAGTAGCCGGACTCCCGATCGAACGCGAAGTGGCAGACCGGGCAGGTCGGATTCATCGAGACGAGGCGCCGCCACACGTGACCTCTCAGGCATCGCGGGCAGCGCAGGGTCATGACCGCGACGAACCGGCTCATCAGAAATACCCAAGGACGACCGCGGCGACGATGATCGAGACGGCCGCGCCGACGATCAGCATGAGCGGCACGATGTAGAACAGGACCAGCGCGATGACGAGGATCCGCGTCGCGCGGGCTTGGTCGACCACGTAGTACGCGCGCACCCCGCGGTACGCGATGACGCCGAACCATGCCAGGCACGCCAGTCCGATGAGCTGCGCGACCTGCGCGCCGACGGTGGCACCCGTTCCGAACGCGAGCGACGCGGCGTTCGCCGGGATGAGCGTGAGCGCCGCGGCGTATCCGAAGAGCACCAGAAGCGGCAGGTAGGGACGGCGTATGCCGGCGAGGCGCGCGGAGGCCTGCACCGCGCTCGAGCCGAGGAGCCAGACGAAGATCGGGGTGACCGCGGTCGCGACGAGGATGGCGTCGAACGAGCGCTGCATCAGGTAGACCAACACCGCCGTGCGCTCCGTGCCGATCGTCTCGAGCATCGCGGTGATGACGGGATGGCGTGTCGCACCGTAGAAGAGTTCGTCGAGATACGTCTCGCCGGAGACTCGGACGGCCCCGAGCGCCGAGACGCAGGTCGCCGCGAGCACGAGCAGCGCGGCCGACAGGAGCCGGCCACGGGCGAGGACGACCGGGGCGCCCGCGCTCGGCGAACGCGCGAGGGCGAGGATCGGCTCGCGGCTCAGGTCCACGCCGCTCCGAGCGCGGCCAGCGTGGCGGCGTCGACCGCGTCGTCGACCGCGGCGCGCCGATCGCCGGTCCACTCCGGCGGGTCGGCGTCGTGAAGCTCCGCGGGGACCGGCGCATCGAGCATGATGAGGAACTCGATGGACCACGCGCGGCGCACCGCGTCGAGCGAGTAGCCCCCGCCGCCCATCGCGACCCACGGCCACTTCGACGTCGCGAAGCTCCGGACGACGTGCTCGCGCGCCTGAGTGGAGACCATGAGGTGCGTCAGCGGATCGTCGAAGTGGGAGTCGATCCCCTGCTGGGTGACGAGTACGTCCGGACGGTAGCGCTCCAGGAGCGGCGGGACGACCGCGTCGAAGGCTCGGACGTACGCGGCGCCGTCGGTGTACGGAGGCAGCGCGACGTTGATGCTGTACCCCGCGCCCCGTCCGCGCCCGCGCTCCTCCGCGAAGCCGGTGCCCGGAAAGAGCGCCCGCCCGGTCTCGTGGAGCGAGATCGTGAGCACCGCGTCGGTCTCGTAGAACGCGGCCTGCACGCCGTCACCGTGGTGCGCGTCGATGTCGACATACGCCACCCTCATCCCGCGGTCGGCGAGGAGGCCACAGACGATCGCCGGGTCGTTGTAGATGCAGAACCCCGACGCGCGTCTTCGCATCGCGTGATGCAGTCCTCCCGAGCCGTTGAAGGCGACGCGCAGCCGCTCGGACACGACCTCCTCCATCGCCACCAGCGTCCCGCCGGTCGTCAGGAGCGACACCTCGTGCATTCCCGCGAACGGCGGCGTGTCGCCCCAGGGGGATAGCCCCCACTCGCCGTAATCGCCGTCCGGGTCACTCGACGCCCGCGTGACGGCCTCGACGTAATCGCCGTCGTGGATCCGCTCGATCTCGTGCCGCGTCGCCGCGCGCGCTGGGAGCACGCGCGCGCCCTCGCGCGCGAATGCCCCGAGGCCTTCGAGCGTGTCGTGAACGCCGATGAGCCGCCGGGGCTTCAGCGGGTGGTCATCGCGATAGACATGTGCGGCGACGCGCGGGTCCCACACGAAACCCGCGGCGGTCAACGCCGCACGCGGTCCAGAGTCACGAAGCTGAAGGCGTGGGCGTGGCGTTCGTCGGCGGGGTGCCGCGTCCGCTCGACCTCGCGCCAGTCGCCTGGATCGAGCCGGGGGAAGTGCGCGTCGCCGCCGGCGTCCGCCTCGACCTCGGTGAGGTAGATGCGGTCGGCCCGCGGCAGGAACGCCTCGAACACGCGCGCGCCGCCAAAGACGATGATCTCCGGCGCGGCGCCGGCGAGCCGCAGCGCTTCGTCGAGCGTCCGCGCGACCAGGCAACCATCGCAGCTGAATTCCCGGTCGCGCGTGAGGACGATGCTCGTGCGACCGGGCAGCGGCCGCCCGATCGACTCCCAGGTGCGGCGGCCCATGATCAGCGGCTTCCCCATGGTCACGCTCCGGACGTGCCTCATGTCGTCGGGGAGGCGCCAGGGCAGCCGGTTGTCCTTTCCTATCGCGCGTCCCCGGTCGTACGCGACGACGAAGGAGATGATCGCTAGACCGCCATCTTCGCCTTGATCGACGAGTGGCACTGGTACCCCACGAGCCGAGCCACGCCGTCGAGCAGCGGGCCGGGCGCCTCCCCGGCGTGGGCGCGCGCGAGGATCTCGCGATAGCGCGCGGTCACGTCGTCGAGCGAGCGCAGCGAAGGATCGAGCGACAGCGTCGGAGACGGGAACGGCTCGCGTCCAAGCTGCTCGCGCACCGCCTCGAGGTGGTCGTGATAGACGTGCGCGTCGGCGAGCACGTGAGCGAATTCGTCCGGCTCGAGTCCGGAGATCTGCGCGACCAGATGCAGGAGGACGGCGTACTGGGCGATGTTGAACGGCACGCCGAGGAAGAGATCGCACGAGCGCTGGTACATCATCACGCTGAGCTTTCCGTCGGCGACGAAGAACTGGAAGAAAGCGTGGCAGGCCGGCAGGCTGGTCCGATCTAGCTCCCCGGGGTTCCACGCGGTGACGACGTGACGCCTGCTGGAGGGATCCGTGCTCAGAGCGGCGATGACGTCGGCGAGCTGATCGACGTGCCGCCCATCCGGAGCGATCCAGTCACGCCACTGCTGTCCGTAGTTCCGCCCGGCGTCCCCGTCGAAGCGCGCCCGCTCGACCCAGTACGGCGCGTACGCGTTGCCATCCCAGATGCGCGTGCCCAGCGCGTGCAGCTCGTTCACGTCGGAGCTGCCCGCGATGAACCAGAGCAGCTCGGCCAGGACCGAGCGGAAGGCGAGCCGCTTCGTCGTGACCGCGGGAAATCCATCGCCCATGCGGAAGCGCATGATCTCGCCGAAGATCGCGCGCGTGCCCGTCCCGGTGCGGTCGTCGCGGTCGACGCCGCTCTCCAGCGCCTTCCGGAGAATGTCGAGGTACTGATGCACGCTAGCCCTGGGTGCGGCGGTAGACGCGCCCGCCGACACGCAGGTAACGCACGCGTCCATCGGGTCCGCGCAGGAACTCGCCGCGAGTGTCCTTGAGTGGACCGTCCAGCAACGTGAAGCGCGCGTCGCTCGTGAACGCCACCCGCGAAGGGGGCGGGTCCGGCGGCTTCGGCTGGACACCCAGCCTGTTGTGCGAGAACGAGCGATACACCAGACCGGTGTCCGCGAGCTCGAGCTCGGCGTCTGAGAGCTCCGCGAGATAGCGGTCGGCGTATTCCGTATAGCGCGTGTGGTCTAGCTCGACGTAGACCGGCTCGGGCACGCTGATCGCGAGCCGCCGCCGTTGCCACCAGGTGGTGACATCCTGGTGGAGAAGTCCGCCGCGCGCGGAGTTCGTCTGCACGGTCACGGCTTCGCCGCGGTCCGGCGCGAGCATGAGCACGCCCTGCTGCCCGATCGCGACGCCACCGTGGTACTGGAGGCGAACGCCGGCGACGCTGCGGACGAACCACGAGACACCGACCTTCCGGTCGAGATCCGCGTCGGCGAGAGGCGTGCGCATGAGGTCAAGCGACTCCCGTGTCAAGAGCCGCGCGCCGTCCTCGGTCGTCCCGTCTCCCAGGTGGAAGCGCGCGTAGCGCATCAGATCGTTCGCCGTCGACACGACGCCGCCGACCGGCGTGGCCGCGCGGGGGAACGCCCACGGCCGCGCGACGGTCGGCTTCTCGTCGACGATGACGTGGCCGACCGCCACGCGATGCGTGATGGCCTCGCCCGCGGAGAAGCACGAGCGCGTCATCCCCAGCGGGCGGAAGAGCAGCTCCCGCGTGGCGTCCTCGTAGCTCTTTCCCGTCACGACCTCGATCAGGCGGCCGAGCAGCGCGAAGCTGGAGTTCGAGTAATGCCAGATCTCCCCGAGCGGCGTGAGCTGCTCGAGCTCGGCCATCGCCGTTACGTATCGCTCGAGGGCGTCGTCGCCGTTGCCGAAGTCGGCGAAGCAGTCGCCCAGCCAGCCACCGGTGTGCGTCACGAGATGGCGAACGGTGGCGCGCTCCTGCGCCGCAGGGTCGCGGAGGCGGAACGCGGGGATGTAACGGCGCACCGGAGCGTCGAGGTCGAGGGCGCCGCGCTCGATGAGCCGCATGACCACCGTCGCGGTCATCGTCTTGGTCACCGACGCGATCTGGAACAGCGTGTCGCCGTCGACGCGCAGCGGGTGCTCGACGCTCGTCACCCCGAAGCCGGCGACGTCGATGTCGCCGGCGCGAAGCATGCCGATCGCGACACCGGGCACGTGGTAGCGCTCCATTGCGCCCTGGACGAGGGTGGCGAGTGCGGGATCCACCAGTCGCGATGCTAGGACGTGCACGCGAACTCCGTTAGGGAGGCGTCGTTCCCATGATGCTGAGGCAGCCCTCGCGCAGCATGACCCGGCGCACCGTGAACGGGAAGCCGCTGGAGAACTCGTTCAGGCTCGTCTCGAGCGGAGCGCGGAAGACGTCCAGCACTCCCGCCGGCAGTGGACTTGCGGACAAACTCCGCACACGGATGGCGAGCGTCCCGTCGCTGGAGCCCACGCTGATGTCGCTCGCGGCGCTCAGGGTGAACACCGCTGCGCTCAGCTGCGCCGACAGATGCACGCCCGCGTAGTCGATCGCCGCGCGAGGATCCGTCAACGTCGTCTGCAGGGCGCTCGGCACGCTCGCGTTCGCCGCCGCTGTCAGGTCCGACTCGACGACGACGAAGGCGACCGGCTGACCCTT
>DATKCP010000026.1:0-12497 GCA_035513115.1 Candidatus Limnocylindria bacterium | reverse complement strand
GCGAGGAAACCATCGGGATCGTCCTTGATCGCGTTCGCCCTGGTGATGGAGCCGCTCGCGTCAGCATTCGCGTTCGCCGCGAGGAAGCCATCTGGATCGTCCCTGATCGCGCTTCGCACCGTCGCCACGCCGTCGATGTCCGCCGAGATGTTTCCGCCTGGCTCGGTCGGTATGATCGTGCGAGCGCCCGAGGCGCCGTCGTCGATGAGCGCCGCGCTCGAGTCAGAGCCTGACACGAGCGCGTTCCCGAACGCTCCGCCTGCGCCTGTCGCCTCGGCGCTGCTGACCGCGCTCACGCCCCCGGCGCTGAGGTCGGTCCCGCCCGGACGCGTCGCCGCGAGTGACGCACCACCGAGCGCGAATGCCTTGCTCATCCGCTGGTCGACGCCCATGGCCGAGAGCCGGCCCGCGTCGCCGGTGCGGAGCGCTGCCGCCTCGTCGGCGGAGAGATCGAATCCACGGAGCGCCCCCGTGGGATCGGTGCTGAGCTGGCGCCGGAATCCGGCGTCGCTGATGGCCCGCTGGACTACCTTGGTGATCGCTTCCTTCGACATCTTGTCCTCCCTGCCGGTTGTTGCCGGAACTGTTGCTCGACGCCTGCCGCCATTCGTTCATGCCGGTGGCGCGCCGTGTGTGATGCTGGTCACACTTCCCCGCCGCCGGGACCGGATTTCACCTCTCCCCTTCTCGCCCCCTTTCGCGATTACCGCGGCTTGCACGCAGCGCGCACGCCAAGCGGATGAGTGCGGCGATCACTCGAGCTCCGGCAGATCCACCGGCTCACCGCGCGGCTTGCAGAGGCCGCAGTGGATCGCGTCCTCGACCACTAGCGCGCGGAGCGTCGCGTGTTTGCTGCCGCGGAAGACGTCGATGACGAACGGGTGGGTCTTCGCGTGCTCGCGGCAGGTCCCGCGGCCGCAGAAGCGGCACGCTCCCAGCGCGGTGCGCTCGCAGACCCAGCAATCCAATCTGTCACGCTCCCCCAACGGCCGAGCCCAGCCCGGCGCTGCCTACATAGTGCGCCGTCCGGGCCCGGAATTCGCCCAGTGTTTCGCCCGAGGCGCTCACCAGCCGGGCGAAGTCGTTCCGGGCGAGCCTGGCGAGCACCAGGTCGGTGACGGCGGTCACGGTGGCGCTGCGCGGGCGGCCGAACAGGAGCGCCAGCTCGCCGAAGGCGTCACCCCGGCCGAGCCGGCGCAGCACCACCCCGCCGGTGGCCACCTCGGCCTCTCCTTCCCGGACGATGTAGTAGCCGTCGCCGGCGTCCCCCTCGCTGAAGACCGGCGCCCCAGCGGGCACACGCACCGCCACCAGGCGGGGGGCGATGCGGTCCAGCTCCTGCGGCTCCAGGCCCCGGAAGAACGGGAGCGCCGCCAGCTGGGCGCGCTCCTCGGCCGAGGAGCGGATGCGGGCGGCGATCTCGTACCGGTCCTGGATCCAGCGCTGAAAGTGGCCTCGGTCGAGCGACCACAGTACCGACGGCCCGAGCGTGCGGATGGTGGCGCCGCGGGGCCGGTGGTCGAGCAATGCGAGCTCGCCAAAGCCCTCACCGGGGATGATCGTGCCGCGGATGCTCCCGTCCTCCCCGATCACCTGCAGCCTCCCCGAGCGCACCAGATAGAAGCGGTCGCCCGGCTCACCGACGGTGATCACGGTCGTGTCGGCGGCGACGTGGCGCTCCTCGAGGTGCGACGCGAGCGCGAAGAGCGTGGGCGAGGGCAGGCCCGCGAGGAAGCGCACGCGCGCGAGGACCGCTGCCCGCTCGTGCACCGCGGCGGCCCTCCCCCGGCGCGTTCGCGCCGCGCGGGTGCCGGCGACGATGCGGACCGCACCGACGGCGCGCGCCGCGACCGCCACGAGGAGCGGACCGACGAACACGAGCACGATCGCCGCAAGCAGCAGCGGACCGAAGGCGCCCAGCGCGAGCAGCTCTCCAGTCGCCGTCGCCACGCGCGCCCGCCAGATGGCGAGCGCGAGGACGATCATGAGCAGCGACGTCACGATCGCCAGCACGCCGTAGAGGCCGAGGCCGATCTCGTTGGGCGTCCAGTGTTCCCGGCGGCGCAGCTTGCGCACGACCGTGTTCCGCGCGAAGGCCATCGAACGCTGGCGCAGGAACGGCGCGTCCAGCAGGTCGACGAGGATGTGGTATCCGTCGAGCTCGAGGATCGGCAGGAGATTCAGCACGAGCTGGAAGGCGAAGAGGCTCGCGGCCTTGAACGCCAGACCGCCGGCGATGCCGCCGTCCAGAGCGGCGACGAACGCGCACGCCGCGCCGACGGTCATGCCCGCGATCGGGCCGGCGACCGCGACGACGATGCGCTGACGGCGCGGCGCCATCGTCATGTCGGTCGAGTCGACGTACATGCACGGGAACAGGTAGTAGATCGCGAGGCCGAGACGCCGCACGCGGCGGCCGTAATGGCGGATCGCGAGCGCGTGCCCCGCCTCGTGCACCGAGATGGACAGCACCTGCAGCACGATGAGCGCGAGCAGGCCGAGGACGTAGCTTCCATCCACCGTCACGAGCGAGTGCCGTCCCGAGATCACCTCGAGGACCCAGGTCACCAGTCCCGCGCCCGAGAAGAGCACCACCAGAGCGGCGCCGAGCCGGGTGAAGGCAAGCCTCCCACCCCAGCGGTACACGACGCCGACCGTGCGATCGGCGTTGTTCCAGCGCGCGACGTCCCACATGATCAGCCGGCGCAGCCAGAGCGAGATCCGCGTGAGGGGATCACGGTTCGCGCGTAGCGCCCTGAGCTTCTCGTAGATGGCCGGGCGCTCCTCGCCGAAGAAACCATTCGCCGCCAGCGTCGCGGTGAGACGCGCGAGGCGCCCGAGAGCCAGCACGCCGCGGCGCTCCAGGTGCACGACCAGGATGTCCTGCGCCGACCGCGCGCCGTCCATGAGCTCGACGAGCTCGACGTCCTCGGGCTCGAGGGACACGTAGAGGCCCGCGCCGCGGTCGGCGTGCGGGTTCTTCAGCACCGCGTAGCTGCTGCCGTCGCGGCGCCGCAGGGTCGCGCGCTCGATGTCCGGTACCAGGCGCGGCACGAACGCGGCGTAGTCGAGCCGGCCGCGCAGCGTCTCCCAGATGCCGTCGATGGAGCGCACGGTAGCGCGGACGCCGCGAGGCTGAAACTGCTAGCGTTTCGGGCGTCCATGAAGATCGGTGTCCCGAAGGAGACCATGCCCGGCGAGACCCGCGTCGGGCTCGTGCCGGAGACGGTCGGCAGGCTTGCGAAGGCCGGGAACACGGTCGTGGTCGAGCGCGGAGCGGGCGTGGCGTCGGCGTTCCCGGATGACGCGTACGAGAAGGCCGGCGCGCAGATCGTCGACAACGCCTTCGACGCCGAGCTCGTCGCCAAGGTGCAGCGGCCGACCGACGCGGAGATCGGCAAGCTACGCGAGGGAACCGTCCTCATCGCGTTCCTGCAGCCTCTGGTCAACACCGATCTCGCGCGCGCTCTCGCCGAGCGGAAGGTGACCGCGCTGAGCATGGACGCGATACCGCGCATCACGCGCGCACAGCCCATGGATGCGCTGTCGTCGCAGGCGACCGTCGCCGGCTACAAGGCCGTCCTGCTGGCGGCGGCCGCGCTCCCCAGGTTCTTCCCCATGCTCACCACCGCGGCGGGCACCATCGCGCCGGCCAAGGCGCTCGTCATCGGCGCCGGCGTGGCCGGACTGCAGGCCATCGCGACCGCGCGACGGCTCGGCGCCGTGGTCGAGGCGTTCGACACGCGGCCGGTCGTGAAGGAACAGGTCCAGAGCCTGGGCGCCAGGTTCCTCGAGATCGACCTCGGCGAGAGCGGCGCCGGCGCGGGCGGCTACGCGAAGGAGCTGTCCGAGGATGCGCACCGCAAAGAGGTGGAACTCCTCGCCAAGGCGGCGCGCGAGAACGACATCATCGTCACCACGGCCGCGATCCCGGGACGCAAGGCGCCCGTGCTCATCACCAAGGAGATGGTCCCGACGATGAGGCCGGGATCGGTGATCGTCGACCTCGCCGCGGAGACCGGCGGCAACTGCGAGCTGACCGAGGCCGGCAAGACCGTCGTCGCGAGCGGCGTGACGATCATCGGTTTGCTGAACATTCCAGCGTCGATGCCGTTCCATGCGAGCCAGATGTATTCGCGCAACGTCGCGAGCCTCCTCGGGCTCATGATCAAGAAGGACGGCGCATTCGACCTCAACCTCGGCGACGAGGTCGTGAGGGGCACGATCATCACGCACGACGGAGAGGTCGTGCACGAGGGGACGAAGAAGGCGATGCAGCCGGCGCCCGCGGAGGCGCGCGCTTGAACGACCTCCTGCTCGGCGCGTACATCTTCATGCTCGCGATCTGGGTCGGCAACGAGGTGATCTCGAAAGTACCCACGACGCTCCACACGCCGCTTATGTCGGGCGCCAACGCGATCCACGGCATCATCGTCGTCGGCGCGATGCTCGTCGCGACGGCACTCCCCACTCCGTTCGGCACGGTGCTCGGATTCCTCGCCGTCGTCCTCGGCACGATCAACGTCGTCGGCGGGTTCGTCGTCACCGACCGCATGCTGCAGATGTTCAAGGCGCGCCCGCGCCCGGGAAAGCCCGCGGAGAAGAAGTAGTGGAACAGCTCCGCGAGCTCGTGCCGTGGGTGTACTTCGTCGCCGCGGTCACCTTCATCCTCGGCCTGAAGGGACTCTCGGGCCCGACGACCGCGCAGCTCGGGAACCGCGTCGCCGCCTCAGGCATGCTGCTCGCGGTCATCGCGACGTTCCTCGAGCGCGAGGTGGCGGAGGCGTGGATCCTGGTGCTTCCGGCCATCGCGATCGGTATGGTCGTCGGATTCGTCGGCGCGCGACAGGTCCCGATGACGGCCATGCCGCAGATGGTCGCCATCTTCAACGGTGCCGGTGGTGGCTCGGCCGCGCTCGTCTCCGTGCTCGAGTACCTGCACGCGAGCGCCGCGTCCGGTGGCGCGCAGGTGGGCGCGGTCATCACGATCCTGCTGGGCGTGATGATCGGCAGCGTCGCGTTCTCCGGCAGCATCGTCGCCTTCGGCAAGCTGCAGGGGCTCATCCCGGCAAGGGCCTTCAAGTACGCGGGCCAGCAGATCGTCACCGGCGGCCTCTTCGCCGGCATGCTCGCGCTCGGGCTGGTCCTGGTGGCCGACGCCGCGGGCATGATCGACGCGCCGAACGAGCTCACGCTCGGGCTGATCGGGCTGATCGCGCTGGCCTTCGGCATCGCGCTCGTCATGCCGATCGGTGGAGCGGACATGCCGGTCGTCATCTCGCTCCTCAACGCCTACACCGGCCTCGCCGTCGCGATGGCCGGCTTCTCCATCGGCAACCAGATGCTCATCGTGGCCGGCACGCTGGTCGGAGCCTCCGGCACGATCCTCACCCGCCTCATGTCCAAGGCGATGAACCGTTCGCTGGGCAACGTCCTGTTCGGCGCGTTCGGCGCGGCGACCGTGGGCAGCGCGGACGCGAAGGCCGACGACGGCCGCACGTTCCGCGAGATCAGCGCCGAGGATGCCGCGATCCTGCTCGGTTACGCGCAGAGCGTGATCATCGTTCCGGGCTATGGACTCGCGGTCGCGCAGGCGCAGCACAATGTGCGCGAGCTCGCGGACCTCCTCGAGGCGAAGGGCATCGAAGTGAGGTACGCCATCCACCCCGTCGCGGGCCGCATGCCCGGCCACATGAACGTGCTGCTCGCCGAAGCGAATGTTCCGTACGAGAAGCTCTTCGACATGGAGCAGATCAATGAGGAGTTCCAGCGCGCCGACGTCGCGCTCGTGATCGGCGCGAACGACGTCACGAATCCCGCGGCACGGAAAGACACGACCAGCCCCATCTACGGGATGCCGATCCTGAATGTCGACCAGGCGCAGAACATCATCGTGATCAAGCGCTCGATGAAGCCCGGCTTCGCCGGCATCGACAACGAGCTGTATCTCGACCCCAAGACGGGGATGCTGTTCGGCGACGCGAAGGAAGCGGTCGGCAGGGTCGTCGCGCAGTTGAAGACGGCCGACTAAGCTGAACTCGTCGGCCCCGGCCGGGCCCGCTCCTCGCCCGCCGCACCGCGCAGGAGATCTCCAGCGGTCGTCGGCGCCCACGTCACGTTCTGACACCGCGGGCAGTACCAGCTCTTGCGGAACTCGTTCGAGTGATAGCCCCACGCGATCGGCGCGCGGCAGACGTGACACGGCAGACCGGTCCGCTCGTCGACCCACATCCCTTCGGCGGCGTTGAGCGCGAAACGCGTGCGGCGCCCGCCGCCGCCGCGGTTGAGGCGCATGAGCCTCCGTACCTGCGCGACGACACGCCCGAGCGTCGCGCCATCGAGGTCGGCGACCTTCGCCCACGGGGACACGCGCTCGAGGAACAGCGCCTCGCACTTAAAGACGTTCCCGATGCCCGAGATCGTCCGCTGGTCGAGAAGTGCGGTCGCGATGTCGCGATCGGGCGGGCTCGCGCGCAGCCGGCGAAGTGCCTCGCCTTCATCGAACTCGTCGCGGATGATGTCCGGCCCGAGGTCCGGCAGTACCGCGTGGAACGCGATCTCCCTCGTCGTCATGAGCTCGACGACGGGTGGCGTGAAGCATGGTGCGACGAACTCGTCGGTGCGGATGACCACGCGCGCCTCGGACGGCGGCGACCACCAGCGCTCGCCAGGACGGTACACGTGCCACATGCCGGTCATCTTCATGTGCGTATGCAGCACGACCTCGTCCGCGTCGCGCGCGAACGTGATGAGGAGATGCTTGCCGTTCGACTCGACCGAGCGGACGACGCTGCCGACGACCACGAAGCGCGCGGCGTCCGAGCTCATGCGCGGAGCGATGACTTCGAATCCCGTAACGACCCGGCCCGCGAGCGCGCGCCGCAGCACATTCGCCACGCGGTGGATCGTGTCGCCCTCAGGCAAGTCGTTTCAGGTAACCGCGCGGCGTTCGCGCGAACCCGGCACCGCGCAGCGCCTCCGCGAGCGAGGACTCGTCCACCGGGAGACCATCGACCTCGTCGAGGAAGAACGGCGCCCGCCGGTCGGGGCTCGCCTCCGCGGCGAGCGCGGTGGCGATGAGCCCGCGCGCGCGAGCGAGCTCGTGCTCGTCACCCTCGGCGAATGTCAGCAGCGCGCGCTCGTCGCGCGCGAGCCAGGCCGCCAGGACTCCGTCGATCAGCACGACGAGCGCGCCGGCGGACCGCATCGGGCGTCGTCCTTCGGCCCGCTCGGGCCACGGCAGGGCGGCGCCGTACAGGTTCGCGGGATCGGTCGCGGCGAGCGTGACGACGCTCGGGTCGTCGCTCGCCTCCCGGACGACACGGAGGCGGTCCACCGCGCCGGGCAGCGCGAACTGCGTCGCGCCGCGACCGGCCACGAAGTAGCCGCGGCGCACGCGGCCGGCGTCCTCCATCGCTTTCAGCACGCCGTACACAGCCGCGAATCCGCCCGACACGCCTTCCGCCTGCACCGCCTCGCGCGTCACGATGCCGTGCCGCTCGAGCAGCTGATGCACGCGTGCGGTGACGCGCTCGGTCGGCGTGAGGCTCGGCACGCGTAGCAAGTCGACGAGCGACCAGCGGCCCGCGCTCTCCTTCGAGTAGATGGCCGCGCGCTCGGCCGAGACGAGCATCGACGCGCGAGTCGGATAGACGGAGCGGCGCGCGGCGCTCGCGCGACGGCGAGCCCGGGAGGCGGGCGAGCGGATGAAGCCGCGGAGGGGCTGGAGCGTGTCGTTCGTCACCTCCCCCGACCACACCAGATCCCACAGCGCCTCGAGGATCTCCGGTGTGAAGCCGCCGCCCAGCCCGGCGAGGAGCTGCGGGAAGAACAGCGCACCGCGCGCGGACAGCAGCTCGCGGATCTTCTGGTGCGTCGAGCCGGTCGGCCGATCGTCGGACGCCTCGGGGAGCAGCGCGAGGTGCTCGGTCAGGAAGATGGAGACCTTTCCGTCGTGCGGGCCGCTCGCGCCCCCACCGACCCAGACCGCCGCTCCGGACGCCAGCAGCGCATCAAGGTCCCCTTCGTCATAGCCGCTGACGCGCGACGGGAGGACGCGCGACTCGAGGTCGGACGCGGGAACGAACGCGCCCTGCAGCTGCGCGACCGCGTCGAGCAGAGCGCCCTCCCCCGCGCGCGGCGCGTCAAGGCCATGCCACGCGGTCGCGAACCTGGCGAGCGCCGTCTGCTCGACGGGCTCCACCTCGCGGCGGAGCCGCGCGAGCGAGCGCTGGCGAAGCGTCCGCAGCACGCCGGCATCGACCCACTCGATCCCGGTCCCACCAGGCCGGAACTCGCCCTCGACGGCGGTCCCCGCGTCGGCGAGCTCGCGCAGCGCGTCCAGGACCGTCCGCGCCGGCAGGCCGAGGCGGCGTGCCAGGTCCGCGGCGCCGAGTGGGCCGTGCGTCCGCGCATAGCGGCGCACGATCGACGCGAGCGGTCGCTCGCTGCTCGCGAGGAACGCGTCCGGCAGACCCGGTGGCACGACGACGCCCAGCGCGTCGCGGTACTTCGCCGCGTCCTCGGCCGCGATGTGCCGCGTCTCGCCCGCGATGGCGAGCAAGATGGTGCGGCGATCGCCTTCGAGCGCGGCGAGCCACTCGTCTACGGCGGATGCGTCGGTGACGCGCGCCGCGATCTCGTCGCGCGTCAGGTCGCCGAGGCGCAGCAGCAGGTCGTGCACGCCGTCGGCGTGCCTTGCGGCGCGCTCGGGCGCGAGATGCTGGAGCTCCAGCTCGAGCTCCGCGAGCGCGTCCGCGTCGAGCAGCTCCCGCAGCTCGGCCTCGCCGAGCAGCGTGCGAAGCTGCGCCGGGTCCACGGTGAGGGCCTGCGCGCGCCGCTCGGCGAGCGGGGCGTCGCCCTCGTAGATGAAGCTCCCGACGTACGTGAACAGGAGCGACGAGGCGAAGGGCGACGGCGTCCGCGAGTCGACGGTGACGACACGGATGTCGCGGCTGCGGATGCCGCGCAGGACCTCGATGAGCGCGGGCATGTCGAAGACGTCCTGCAGGCATTCACGATACGCCTCGAGGATGATCGGGAACGAGCCGAAGCGCGATGCGACCTGCATGAGCTGGGACGCACGGCGGCGGGTGTGCCAGAGCGGCGAGCGGCTCCCCGGGAAGCGCCGCGGCAGCAGCAGCGCGCGACCCGCGGCCTCGCGGAAGCGCGCCGCGAAGAGCGGGGTCTCCGAGAGCCGCGCGACGACGAGATCCTGGGCACGATCGGGATCCGGGAGCGCGACCTCCGCCGGCGGCGGCGCATCTGCCTCGGGGAAGCGCGCGACGATGCCGTCGTCGGTCCACAGCACGTCGATCTCGAGATCGCTGCGCTCGCGCACCATCGCGCCGATCGCCATCGCCCACGGCGCGTGGACCTTGCCGCCAAAGGGTGTGAGCACGCACACGCGCCAGTCGCCGACCTCGTCGAGGTAGCGCTCGACGATGATCGTCCTGTCGTCGGGCACCGCGCCCGCGGCCGCGTACTGGTCGGCGAGGTACTGAAGCAGGTTGCGCGCGGCGCGCTCGTCGAGGTCGTGCTTCTCCATCAGCCGGCGCGCCCCCAGGGCGGTGTCGGACCCTCGCAGGGACCGCGTGAGCGCGCCGATCGCGCGGCCGAACTCCAGCGGACGCGCGGCCGCCTCGCCTTTCCAGAACGGCATCTTTCCCGGGACGCCCGGCGCGGGCGAGACGAGCACGCGGTCGTGCGTTATCTCTTCGACGCGCCACGTCGACGCGCCGAGCATGAAGGTCTCGCCCTGGCGCGTCTCGAACACCATCTCCTCGTCGAGCTCGCCGACGCGCCCTTTCCCCGGCTCCGCGCCGACGAGGAACACGCCGTACAGCCCGCGGTCCGGGATGGTGCCCCCGCTCGTGAGCGCGATGCGGCCGGCGCCCTCGCGCGAGCGCAGCGCATTCGCGACGCGGTCCCACACGACACGCGGTCGCAGCTCCGCGAACTCGTCGGACGGGAAGCGCCCCGACAGCATGTCGAGGACACCTTCGAGGATCGGCCGCGCGAGGTCGGAGAACGGCGCCGCGCGGCGCACGACGCGCTCGAGGTCGTCGACGGTCCACGGCTCTACGGCGACCATCGCGACGATCTGCTGTGCGAGCACGTCGAGCGGATTGCGCGGATAGCGCATCTGCTCGACGGCCCCCGCGTGCATGCGCTCGGTGAGCGCGGCGCACGCGAGCAGGTCGCCGCGGAACTTCGGGATGATCACGCCCTTGCTCGGTGTGTCGACGCGGTGGCCGGCCCGGCCGATGCGCTGCATCCCGCTCGCGACGGAGGGCGGCGCCTCGACCTGGATGACGAGGTCGATCGCCCCCATGTCGATGCCCAGCTCGAGCGACGACGTCGCCACGAGCGCGCGAAGCCGGCCCGCCTTCAGGTCGTCCTCGATCCGCAGACGCTGCTCGCGCGCGATAGAGCCGTGGTGCGAATGCACCAGCTCCTCTCCCGCGAGCTCGTTCACCGCGCTCGCGATGCGCTCCGCGAGGCGGCGGCTGTTGACGAAGATGAGCGTCGAGCGGTGCTCGCGGATCAGCTCGAGCAGGCGCGGATGGACCTGCGGCCAGATGCTCGAGCGCGCGTCGGCGCGCGAGGCCGGACCGCTGCGGACCTCCAGCGTCTCGGTGCCGAGCTTCGACATGTCGTCGACGGGGACCTCGACGCGAAGATCGAGCTGCTTGGTGTGACCGGCATCGACGATCTTCACGGGGCGTGGGCCGTCCGCGCCGAAGCCGCCGAGGAAGCGCGCGACCTCGTCGAGCGGCCGCTGCGTCGCGGACAGTCCGATGCGCTGCAGCGGATGACCGGCGAGCTCCTCGAGACGCTCGAGAGAGAGCGCGAGATGCGCGCCGCGCTTCGTCGCGACCATCGCGTGGATCTCGTCGACGATCACGGTCTGGACGTTGCGAAGGCTCTCCCGCGCCGAGCTCGACAGCACGAGGTACAGCGACTCGGGTGTCGTGATGAAGATGTCCGCCGGCGTCTTCGCGAAACGCGCGCGGTCCTTCGCCGGCGTGTCTCCGGTTCGGATCGCGACACTCGGTTCACGGAGCGGAGTGCCGAGGCGCTCCGCAAGGTGGCGGATGCCGACCAGCGGACCGCGCAGGTTCCGCTCGACGTCGACCGCGAGCGCCTTCAGCGGTGAGACGTAGACGACCCGGCAGCCTGCCGGATCCGCGTGGAGCAGCCGGTCGATCGCGGAGAGGAACGCGGCGAGCGTTTTGCCCGAGCCGGTCGGCGCGAGCACGAGGGTGCTCTCACCCGACGCGATCGCCGGCCACGCGAGCTCCTGCGCGCGCGTGGGCGCCGCGAACGAGCTCTCGAACCATTCGCGCGTGGGCTGATGGAAGGTCGCGAGGGCGCCGCTCCCCATGGGGAGAGAGTACTAGCGCGCGATGTCTAGCGGTCGGTCCACGGCGCGGGTCTCGAATGTGCCGCACGCAACAACCCAGTACGACGTTTGTTCGTCGAGAACGAGCTGCGCTTGGACGGCTCGGCTCATACCTCCGACGACGTATCCCATCGCAAAGAGCAGCTCGCCACTACTGGCGTCAGACACGAGGGCGTATGGCGGGATCGACCGTGTGCCGTCCGGGCACACACTGTCGCGCGTCAGATCGAGCCGAAGGTGATGCAGCGGTGTCCCAACAACCGTCATCTCATAACCGCGCGGGCTCGGCGCGAGTGAAGCCGCCTGCGGCGTTGCGCCAAAGTGTGCCGGAGGCGCGATGAGCGCAAAGAGAAGGACCAGCGAGACCACGGCGGTCGCGGCGGACAGCGCGACGACATGCGGGTGTCGCGTCGGCTCGGAGACTGCGCCGTCGAGGTCCTGGATCACCGTCGAACGACCCTAACGCGCGCGGTTTATCCGCGGCGCGAAGACATCGAATGTATCGCATGGGACCGCGAGCCAGCCCGAACCGACATAGGCTCGCGGAAGGGGAACGGAGCGCCCGGTCGTCCCGCTGGCGTACGCGGCCATCGGCTGCCCAGTGCGATCGAACACCATGAGGTGGACCGGCGGGCTCGATCCGACCCCGGTGGCGCACACCGTCGACGTCACGTCGTCCGGCAACCCGACGTTGACGCGCACTTCTGAGATCCAGGGGTCGGGACCCCGGATCCACTGAGCGTCCGTTGCGGCGAAGGTCACCGTCACCACCGTGCCGTCCGTCGGGCTTGACGCGGGTGTTGCCGCGAGCATTGGCGCGTCCACTGGTGTTCGGGGCGTGACGAGAGCAAGGAACAGGACAAGCGCGACGGCGGCGGTCGCCGCGGAAAGCGCAGCGACGTGCCTGCGCCGCGACGGCTCGATCGTAGCGCCTTCGAGATCCTCGATCACGTCAGCGCAGCCGGTTCGCGAGATCCGCGAGCTGCGCGATGGTCAGCGTGCGCGAGGACATCTCGAACACCATCCCGCTCTCCAGCCAGCGGATCGCCTTCATGCCGTTGTCGGTGATGACCCAGTTCGCGTCGCGTCCGCG
>DATKCP010000025.1:0-2037 GCA_035513115.1 Candidatus Limnocylindria bacterium | reverse complement strand
CGCCGAGGAGACCGAGACGGAACTCAAGTCCATCGATCCGCTGGGCTTTCCGGAGTATACGGCCCGGCTCGCGAAGGCGACCGCCAAGGTGGGGGACGGCGACGCGATTCTCACCGCGACCGGACAGCTCGGCGGGATGCCCATCGGGGTGGGCGCGATGGATTTCGCGTTCATGGGCGGCTCAATGGGCTCGGTCGTCGGCGAGAAGATCGCGCGGCTCGGACAGAAATCGCTGGAGCGGAAATTTCCGCTGGTGCTGGTGTCGGCCTCGGGCGGAGCGCGCATGCAGGAGGGCGTGCTGTCGCTGATGCAGATGGCCAAGGCAGCGGCCATCCTGTCGCAGCTCGCGGAGCGGCGCATCCCCTACGTGTCGGTCCTCACCAATCCCACGACCGGCGGAGTGAGCGCCAGCTACGCGATGCTCGGCGACGCGATCCTGGCGGAGCCCGGAGCCGTGATCGGGTTCGCGGGGCCGCGCGTGATCAAGCAGACGATCGGGCAAGATCTGCCGGTGGGATTCCAGACCGCCGAGTTTCTGCTGGAGCACGGGATGGTTGACGCGGTGGTGCATCGGCGCGATCTCAAGCAGACGGTGGGCACGCTCCTCCGGCACATGAGCGGAAAGCCGGCCGCGACCGGATGGACTGAGAGCTGACAGTCGCCGCTTCCCGGGAGTACCGGGCCGCGCTCGACTACCTCTTCGCGCGCACGACCGGCGACACCAAACTCGGCCTCGAGCGCACGACCGGGCTCCTGCGCCTGCTCGGCGATCCGCACCGCCGGTTCAAGTCGTTTCACGTCGCAGGAACCAACGGCAAGGGGAGCGTCGTCGCATCGGTGGAGGCCCTGCTCCGGTCGCGCGGCTTCGACGTCGCCGCGTATACCTCGCCACATCTCGTGGATTTCCGCGAGCGCATCCGTCTCGGCGGCCGGCACATCTCCGAGGAGGAAGTGGTCGCGTTCATCGAGCGGTGGACGCCCGACGCCGAGCGGCTCGGCGCGACGTTCTTCGAGGTGACGACGGCGCTCGCGTTCGACTGGTTCGCCCGGCAGGGCGCTGAGGTAGCCGTGATAGAGACGGGACTGGGCGGACGGCTGGACGCCACGAACGTCATCACGCCGCTGGTCGCGTGCGTCACCTCCGTGAGCCTGGATCACACCGACATGCTCGGCGAGACGATCGTGCAGATCGCGATGGAGAAGGCCGGGATATTCAAGCGCGGCGTGCCCGCGGTCGTGGGCGAGCGGAAGAGCAGTGTGGCGCGCGAGCTCGCCAACCTCGCCGCCGCCATGGGCGCTGGTCCGGTCGTCGAGGCGGCGAAGGAGTACGACACGAGCGACGTGCGCGTCGGCCCCGGCGGAACCGGGTTCGCGATCGAACGGGGCGGGCGCTCCTTCGACGTCAGCACGCCGCTGATCGGCGAGCATCAGGCCTGGAACACGGCCACCGCGATCGCCATGGTGCGCGCGGCCGGCGCCGCGTATTCGGTCCCGCTCGACGAGTGCACGGAAGCGCTGCGCGACGTCAGGCTTCCCGGCCGCCTGGACAGGCGGGGAAAGTTCATCTTCGACGTCGCGCACAACCCGGCCGGCATCGCGGTGCTCCTGTCCGCGCTGGCGAGGATGGGGATCGAGCGTCCTCTGGTGGCGGTGCTCGGCGTGCTCTCCGACAAGGACTGGCGCGGGATGGTGGATCTGCTCGCGCCGGCGGTGGACGAGCTGATTCTGGCCGTTCCTCCCACCGCCCCGGCGAACCGGCGGTGGGATCCGACCGAGGCGGCGGACTACGCCAGCTCGCTCGGCGCAAACGCTGCGGCCGTCTCCGATCTCGCGGCGGCGGTGGCGCAGGCAAGCGACCGGGGCGCCACGGTCCTCGTCACCGGTTCGTTTCATACCGTCGGAGACGCGATGTCCTGCTTGCAGCTGTCTCCGATGGCCGCGTAGCTTTCACCAATGTCACGAGCGGCGCTGCCAGGGTTTCGCGATTTCTATCCGCAGGAGCTCGCCGAGCGCGCCTACGTGATGAATGCGTGGCGC
>DATKCP010000024.1:0-19702 GCA_035513115.1 Candidatus Limnocylindria bacterium | reverse complement strand
CGCTCCGATGACGCTCCGCGGAAATATCCAGGACTTTCCGCTGCGGTCGGTGCTGGATCTGCTCTCGCAGACGCAGAAGACCGGCGAGCTGCAGGTGCGCGCCGGAGACAGCGTCGGCGCGCTCGGCATCGCCGGCGGTCGCGTCGTCACCGCCGTCTTCGGCGAAGAGGAGCCGCTCATCGCGCTCGGCGCGATCTTCGCTCTGGACGGAGCCGAGTTCGAATTCACACCCTGGGATGACGCACCGCCTGCGAATCTGGATGCGGGAACTCTCGATGAGTTGCTGCTCAAGGCCGAAGAGGCGAAGAAGCAGGCCGAGGAAGCCCGCCGGAAAGCGGAGGAGGAGCGAGAGGCTGCGCGGAGGAAGGCGGAGGAAGAGCGCGAGGCGGAGCGTCAGCGCATCGCGGCGCTGCGCGCGCTCGTCCCCAGCGACGACCTGCCATTCCGCCTCTCCGAGCGCGCCGTGGAACAGGGGGCGGTCACGTTCACCTCGGAGCGCTGGCGGCTGGTGCTCGCCGTGAACGGCGAACGCGACCTGAACGCGATCGCGTCGCTGCTCCACATGGACAACGACGCCGCGCTCACCGCGTTGGCGGATCTGGTGCGCGACGGCGTCATCGAGACGACGGCCCCGAGCGCGCCGCCCGTTCACGAGGCGCCCGCGCCCGACTCCGCGCCGGCTGTCCCCGAGCCCGCGCCCGAGTTCACCTCGCCGGCCGAGACCGAATCCGCTGCGGGCGTCCCGGCGGCGACGCAGGACTGGATCACACCCGATCAGGCGGCGCCCGCGCAGGACTGGACGGCCGCCGATCGGCCCGCGCCCGCGCAGGATTGGACCGCCGCCGATCGGCCCGCGCCCGCGCAGGACTGGACCAGCGCGTCCGAGCCGGATCCGATCTCCGAGGTCGCCCCGGCGTGGCCGACAACCCCCGAGCCCTCCGCCCCGGCACAGGACTGGATCAAGCCAGAGCTCGCCGAGACGCCACCGGCGCCGGAGACGGAGCCGGCGATGGACGATCGGCTCAGCGCCCTTACCGGCATCTTCGGTCCTCCGACGGAGCCGGAGATGCCCACGACCGACGAGCCTCCGCAGAACTCCTGGGCACCACCCGCGGGGGCGTCGGAGCAGTGGGGAACGCCGGCACCGCCGGCACCCACGAGCGAACGCTGGAGCGCACCCTCCGCTCCGGAGCCGGCGGCTCCCTCGGCCGACCCCTGGGGTGTGCCGCCCTCGACGGCCCCGGCGCAGGCCTCGTTGACGCCGCCCGCCTCCGCGCCGCCCGCGGAGAGTGACGACTGGGTCGCGCCGCCGCCGCCGTCGACACAGAAGACGTGGTCCGCCCCAGCCGCGGTCCCGGGCGGCGCCGACCCGTGGGGGATCCCGCCCGGCGCCGACCCGCGCACGCAGGCGCTCAGCATCCCCGAGCCGGGCACGCCGCCGGTCGAGGAGTGGAGCCCGCCACCGGCCGCGCCACCGGAGAAGAAGAAGCGCGGGCTCTTCGGCTTCGCCCGCGAGAAGCCGGCGCCCGTTGCGGGGAGGCCGCTTCCTACGGCAGGAGTCGTCGGCGGTCGCGTCGGCATGGTCGCCGCTCTGGCCAACGCGCTCATCGCCGAATACAACGGTGGCCAATACGGCAAGGGGCGCATCGAAGAGCGCATCGCCGGCCTCCTGATGCGCGTCGACGAGCAGGCGGATCCGATCGATCGCCCACTGCCGATCGTGGACGACCGCATCGATGTCGAAGCTCTGGGGCGTGAGCAGGTCGCCGACTCGCAGGCGCTGCCGTATCTCGCGCTGCTCGTGACGACGATCTTCGCCGATGCCGAGAAGACGTTCGGCAAGGACAAGGCGAAGAAGGGATACAAAGCCGCGCTGAAAAGCGTCATGCTCGGCGACGCCAGCGTTCTGTCATCGGCGGAGCTCGCCGGCAAGCTTCCCAGGGTCTGAGCGACAACCACTTCCTCGGCATCGACCTCGGCGGCACGCAGATCCGCTCGGTCATCGCGACCCTTGACGGGGACCGTCACGAGGTCGTCGCCCGTGACGAGCGTCGCACACCGCGCGACGGAGCCGACTCGATCGTTCGCGCGCTCGCCGAATCCGCGCGCGCGAGCGCGCGGGAGGCGGGCATCCCGCTCCACGAGCTCGTCGCGGCCGGGTGCGCGGCGCCCGGTCCGCTGGACCATCGCTCGGGCCTCGTGCACGAGGCCCCGAACCTCGTCGGTTTCGAGGAGTTCCCACTGGCGGCGCGACTCTCCGACGCGCTCGACGCGCTCACCGTCTACGTCGACCGCGACACCGCGATGGCCGCGATCGCCGAGGGCACGATCGGTGCGGCACGCGGCGTGCGCGACTTCGTGTACGTCACGGTATCCACCGGCCTCGGGGGGTCGATCGTCAGCGGTGGCCGCATGCTGCGCGGCGCGACGAATACCGCGGGGGAGATCGGACACTTCCCCGTCGCGTTCCAGCTCGACACCTCCCGCGAGGCCGCGGCGGACCTGCCGCGCTGCGGCTGCGGTTCGTTCGGCTGCGCGGAGTCGTTCGCCGCGGGCCGCAACATGGCCGACGCGTACGGTGTCACGGACGCCGCGGAGGTCTTCGCGGCCGCTGCGCGCGGAGACGCTCGGGCGACGGCGATCGTGACTCGCGCGGAGCGGGCGCTCGCGAACCTCGCCGTGGGTCTGGTGAACGTGCTGAATCCGGCACTCATCGTCGTCGGCGGTTCCGTCGCGGACAACCGGCCGGATCATGTCCTGGGTCCGATGCGTCGCGCGATCGTGGACCGCGCATTCCGCGCGCCGGCCGCGGCGGTGCGGGTCGTGCCCGCGGCGCTCGGCGGTGACGTGGGCATGCTGGGTGCGGCGTTCGCCGCCCGAGAGCGCCTGTCGGGGCGAGGGGAGTGGTTCCTCTAGTCTCATGCGACAAGGGGGTCAGCCATGGGTGTGCGCATCGGTATCAACGGATTCGGACGGATCGGCCGGCTGTTCCTGAAGGCGGTCCTGGAGCGGCACCCGGAGCTCGAGGTCGTCGGCGTGAACGACCTCACGGACCCGCAGATGAACGCCTACCTCTTCAAGCACGACACCAACTACGGCAACTTCAAGGGGGATGTGTCGGCCACCGCGGATTCCCTCGTGATCGACGGCCGGCGGATCAAGGTGCTGCAGGAGAGGGATCCGGCCAAGCTGCCGTGGAAGGCGCTCGACGTCGACATCGTCATCGAGTCGACCGGCTTCTTCACCGATGCGACGAAGGCGAGGGCCCACGTGGAGGCGGGTGCAAAGAAGGTGATCATCTCCGCGCCGGCCAAGAACGAGGACATCACCGTCGTTCTTGGCGTCAACGAGGAGCTCTACGATCCCGCCAAGCACGAAATCATCAGCAACGCGTCGTGCACGACGAACGGCCTCGCGCCTGTCGCGAAAGTCCTCAACGACGAGTTCGGCATCAAGAAAGGCTTCCTCACGACCGTTCACTCGTACACGAACTCGCAGCGCACGCTCGACACCGCGGCGAAGGACCCACGCGACGCGCGAGCAGCAGCGGAGAACATCGTCCCGGCGGAGACCGGCGCCGCGAAGGCGGTCGCGCTCGTCATCCCCGAGCTGAAGGGCAAGTTCGCCGGTATGGCGTTCCGCGTTCCGACCTCGACCGTGTCCGTCGTGGACTTCGTCGCGACGCTCGGGCGTGAGGTCACGAAGGAAGAGGTGAACGCGGCCTTCAAGCGCGCGAGCGAAGGCGACCTGAAGGGGATCATGGGTTATACCGAGGAGCCCCTCGTGTCGAGCGACCTGAAGGGCGACGACCGCTCCACGATCGTGAGCGCGATCGACACCATCGTCCTCGGCGATACCGTGAAGATCGTCTCCTGGTACGACAACGAGTGGGGCTACGCCTGCCGCCTCGCCGACATCGCCGCGTTCGTGGCCTCGAAGCTCCGAGTTCCCGCTGCGGCCTAGCTTCGCGTGACGGACTTCGCCAAGCGGACGATCCGGGACGTCGACCCGTCCGGGAAGAAGGTCCTCGTCCGCGTGGATCTCAGCGTGCCGCTCGCGGGCGGCGCGGTCGCGGACGACACGCGGATCCGCGCCGCGCTCCCCACGATCCGGCACCTGATCGAGCACGGTGCGGCCGTCGCGCTCTGCTCGCACCTCGGTCGTCCGAAGGGTCCTGACCCGAAGCACAGCCTGCGGCCCGTCGCGCGGCGGCTCGGAGAGCTTCTCGAACGCGACGTGGCGCTGCTGCCCGACTGCGTCGGTCCCGCCGTGCGGACGGCCGTCCTGACGCTCCGGCCAGGCGACGTCGTGCTGCTCGAGAACGTCCGTTTCCATCCGGAGGAGGAGAAGAACGATCCCGCGTTCGCCGCGGAGCTCGCGAGGGGGTACGACCTGTACGTGAATGACGCGTTCGGCGCGGCCCACCGCGCGCACGCGTCGACGGAGGGTGTGGCGAAGATCCTTCCCGCGTACGCGGGGCTGCTGCTCGAGAAGGAGCTCGTCGCGCTCGGCGGTCTGGTGCGCGCGCCGCGGCGGCCATTCCTAGCGATCATCGGCGGGGCGAAGGTAAGCACGAAGATCGATGTGCTCCGCGCGCTGCTCGCGCGCGTCGACGCGCTCGCGATCGGCGGCGGGATGGCGAACACCTTTCTGCTCGCGACGGGGCGCACCATCGGCCGGTCCCTCGCGGAGCCGGATCGCGCAGGCGAGGCAAGGGCCATCCTCGACGACGCGAAAGCCCAGGGCAAGCGCGTGCTGCTGCCGGAGGACGTGCTCTGCGCGCCGTCCATCGACGAAGCTGGCGCGCGCGCCGTCACGCCGAAGGACGTCGATGACGTGCCCGAGGATCTCGCGATCGGCGACGTCGGTCCACGCACGATCGAGCGTTATGCGGACGAGATCCGTCGCGCGAACACGATCTTCTGGAACGGACCGCTCGGCGTCTTTGAGATCCCGGCGTTCGCCACCGGAACGAAGCGCGTCGCTGAGCTGCTCGCGGCGAGCCGGGCCGCGACGATCGTGGGAGGCGGCGAGTCCGTGCAGGCCGTGGAGGAGCTCGGGCTCGCGGACAGGATGACGCACGTCTCCACGGGCGGCGGCGCCTCACTGGAGCTCATCGAGGGAAAGACGCTGCCCGGCGTCGCGGCCATCCCGGACCGCTCGGAGATCCACGCCGCGTGAGCGATACCACGATCGAAATGATCCGCGGGCGCGAGGTCCTCGACTCGCGTGGCGATCCCACGGTCGCAGTCGACATCATCCTCGCCGATGGCTCGCGCGGCACCGCGATGGTGCCCTCCGGGGCGTCGACCGGCGCGCACGAGGCGGTCGAGCTGCGCGACGGCGACAAGTCGCGCTACCGGGGCAAAGGTGTCTTGAAGGCGGTGAGCAACGTCGACGACGTCATCGCCCCGGAGCTCATGGGCGAGGACGCGGCCGACCAGAGCGCGATCGACAAGCTGCTTCTCGAGCTCGACGGCACGCCCAACAAGTCAAAGCTCGGAGCGAACGCGATCCTCGGTGTCTCGCTGGCGTGCGCGCGGGCCGCGGCGAGCGCCGTGGGCCTGCCGCTCTACCGCTACCTTGGCGGACCGCTCGCCCGCACGCTGCCCGTGCCGCTGATGAACATCCTCAACGGTGGCAAGCACGCGACCGACTCGGCCGACATGCAGGAGTACATGGTCGCGCCGGTCGGCGCGACGTCGTTCCGCGAGGCAGTACGCGCCGGTGCCGAGGTGTTCCACGCGCTCAAAACGATCCTGCGCGACCGCGGCATGGGGACCGGCGTCGGCGACGAAGGCGGTTTCGCGCCGTCAGGGCTCCGGGACAATGAGGAGCCGATACGCCTCATCCTCGAGGCGATCGAGAAGGCCGGCTACCGCCCCGGGGACCAGGTCGCGATCGCCCTCGATCCGGCGGCGACCGAGTTCCACAGCGGCGGTGCGTACACGCTCGCGCGCGAGAAGGCCACGCTCGACGCCGCCGCCATGACCGAGCGATACGCCTCGTGGCGCGCGAGGTATCCGCTCATATCGGTCGAGGACGGTCTCGCGGAGGATGACTGGGATGGCTGGAGGCATCTGACCACGACACTGGGTGACACGATCCAGCTCGTCGGGGACGACCTCTTCGTCACCAACATCGAGCGCATACGCCGTGGCGTGACGGAGGGGGTCGCGAACGCGGTCCTGATCAAGCTGAACCAGATCGGCACGCTCTCGGAGACGATCGAAGCCGTCGAGTTCGCGCACCGCTCGGGTTACGCGACGGTCATCTCGCATCGGTCCGGGGAGACCGAGGACACGACCATCGCCGACCTGGCGGTCGCGCTCAACAGCGGTCAGATCAAGACGGGATCGCTCTCGCGCAGCGAGCGCAACGCGAAGTACAACCGGCTGATGGAGATCGAGAACGAGCTGCAGGATGCCGCGAGGTACCCCGGCCGCGACGCGTTCCCGAGGTCGTCGCGTTAGTCGACGGCGCCGACCCCTAGGCCTTCTTCGTGCTCTTGGCCGCGCGCTTCGCGACCCTGCTGCGCTTGCGGCGCGCCGCGTTGCGGTGGATCGCTCCGCGCTTTGCGGCGCGGTCGAGCATGCTCGCGGCTTCCGCGACGGCTTCCTGGACCGTCTCGCCGCCCTTCTCGATCGCGGCGCGCGCGGTCTTCACCGCGCTGCGCGCTGCCGAGCGCGCGATGGTCTTGATGCTGGTGCGGCGCTCGGTTTGACGGATCCGCTTGAGGGCCGATCGCTTCTTCTTCGCCATAGGGCGGGAACGATACACGACGGCTGGTGCGGAGCCGTATCGCTCGATCAGTCCTCGCTCATACTCGCGCGGTGACGATGTCCATCGCGCGGGCGTCGCTCGTCATGATCGCCGCGCTCATCGCCAGCCGCATCCTGGGGTGGCTTCGTCTTTCGGTCGTCGGCGCCACCTTCGGGCTGACCGCCGAGTACGACGCGTTCCAGGCCGCGTTCAAGATCCCGAACGCGCTGTTCGAGCTGCTGGTGGCCGGCGCGCTCGCGTCCGCGTTCATCCCGGTGTTCTCCGGGTATCTCGCGAAAGAGCGCGAGAAGGAAGCCTGGCACGTCGCGTCGAGCGTGATGAACGTTCTCGTCGTCGCCCTGATGGTCGTCTCGGGTCTGATGTGGATCGCGGCGCCGTGGCTCGTGCCGACGATCGTGGCCCCCGGCTTCGAGAGGAACCCGGCGCAGCTCGAGCTCGCGATCGAGCTCACCCGCGTCATGCTGCTGAGCCCCATCTTCATGGGCCTGTCGTCACTCGTCACCGGGGTCCTGCAGTCATACCGGCAATTCCTCGCCGGCGCGATCGCACCGCTCGTGTACAACGGCGTGCAGATCCTCTTCGCGGTCTTTCTGTCGCCCTTCGTCGGTATCCACGCGCTCGCGTACGGCGTCGTCGCCGGCGCGGCGATGATGTTCCTCGTCCAGCTCCCGGAGCTGACCTTCCGGCGCACGAAGTACGAGTTCGCATTCAACCTGAGCCATCCGGGTGTGCGCGAGGTGTTCCTACTCGCGGGTCCGCGCACGCTGTCACTTGGCGCGGTCCAGCTCGTCTTCTTCGTCGACACGTACCTCGCGTCCACGATGCCGACGGGCTCCCTCGTGGCCATCAACTACGCGTTCCAGCTGATGCTCCTGCCCCTGGGCGTCTTCTCGATAGCCATCTCGGCCGCGGTGTTCCCGACGCTGTCGCGCTACGCGTCGCTCGGCCAGGCAACGAACATGCGCGACGCGTTACAGCAGTCGATCCGCTGGATCCTGTTCCTCACCTTACCGACCGCGATCCTCATGGTCGTCCTGCGGCGTCCGATCGTGAATCTGCTGTTCCAGTACGGGGAGTTCGGCCCCGAGGCGCGCGAGCTGGTGCAGGCCGCGTTCCTCTTCTACTCGCTCGGACTGGCGGGCCACGCGCTCGTTCAGATCCTGGCGCGCGCGTACTACGCATCCCGCGATACGACCACGCCGCTCGCGCTCACTCTCATCTCGATCGGCGCGAACGTCGCCCTGGCCGTGACGTTGGCGCCGCGGTTCGGCATCAACGGCCTGGCTGTCGCCAACTCGATCGCGACGCTGGCCGAGGCGGCGCTGCTGCTGTTGCTGCTTGCGCCGCGCGCGCGCCTGCGGCTGGTCGGCCTCGGCTACAGCACCCTGAAACAGGTCACCGCCGCACTCTTCATGGGCGTCGCGATGTTCCTGTTCATCAACTTCACGAACATCCCGCTGAATCTGGCGCTGGACCCCCCGAAGCCGCTGCTGTTCGTACAGACGCTCCTCGCGGCCAGCTTCGGCGTCGGCGTCTACCTCCTCGCCGCCTATGTGATGCGGATCGGCGAGCTGCAGGAGGTCGTCGCCGTCCTGCGGGCGCGACTGCGCGGGGCCCGTCGCGGCGAGCTGATTTCTTAGCCCCTAGTCGCCCGCTCCCCGCCCCCCCCGGAGCAGTTACCCTCTCCGCGCCGGGGCCCGCCTGATGCAGTGGCAACGGCCAACGAAAGAAGACCGTTGGAGGTTCTCCTATGCCTGTTACGCCCATCACCGATTTCGGCACCGCGGTCGTCACCGGTCTCGCGGCGGCGTTCGCCGCATTCATGCTCGCGCTTCCGTCCGTCATCGGCGCGATCCTCCTCCTCGTCATCGGCTGGATCATCGCCGGCATCGTCGGTAGCATCGTCGCTCGCTTCCTGCGCGTCGTACGAGTGAACGAGCTCGCTCAGCGCTCGGGGATCACCGGCTTCATGCAGCGCGCCAAGCTGCAGGCCGATCCCGCCGCCGTCATCGGCGGACTGGTGAAGTGGTACGTGCGGCTCGTGTTCGTCCTCCTGGCCGCAAGCGCCGTCGGGCTGACCGCCGTCAGTGGCGTCGTGGAGCAGATCCTGGCCTTCATCCCGAATCTGCTCGTCGCGCTCCTCTTCCTCGGCGCCTTCTCCTGGCTCGCATCGCTCGCGAAGGATCTCGTGGTCGGCGCCGCGGAGAGCGCGCGCATCCCCAACGCGAACGCGCTCGGCACTCTGACCTTCGCCACGGTACTCGCGTTCGGGATCGTCGCCGCGGCGAACCAGATCGGAGTCGCCGCAACGCTCATCAACACGCTGTTCATGGGCGTGGTCGGGGCTCTCGCGCTGGCCTTCGGGCTCGCGTTCGGCCTCGGCGGACGAGAGCAAGCGTCCTCGATGCTCGCCGAGTGGCGCGGTCGCGCCGCACAGGCGATGGAAGAGTCTCGGGAGCCCAGCGCGCGTCCGGCGTTCAACAGCAACGACCGGCGAGACCGCGAGGCACCCGTTCGGTCCTCGTAGTCAGGCGGTGGGGCGCCGCGCTACGCGGCGCCCCACCAACGCACGCGATCGGGCGGTGGCTGAGAGGGCCGTCGGTGTCGCCTCGTGATCGCGCCACTCTAGGCACCCTATCCTCGACCGCGTGTCCGACCCGCAATCCCGTATCCGCAACTTCTGCGTGATCGCGCACGTCGATCACGGCAAGACGACGCTGTCCGACCGACTGATCGAGCTCACGGGCACGGTCGCGCTGCGGCAGATGCGCGAGCAGCTGCTCGACTCGATGGAGCTCGAGCGCGAGCACGGCGTGACGATCAAGGCGCGCGCGGTCCGCATGGCGTGGTCGGCCCGCGACGGCGCGATCTACGAGCTCAATCTCATCGACACGCCGGGCCACGTCGATTTCAACTACGAGGTCAGCCGGTCGCTCGCGGCGTGCGAAGGCGCCGTGCTGCTGGTCGATGCATCCCAGGGCATCGAGGCGCAGACGCTCGCGAACGCGTATCTCGCGATCGAGCAGGGTCTCGAGGTCATCCCGGTGATCAACAAGATCGACCTGCCGAGCATCGACCTCGACGTGGTGCGCGAGGACCTGCGCACGACGCTCGGCTTCAAAGATGAGGAGATCCTCCTCGCGTCGGGCAAGAGCGGGCAGGGTGTCGCCGAGCTACTGCACGCCGTGGTGGAGCGCGTGCCGCCGCCGAAGGGCGATCCGGAAGCTCCGCTGCGCGCGCTGATCTTCGACTCGCACTACGACGCCTACAAGGGAGTGGTCGCGCACGTGCGCGTCGTCGACGGCCTCCTGACCGCCGACGACCGCATCCTGCCGATGGCGACGCAGAAGGCGAGCGAGATGCTGGAGCTGGGCGTCTTCGCGCCCGAGCCGCGCCCGGTCGCGCGCCTGGCCGCGGGCGAGGTCGGTTACGCGGCCACCGGCCTGAAGGCAGTCGCCGACTGCCGCGTCGGCGACACGCTCACCCTCGCGTCGCGCCCCGCCACGTCTCCGCTCCCGGGCTACCGTCCGGCGAAGCCGATGGTCTTCGCGGGCTTCTACCCGCAGCGCGCCGAGGATTACCCCGCGCTGCGCGACGCGCTCGAGAAGCTCCGGCTCAACGACGCGTCGCTCATCTATGAGCCCGAGACATCGCAGGCGCTCGGCTTCGGTTTCCGCTGCGGCTTTCTGGGACTGTTCCACCTCGAGATCATCCAGCAGCGTCTCGAGCGCGAGTACGACATGGACTTGATCGCGACTTCGCCGTCGGTCGAGTATCGCGTCATCACGCAGAAGGGCGACGAAGTCGCCATCGACAACCCGGCGATGCTGCCCGACCCGGGCACGATCGCGGAGATCCGCGAGCCGTGGATGAAGACCACGATCATCGTGCCGACCAGCTATGTAGGACCGATCATGGATCTCTCCCAAGGCAAGCGCGGCACCATGCTCGACATGAGCTACGTGGACCCGACGCGCGCGATGCTCAAATACGACATGCCGCTGTCGGAAGTCATCGTCGATTTCTACGATCAGCTGAAGAGCCGCTCGCAGGGGTACGCATCGCTCGACTACGAGTTCGGCGAGTATCGCGTGGCGGACCTGGTGCGCCTGGACATCCTGGTCGCCGGCACGCTCGTCGACGCGCTGTCGATCATCGTGCACCGCGAGAAGGCCCAGCACACCGGTCGCCTCCTCGTCTCGAAGCTGCGCGCCCTGATCCCCAAGCAGATGTTCGATGTCCGCATCCAGGCGGCCATCGGCGGGAAGATCATCGCAAGCGAGAACGTCAGCGCGAAACGCAAGGACGTGATCGCGAAGTGCTACGGCGGCGACATCACGCGCAAGAAGAAGCTCCTCGAGAAGCAGAAGGAAGGCAAGAAGCGGATGAAGATGGTGGGATCGGTCGAGATCCCACAGGAGGCCTTCCTCGCGGTGCTGCGGATCAAGGACGACGCATGAAGCTGCCGAGGCTGCAGTTCGACCACCCGACGCAGACCAGCGCGTCGACCTTCCTGCAGGCGATCGTCGCGGGCGACGCGCCGGGGGTGTGGGCGCATCTGTCGCGCGAGACGCGGGGCCTGCTCGAAGGTCTGTATGCCGCGCACGCCGGTGTGGCGCTCCGCAGCGCCGCGGGCGTGGACGCCTCCTCCTCCGACGCGCGTCTGGTCGACATCGTCGCTCCGCTGCGTGCCTCCGTCCTGTCCGCCCTCGGCGGGGCGGACCGCGTCGGCGGCTATGGCGTCGCCGGCGCCCGGCTGGTCGATCGCGCTACCGCGTACGTCCTTCTCCTCCCGGAGTTCGGCGACGAGAGAGTCGTGACCGAGGCGGAGTGGCGCCCTTCGCATCTCCTCGCGTTCGTGCACGAGTCACGTGAGTGGCTGGTCGACCTCGGAAAGACCGCCGAGCTCTCCGCCGACGCGGAGCTCCCCGATCTTCTCGGAGCGATACGCCGGTGAACGGGATGGGCGTGGAGGAGCAGCGCGACGGGAGGGTCCCGGCGCGTCCGTCGCGCACGTCACTCGGGCTGTACGTGCATATCCCGTTCTGCGCATCGCGCTGCCCGTACTGCGACTTCGCCACGGCGCCCGCGCGGAGCGCGTTTCGGTCGCGGTACCTGGATGCGCTCGAGGTCGAGATCCGGCGCGAGGGTCAGCGACTCCGTCGGCCGCGCGTCGCGACGCTGTACGTCGGCGGCGGGACACCGAGCCTCCTCGATCCGGGCGAGATCGCGCGGCTCGCGGCGGCCGTCCAGGAGGCGTTCGACCTGCGACCGGCCGAAGCGACGGTCGAGGCGAACCCGGCGACGCTGGATCGTGCGCGTCTGGAGGCGTGGGTCGCCCTGGGGATCACGCGCCTCTCGCTCGGTGCCCAGTCGCTCTCGCCGCAGGGTCTGAGGGCGCTCGGCCGC
Organism: Candidatus Limnocylindria bacterium; assembly: GCA_035513115.1. Lineage (GTDB taxonomy): Bacteria > Chloroflexota > Limnocylindria > P2-11E > P2-11E > CF-39. The sequence goes on along the minus strand of DATKCP010000024.1, from coordinate 7,510 downwards.
ACCCACCGCCCGGAGGACGTCGCGCCCGCGGTGGCGGCGGCGCGCTCGCTGGGCCTCGACACCAGCCTCGACCTCATCTTTGGCTGGCCGGGCCAGACCGCCGAGGCTTGGCGCGCCGACCTCGCCGCCGCGGTGGCGCTGCGTCCGGACCACCTCTCCTGCTATCCGCTGGAGCTCGCGCTGGAGCCCGAAGAGGCGGTCGCCAACTGGCCGGGTGGCGGCTGGCGGTCCGTCGAGCGCTGGCGGACGCGTTCGGCGGCGGCGCAGCCAGACGACGCCGGTACCGCCGCCCTGTACGAGCTGGCTCAGGCGTTCCTCCGGCGCAGCGGCTACCGGCACTACGAGATCGCGAACTGGGCCCGCAGGGGCAAGCGCTGCTTGCACAATCTCGGCTACTGGCGTAACGGCGACTGGCTCGGCGTCGGTGCAGGCGCGCACTCGCATCTCGCCGGTGTCCGCTCGCGCAACCCGGGCGTGCTGCCCGCGTACATCGCCGCCATCGGCCGTGACGACGAGCGGATCGTCGACGCCGCCGCGGATGAGGCCTTTGACGGGGCGATGCTGGCGCTACGCCTGGATGAGGGCCTCGACCTGGCCCGTTACGGGGCGCGGTTCGGGCTGTCCGCCGCGGCGCACGTGCGGTCCGCGCTTCGTTCGCTGGACGGCACGCGCCTTGTCGGCTGGTCCGGTCAGCGCGTGCGCCTCACCACGCGCGGCCGATTGCTCGCGAACGAGGTGTTCGTACGTCTTTTGCCGGACGACGTCCGCGTGTAGGCCGGGTCTGGTACGACTGCTCGCTTGCGGCCAGGTGCCGAACGCGATATGACACATGACACAGAAGCACTTTCTCCTGGGCGAAAGAAATAGGGGAGGCCTCATGCAGGACGAGAACACCGGAAACGAGTGGTCATCGCAAAGGCAGCCTGGATCGATCTGGCCCGCGCCGCAGCCCGCAGGCACACCGCCCACGCCCCCGTCATCGATGGGTGGCGACAGATCGAGTGGCGGGTCGTCCATGGGCGGCGCCGCCGGGTCGAGCGGCGGCCGCAAGAGCACGGCCCGCCGGAAGACGACCGCGAAGAAGAAGACGACCGCGCGCAAGAGCACCGCACGCCGGAAGACGACCGCGAAGAAGAAGACGACCGCGCGCAAGGGCACCGCGCGCAAGAGCACCCGACGCAAGTCCACCGCACGCAAGAGCACCGGGCGCAAGCGCCGGCGCTGACGCGCGTTCGCCCGAAGGAACGAAACACGCCGCCCACGAGGCGGCGTGTTTCATTTCCCGGAGCGCCGCCGCGCTAGTTGCGCTTGCCGCGACCCATCCCCGGCTTGCGTCCGTGGTTGGCCTTCTTGCTGCGCCACGCGAGCTTGCCGGTCGTCTTCTGCTTCTTTTGCCCCTTGCTCATGCGGGGTCGTGCCCTCCACTGAAGAGATGGAGCTGCAGCGCCCGCGTCGGCGGGGCGATCAGCTCGGTCACGAGCCATTGTGCGATGTCGGCGCCGGTCGCGTCCGCCGCAAGGCCGACGCGCGACCTGGCGCTGTCCAGGCGCTTCCGCGTCGTGCGTGGATCCAGGCCGAGCGCGCGCGCGGCGTCGGCGAGCGGTCGCTCGAGCACGTCACGCAGCACGAAGACGCCCAGGTCGGCGCCGCGGAGCGCGTGGCGACCGACGAGGTCGCGCAGACCGGCGCCGAAGAGGCGTCCGGTCGCCACGGCATCGCGGATCGTGGATGCGGCCTCACCATCGAGCTCCCCGATCCGAAGCAACGCGGCGATCTCGCCGTCCGGCAGGTGACGCGCCTGCTCGAGCGACGCCAGGAAGCGCTGGACCACGACATCGTCGGAGACCGCGGGCATGGCGGCCCCCGGCGCCATAGCCGCGATCCGACCCAGGGCCGCGGCGAGGCCGCGGCGCAGCCCGTCGAGGTCGCCAAAGCGCACGACCTCCACAACTGCTGGATTGCCGAGCAGGAGGCGCGAGACGGTCCGGTCGCGTTCGGCGACGAGGACGACCGGCACGGCGTGCTCGCGCGCGAGCTCCACCTCGATGCCGACGCCGAAGGATGGGATGCCCGCGTACGCCACGACGACGCGCGCCGAGGTCACGTGCGCGCGGTCGATGTCGTACACGGCACGCGGCTCCAGATGGGCGGCGGCGACGGGATCCGTGACGCGGTGGGGAAGGTAGGCGCGGAGGCCGACCGACTCCACCACTTCCGCCAGAAGCTCGTAAAAGAGCCGCATGCGCGCGCCTTCCTCGAGCGCGGTGAGCGCGCCCGACACGTACGCCTCGCCGACGCGGACCGTGGTCTCGCTGTCCATGGGCGCTCGATGCTCGCACGCTCGTCAAGGACGGAACGGGATACGCGAAGTGGTCGAAAACCTAGAATCGCGCGGTGCCGGAGACACGTCTCCCGGACCATCTGCGCCGGTATCCGCTGTTCGCCAAGCTCGCCGACGGGGAGGCCGCCCAGCTTGCCGAGCGGATGCGCATGCGCTCGTTCAAACGCGGGGAGACCCTGTTCCGCAAGGATGATCCCGGTCTGCATCTGTATGTCGTGCTGTCCGGCGCGGTGAAGATCGCGCTCCCCGGCGAATTCGGTCAGGAGGCGCTTGTCTCGATCATGCGCACCGGTGACTTCCTGGGTGAGCTCGCGCTGTTCGACGGCAGCCCGCGCTCCGCGTCCGCGACGGCGCTCGAGGACACCAGGGCCGCGCTCCTCGCGCGTGACGACTTCCTGGCGTTCCTCGAGGCGCACCCCGCGGCCGTGCGCGTCGTGCTTGACGCGCTCGCGAGGACCATCCGCCGGCTGTCGGACCGGGTCGAGGACCTCATCTTCCTGGACGTGCCGAGCCGGGTCGCCAAGTACCTGCTGGACCTGGCGCAGACCGACGGCACCGCAGGGACCGCGAAGCTCGAGCTCACGCTCACGCAGGACGAGCTAGCGGCCTTCATCGGCGCGTCGCGCGTATCGGTGAACCGCGTGCTGGGAGACCTCGAGCGGCGCGAGATCATCGGTATCCGCCGCCGTCACATCGTCATCATCGATCCCGAGCGTCTCGCGAAGGAGATCCGGGTCTAGTGGCGCGTAAGCGGCCACTCGTCCTCGTCGTCGAGGACGATCCCGCCCTGGGAGACGTCATCGTCACGGCACTGCGTGACGACGGCCTCGAGTCGAAGCTCGCGAGCGACGGCGACGAGGCGATGCGGCTGGTCGATGAGCTCCAGCCCTCGTGCATGGTCCTCGACCTCATGATGCCCAGGCGCGACGGCTTCTCGGTGCTCCGAGAGCTGCGTTCGGACGGCCGGATCGCCAAAATGCCGGTGGTGGTCGTGACCGCGATGTTCGGTCTCTCCGAGCGCAACTACGCCACCGAGCTCGGCGCGGCCGACTACGTCACAAAGCCCTTCGAGCTCGACGACCTCGTCGGCCGCGTCCGCGCGCTGATCCGCTAGGGCGGCCCTGCCCGACTGATAAGGCCACGGCCTGTGTTGGCTCGCTACGCGCGGCGCCGGGCGCCGACGCCAGTGCGCTACACCGTTCGCGCTGCTGTCGTCGCCAGCTGGCTGGTGCAATAGCGGCAGCGCGTCGCGGTGGCGAGGATCTCCTCGCCACAGAACGAACAGAACTTCGTCGGCTCGGGCTTGGGGATCATCGCCCTCGCGATGAGGAACACGACGAACGCGACGATGATGAACGTGATCACCGTGTTGATGAACACGCCGTAATTGATCGTCGCCGCGCCCGCGTCCTGCGCCGCTTTGAGGCTCGGGTAGCTTTCGTCGGAGAGGTTGATGAAGAGGTTGTTGAAATCGACCCCGCCCAGGAGCTTGCCGACCGGCGGCATCAGGATGTCCTTCACCAATGAGTTGACCACCGCCGCCAGTGCGACGCCAACGATGAACGCGAGAGCGAGCGCGAGGACATTCGCCTTGACCAGCCATTCCTTGAACTCAGAGAACATGCCAGGAACCTCCACGCCTACGTCGGCAAGTGGCAAGCAGCACGGTGGGTGCCAGAAGTCCGGGCGACAGAGCGAGCGTTGCATCCTTGACGACCGCCGCGCGGCCTTGCTACCCTTGTTAGCACTCTCGATGGGAGAGTGCTAATGCCACTGAAAAGCGAACAGCTCCCACAGCTCGGCGAGCGGCAGCGCGACCTGCTGCGTGCCGTCATCCGCGAATACATCGCCACGGCCCAGCCGGTGGCGTCAGCGGCGCTCGTCCGCCGGTACCGGCTCGACGTGTCGTCGGCGACGGTGCGAAGCGAGCTCGCCGCGCTCGAGGAGCTGGGGCTTCTCACGCACCCCCACACCTCGGCCGGCCGCGTGCCGACCGATCTGGGCTACCGCTACTTCATCGAGAGCCTGATGCCGCGGCCACACCTCCACCCGGAGGAGCAGCTCACCGTGAGCCACCAGTTCCAGCAGGCCCTGTCGAACACCTCGGAATGGCTGCGGCTGGCGGCGTCGACGCTCGCGCGCCTCACCACCGAGGCGGCGATCGTGACGCCTCCCGCGACCGGTCGCGCAGCGCTCCGTCACTGCGAGGTCATCCCGATCAACGAGCGCCGCGCGCTGCTGGTCGTCGTCTTCGAGAGCGGCGCCGTGGCGCAGCAGCTCCTCGAGCTCAGGGCCGCGACGACGGCGGAGCATCTCCGATCGCTCTCGTCCCGGCTGACCGGCGAACTCGCGTCGCGCGATGCCGCGGAGGTGCGGGGCGCGACGACGGGCGAAGTCGGCGTCGACGCGGAGGTGGCCGCCGCGATCGCACGCACGCTGGCGGAGCATGACGCGGCGCGCACGCACGACATCTACACCGATGGGATCCAGAACATCCTGGCGCAGCCGGAGTTCGCGACCGGCGGCCGGATGCGGGACATGCTGCGGCTCCTCGAGGACCGCACCCGCCTCGTCGACCTGCTGCCGCCAGCGCTGGGCGACGACGAGGTGCACGTCGCGATCGGCAGCGAACACCGGCTCGAGTCGCTCCACGGCTGCAGCCTCGTGTTCGGGCGCTATGGGAGCGGCACCGAGTTCCTCGGATATGTCGGGGTCGTCGGACCGACGCGTATGGACTACGCGCGGAGCATCGGCGCCGTGCGTTATGTCGGTTCGCTCATGAGCGACCTCGTTCGAGTTATGGAGGGTCATTAGGTCATGGACGACAAGACGCGAAAGGCGGAGGAGCTGCTCGAAGAGCGCCTGCGCACGCGCACGAATGGCGAAACGCACGGCGCCGTCGCCGACGTCGAGCCGGAGGCGCCCGCGGTGCAGGCGAGGGTGGAGGAGCTCACCAGCGATCTCAAGCGAATGACCGCGGACTTCGCGAACTACCGCAAGCGCAACGATGCCGAGCGGACCGAGTTCGCCAAGTTCGCGAAGGCTGATCTCATCGCCAGGCTGCTCGACGTCCTCGACGGCTACGACCGCGCGCTCGCGACGGTGCCGGACGACCTCCGGGGCCTGCCGTGGGTCGAGGGGATGTGGCTCGTGGAGCGCAAGCTGCGCTCGATCCTCGATGCCGAGGGCCTCGAACCGATCGACTCGCTCGGCAAGCCATTCGATCCGTACCTGCATGAGGCGGTCGCCCACGTCGAGTCAGACGAGACGGAGGGCACCGTCACCCAAGAGCATCAAAAGGCGTACCGACTGCACGACCGGGTCATCCGCCCAGCGTTGGTCACGGTCGCCAAGAAGAAGGAGTAACGACATGCCGAAAGTGATTGGCATCGACCTGGGCACCACCAACTCGGCCGTGGCCTATATGGAAGGTGGGGAGCCCACGATCATCCCGAACGCGGAGGGTGGACGCATCACTCCGTCTGTCGTCGCGTTCACCAAGAGCGGGGAGCGACTGGTCGGCCAGGTCGCGAAGCGACAGGCGATCACGAATCCCGAGAACACGATCTACTCGATCAAGCGCTTCATGGGGCGGCGTTTCACCGACCCCGAGGTGCAGCGATCGCTGAAGCAGGTCCCGTACAAGGTCCAGCAGGCGAGCAACGGCGGCGTCGAGGTCGTCCTCGGCGATGGGCGCAAGCTCACCTCTCCCGAGGTGTCCGCGATGATCCTGGGCAAGCTCAAGACCGACGCCGAGGCGTTCCTCGGCGACAAGGTCACGCAGGCGGTCATCACCGTTCCGGCGTACTTCGATGACAGCCAGCGTCAGGCGACCAAGGACGCCGGTCAGATCGCCGGGCTCGAGGTGCTGCGGATCATCAACGAGCCGACCGCGGCGGCCCTTGCCTACGGGCTCGACAAGAAGAAGGACGAGCTCGTCGCCGTATACGACCTGGGCGGCGGCACCTTCGACATCTCGATCCTCCAGCTCGGTGAGGGCGTCTTCGAGGTCAAGGCCACGAACGGGGACACGCACCTGGGTGGCGACGACTTCGACGCGCGGATCATCGACTGGCTCATCGAGGAGTTCAAGAAGGATCAGGGCATCGATCTCAAGAACGACCGCATGGCGCTCCAGCGGCTGAAGGAGTCCGCGGAGAAGGCCAAGATCGAGCTGTCGACCACGCAGCAGACCGAGATCAACCTGCCGTTCGTCACGGCGGACCAGTCCGGCCCCAAGCACCTGGTGATCTCGCTCACGCGCAGCAAGCTCGAGCAGCTCGTCGGCGACCTGGTCGAGCAGACGATCGGCCCCGTCAAGAAGGCCATCGCCGATGCCGGCGTCAGCCCGGACAGGATCGACGAGGTCGTCCTCGTCGGTGGCATGACGCGCATGCCGCTCGTCGTCGAGACCGTGAAGAAGCTGTTCGGCAAGGAGCCGAACAAGAGCGTGAACCCGGACGAGGTCGTGGCGATCGGCGCCGCGATCCAGGCGGGCGTGCTCAAGGGCGAGGTGAAGGACATCCTCCTCCTCGACGTCACGCCGCTGTCGCTCGGCATCGAGACCCTCGGTGGCGTCGCCACCAAGCTCATCGAGCGCAACAGCACGATCCCGACGTCGAAGTCGCAGGTCTTCACCACCGCCAGCGATGGCCAGACCCAGGTGGAGATCCACGTCGTCCAGGGCGAGCGCGAGCTCGCCGCGGACAACAAGAGCCTCGCGCGCTTCATCCTCGACGGCATTCCGCCGGCTCCGCGCGGCCTCCCGCAGGTCGAGGTGACGTTCGACATCGACGCGAACGGGATCCTCAACGTCAAAGCGAAGGACAAGGCGACCAGTAAGGAGCAGCACGTCACGATCACAGCCTCGAGCGGCCTCAGCAAGGACGAGGTCGAGAAGCTGGTGAAGGACGCGCAGGCGCACGCGGAGGAGGACCGCCGCAACGTCGACCGGATCCAGACCCGTAACGAGGCGGACACCTTCGCCTACCAGATCGAGAAGACGCTCCGCGACCTGGGCGACAAGGCTCCCGAGGATGTCAAGAAGGACGTCGAGGAGAAGATCGCCGCACTGCGTGAGACGCTGAAAGGCGACGACACGCAGCGCATGAAGACCGCGATGGAGGAGCTGCGGCAGTCGTCGATGAAGATCGGCGAGGCCATGAGCCA
>DATKCP010000023.1:0-6652 GCA_035513115.1 Candidatus Limnocylindria bacterium | reverse complement strand
CGATCCAGATCGTCTGGATGTTCACGAATTCGCGTATGCCGTAGGAAGACAGCTCGCGGCCGTACCCGCTGCGCTTGACGCCGCCGAACGGGAGGCGCGGGTCGGAGGCGACCATGCCGTTCACGAAGACGGCGCCCGATTCGATCTTCCGCGCGAGCGCCTCACCGAGCGCCAGGTCGCGCGTCCACAGGCTCGCGCCGAGCCCGTAGGCCGAGTCGTTCGCGACGCGAACGGCCTCGTCCGCGTCGCGGACGCGGATCACCGCCGCGACCGGCCCGAAGGTCTCTTCCTTGAACACCGGCATTTCTTCGGTCACATCGGCGAGCACCGTTGGCTGGTAGAACCAGCCCTTCCCCGTGCCGCGCTGCCCCCCGGTGAGCACCCGGGCACCCATGCGCACGGACTCGCGCACCTGACGCTCCAGCGTCTCGCGCAGGTCGGCGCGCGCGAGAGGTCCGATCTGGGTCTTGGGATCGAGCGGATCGCCGACCCGCAGTGCCTCGACCTCCGCGGCGAAGCGTCGCTCGAAGTCGCGCGCGACCGGCTCCACGGCGATGAAGCGCTTCGCGGCGATGCACGACTGCCCGTTGTTCTGGTTGCGCGCCCTCGCGCCGACCTTCGCTGCAGCATCGAGATCGGCATCCGCGAGCACGATGTATGGATCGGACCCGCCAAGCTCGAGCACGGTCTTCTTGAGCGCTCGCCCGGCGAGCTCGGCGATGCGCGAGCCGGTGTCGGAGCTGCCGGTGAGGGTGACGGCGCGGATGCGGGGATCGGCGATCACCGGCTCGACCGCCGCGCCCGAAAGCAGCAGCGTGCGCAGCAGACCCTCGGGAAAGCCCGCGTCGCGGATCACCTCCTCGATCGCGAGCGCGCACTGCGGCACGTTAGAGGCGTGCTTGAGCACCGCTGCGTTGCCCGCCATGAGCGCCGGCGCGGCGAAGCGGATCACCTGCCAGAACGGGAAGTTCCAGGGCATGACGGCGAGCACGATCCCCAGCGGCTCGAACGCGACGAGACTCCGCTGCGCGGTGGTCTCGACGACCTCGTCGGCGAGGTAGCGCGCGGCGTTCTCGGCGTAGTGCTCGGATCCCCAGGCGCACTTCTCGATCTCGGCCCTCGCTTCCGCGATCGGCTTCCCCATCTCGATCGTGATGAGCCGCCCATAGCGATCGGCGCGCTCGCGGAGCAGCGCGGCGAGCCGCCGCATCGGCACGGCCCGGTCGGCGATGGACCGGTCGCGCCAGGCGAGGAACGCGTCCTGCGCGTCGTCGAGCGCACGGTCGACCTCCTCGGGCGTGAAAGGGTCGAACCGCGCGAGGACCTCCTCGGTCGCTGGATTCAGGCTCGTGATCGGCGACAGCGTGGTGCTCATCAGCGCACGTTGCTCTTCAGGAACGGAAGGATCTTGCTCCAGGCGTCCTTCGCGTCGGCCGGGCGATGAGCGTCTTTCCGCTGCTCGTTGAGGAACGCGTGGTCGGCCTCCGGGTAGACGTACTTCGTGAACGGCACGCCCTTCTCCTCCGCCGCCGCCTCCAGCGCGGAGACTGCTTTCGCATCCGCCATGTGGTCCTTGCCGCCGAAGATCCCGAGGACCGGGATGCCCCGCAGCGGCGCGAGATCCGGCATGCGCTGGCCCACGCCGTAGCAATCCACCACCGCGGCGACCTTGTCGGGCGCGACGCTCCCGACCAGTAGTGCGAGGAAGCCGCCCATGCAGAAGCCGATCGCGCCGATCTTCCCGCTCGTGACGGCGGCGTGCTTCGTCAGGTACTCGGCCGCGCCCCGTGCCGTCTTGGCGGCATCGTTCGCCTGGAAGAACTCCATCATCAGCTTCTGCGCGCTGTCGGGCTCACCGATCTTCGCGCCCTTGCCGTGATAGAAGTCGGGAGCGAGTGCGACGAACCCCTCTCGCGCGAACATGTCGGCCACACCCTTCACCTGATCGTTGAGGCCCCACCACTCCTGGATGACGATGAGTCCGGGACCCTTACCGGAAGAGGGCGTCGCGACGTACCCCTCCGCCGTGCCGCCGTTCGCCGGGAATTTCACCATCTGACCGGCCATCTACGTCCTCCCCTGAACACGATTTCCGAGCACGCCTATCCCGTCGATCTCGACCTCGACGACGTCGCCGACCTTGAGGTATTCGGCCGGCTTGCGCGCGAACCCGACTCCCTCGGGTGTTCCGGTGATCATCATGTCACCGGGCTGGAGCTGGCAGCCTGCCGAGAACTCGCTGATCAGGCGGGGGATCTTGAAGACCATGAAGCGCGTGTTCGAGTCCTGCTTCGTCACGCCGTTCACCCGCGTCTGCACGCGAAGCGCCGACGCGTCGAGCTCGTCCGCGGTCACGATCCACGGTCCCATCGGCAGGTGCGTGTCGAAGTTCTTTCCCTTGAACCACTGGCCACCGTGCCGCCGCTGGACGTCGCGCACCGAAACGTCGTTCGCGCACGTGTAGCCGAAGACGTGCCGCATCGCGTCGGCCTCGCTGATGTCGCGTCCGGGCCGGCCCACGATGACGGCGAGCTCGACCTCCCAGTCGAGCTGCTCCGAGTGCGGTGCGGGGAATAGCACGGCCGAGTCCGGCCCCGTCACCGTCGCGGGGTTCTTGGAGAAGAGCGCGGGATGCTCCGGGATCTCCTGCTGGCCCGGCGCTCCCTGAGCGGCGCGGAGATCCGCGCCTTCCTGGAAGTGCTCGGAGTAGTTCCAGCCGACGCAGAAGACGTTCCGGCGCGGTAGGGGGATCGGCGCGAGCAGCTTCGCCGCCGACGGGTCGACTCCACCGCTCGCACGGGCCGCCGCATCGCGGACCTGCTCGCGGAGCCCATCGAACTGCTCGATCACGCGCAGCATGTCGACCGGCGCGCCGGGCACCAGCGCGCGGATCGCCATGATCGTGCCATCGGATACGAAGGTGCCGGCGCGCGGACCGTCGTCCGAGACAAAGGTGAGGAGCCTCATCGGTCGCAGTCGCCTGGCATGGGGCCAAATATAGGGACGTTCGGCTCTGGCGGCCCGTGATACATACCATCAGTACCAATGACGCGGCCTCGCACCCGCGCCCAGCGTCAGCGCGTCCGGCGCGGTGGCGCGCCGGGCACTGACGAGCGGCGCCCGTCGGGTCGTCAGCTTGCGATCGCCGGGGCGGTCGCGGTCGCTGCCGTGGCCGCGCTGATCGCCATCAGCGGTGGCACGTCGGCGCCAGCCGCGTCGACCGCACCGCCCAACGTCCGACAGGCCGGCCACGTGCGCGGCGTCGACACCGCGCCGATCACGATCGAGGAATGGGCGGACTTCCAGTGCCCGGCGTGCGGCCAGTTCGCGCGCACGACCGAGCCGCAGCTCCTCTCGACCTACGTCGCGAACGGGCAGGTGAGGCTCGTCTACAGGCACCTCGCGTTCCTCGGAACCGAGTCGCAGTGGGCCGCCGAGGCGACGGAGTGCGCGGATGAGCACGGCAAGTTCTGGGAATTTCACGATCGCCTGTACGCGGCGCAGGCCGGAGAGAATCGCGGCACGTTCTCAAAAGAGAACCTGAAGCGCATGGGTGATGAGCTCGGACTCGGCCCCTCGTTCGCGGCGTGCGTCGACTCCGGACGTTACGCGCAGCGGGTCCGAGACGAGACGAGCGTCGGCCAGGGCAAGGGCGTGAGAGCGACGCCGACGCTGTTCGTCGGCGACCGGAGGATCGAGGGCGCCGCATCGTACGACCAGCTCAAGGCCGTCATCGACCAGCTGCTCGCGGGACGTTGACGCGCGCGGCGGCGGCGCTGGTCGCGGGGATCGGCACGCTCGTCTCCGCCTACCTGACGTGGGTGCACTACTCGGGCGATCTCGCGCTCTGCACCGGCTTCGGCGGATGCGAGGCCGTGCAGACCAGCCGCTTCTCGATGGTCGGTGTCGTCCCGGTCGCGCTCATCGGTCTGGCCGGCTTCATCGCGATCCTCACGGTCGCTCTGCTGCGTCTACGCGACGACACGCCCGATTGGGCGGAGGCAACGCTCTTCGGCCTGAGCCTCGCCGCGACGCTCTACGTCGCGTATCTCACGTACATCGAGCTGTTCGTACTGGGCGCGGTGTGTCCGTGGTGCGTCGCCGTCGCCCTTTGCGCCGCGCTCGTGCTCGCGCTGGTCAGCCTCGACCTGTTCCGGCCGCCGCGGCGAAGCTGAGCATCCGGCGCGCCCGCTCCACGACCGGAGCATCGAGCATCTGGCCATTGAGCTCCACCGCGCCGACGCCACGCGCCGTCCCCTCGTCGAACGCCGCGACGACGCGCCGCGCGTGCTCCACCTCCTCCGCGGTCGGGCCGAACGCCTCGTTCACGACATCGATCTGTCCGGGATGGATGAGCGTCTTGCCGGTGAAGCCCAGACGACGCGCACGCAGGCTGTCGGCACGCAGTCCGGCCGCGTCGCGGATGTCGGGGAAGATGCCGTCGAAGGAGAGCTTCCGCGCGGATGCCGCGGCGACGACCGTGGCCGAGCGCGCGTAGAGCATCTCGAGCGCCTCGGCCTCGCGGGTCGTCGGCAGGCCAAGGTCGAGCGCGAAGTCCTCCGAGCCGAACGCCAGACCCACTACGCGCTCCACGGCCGCCGCGATGCGCGGCGCCTCCAGCAGTGCGGCCGCACTCTCGATCGAGGGGATGATCCGAACGGTGCCGTGAGGGATCTTTGCGGCTCGCTCGCGCGCGTCGAGCTCGTCGGCGAGCCACTCGACCTCGTCGGCGCGGCGGACCTTCGGCGCCATGATCCCGGCGAGGCCGGGCCGCACCACCGCGCCCAGGTCCGCGGTGCCCTCGTCGCTGTTCGCGCGTCGGATGCGCACGTAGCGCAGCGGGCCGGTGCCGCCCTTCGACGCGCTGCCGAGCACCCCCGCGACGACGCGGCGGGCCTCTTCCTTGGAGGCGGCCGGCACGCCGTCCTCGAGATCCAGGATCGCCACGTCGAGCGCGCTCGGGCTGAACTCCCCGAGACCGAGCGCGCGCTCGACCATCCGCTCGCGGTGCGCGGGTACGAACATCAGCGAGCGCATGGGCGACAGCGCGTCCATCAGTACGACCGCGGCATCCCGAGCACGTGCTGGCCAAGGTAGGCGAGAACGAGATTGTTACCGATGGGCGCGACCAGCAGCAGGCGCGTTTCCCGAAATTTCCGTTCGATGTCGAACTCGCGCGCGAAGCCATACCCGCCGTACGCGTCGATCGCGGAGTTCGCCGCGTCCCACGCGGCCTGCGACGCGAGGAGCTTCGCCATGTTCGCCTCCGCGCCGCACTTCCGGTCGCCGTCGAACAGCCAGGCCGCCTTGTCGCGCATCAGTGCCGCGGCCTCGAGTCGCGCGTGCGCCTGCGCGACCGGGAACTGCACGCCCTGATTCGCTCCGATGGGCCGGCCGAAGACGACGCGCTGCGTGGCGTACCTGGCGGCACGCTCGACGAACCAGCGGCCGTCGCCGAGCGACTCCGACGCGATGAGAATGCGCTCCGCGTTCCAGCTGTCGATGATGTGGCGGAAGCCCATGCCCTCCTCGCCGATGAGGTCGGACGCCGGCACCTCGAGCTCGTCGATGAAGAGCTCGGTGGTGTGGTGGTTGAACATGGTCTCGATCGGACGCACGACGATCTGGCCGCCGGCGACCGCCGCGCGCAGGTCGACGAGGAACACGGAGAGGCCGCGCGTCTTGTCCTCGAGATCCTCGTACGGGGTCGTGCGCGCGAGCAGGAGCAGGAGGTCGGAGTGCTCCGCGCGCGAGATGAAGATCTTCTTGCCGTTCACGACGAAGCGATCGCCGCGCCGGACCGCCGTCGTCTTGATGCGCGTCGTCTCGGAGCCGGCCTCCGGCTCGGTCACGCCGAAGGCCTGCAGGCGAAGCTCGCCCTTGGCGAGTCTGGGCAGGTAGCGCCGCTTCTGTTCGTCGCTGCCATGTCGCAGCAGCGTGCCCATGGTGTACATCTGCGCGTGAGCCGGCGCGGCGTTGCCGCCCGATGCGTTGATCTCCTCGATGATCAGCGCCGCCTCCGCCATGCCGAGCCCGGCCCCGCCGTACTCGGTCGGGATGAGGGCGCCGAGCCAGCCCGCATCGGTGAGCGCGCGCACGAAGCGCTCCGGGTACTCACGCTTGCGGTCGAGCTCGCGCCAGTACTCGTCCGGGAACTGCGCGCAGAGCGAGCGCACCGCCGAGCGGATCGACTCCTGCTCCGGTGTGCGGACGAAGTCCATCGCTACTCGCGCGGCTGGGGAAAGTGCGGCTTCGGCGCGTTGGCGCGCGTCGGGACCATGAAGGTGCGCTTGGCGATCAGCACGATGGTCCCGTCCTGATTGATGCCGCGCTGGCGCACAGTGACGATGCCCCAGCCCTTGCGTGAGCGCGACTCGCGCGCCTCGAGCACCTCCGTGTCGGCGTAGAGCGTGTCGCCCTCGAAGAGCGGACTCGGGAGAGTCACCTCGCCGACTCCCAACGCGAATCCCCAGCGGCTCGTCTGCGCGACCATGAGCCCCGCGACCGTCGCGAGCGTGAGGAAGCTGTTCACCAGCGGGCGCTTGAACTCCGTCTGCGCGGCGTAGTGCGCGTTGAAGTGGATCTCGTTCGTGTTGTTGGTGAGGAGCGAGAACTGGATGTTGTCGGCCTGGGTGATGGTGCGACCGATCGA
>DATKCP010000022.1:0-3113 GCA_035513115.1 Candidatus Limnocylindria bacterium | reverse complement strand
CGGTCGTCACGACGTGGAGCCGCCCGAGCCGCGGGCTATCGTCCCTGTCGTGCGCTGGTCGGCGCTCCTTGCCGTCGCCATTGCCCTCGTCGCGGCGCTCGCGAACGCGGTCAGCCTCCTGTTCTTTGACTTCTTCGGGCCTATCGTCGTGCTGCCGCTCTCGCTCGGTACCTTCGCCGGCGTCGGCCTGGTCGTCGCGCTCCGCCGTCCGAGGCATCCCATCGGGTGGCTCTTCCTCGTCGCGGGCGCCTGCTGGGCGCTCTGGTTTGCGCTCCCGGCGTACGCCTGGCGCGCGCTGGTGGCGGCGCCAGGCACGCTGCCCGCCGGCGAGCTGGCCGCCTGGCTGAACCGCTCGATCATGGTCCCTGCCTACGGAGCGACGCTTGCCGCGGTGGTGCTCTTCCCGACAGGCCGACCGCCATCGCGCCTCTGGGTGCCTCTGCTCGCCGTCATGGGAGCACTGCTCGCTTTGTCGATGACCGTCTTAGCCCTCGCGCCGGAGCCGACCCAGGTGATGCGTCCCTGGTTCCCCGACCGAGAAGGACCTGCTCGTACGGTCCCTAACCTGGTCGGAGCCGAGGGTCCCCTCGGTGAGGCGCTCCTGGCGCTCAAGCCGTTCCTCAGCGAGGCCCCATGGCTGCCCCTCGGAGTCCTCGTGCTCGCCGCAGCCGCGGCGGCCCTGCGGTTCGCGCGCTCCTCCGGCCTCGAGCGGATGCAGCTGAAGTGGTTCTTCTACGCGGCGAGCTTCTCGCTCGTCCTGCTCGTCATCGGCTTCGTACTGCCCACCAGCACCGCTGGGAAGCTCGCCTGGGGCTTAGGCATGGCCGCCTTCGGCCTCATCCCGGTGGGCGCCGGCATCGCCATCTTCCGCCATCGAGTCTTCGATATCGATCTCCTCATCAGCCGGACCGTCTCCTACGCGACGCTGAGCGCAGTGGTCGTCGCGCTCTACCTCGTCACCGTCACCTCCCTCGGCGCGCTATTACGTCGGCCCGACGACACACTCGTGTCCGCGGGCGCGGCGCTCGTCGTGGCGGTGGTATTCAACTCGGTCCGCGTCAACGTGCAGCGCGCCGTCGATCACCTCGTGTACGGCGAGCGCGCCGATCCATACGCGGTCGTCGCGGAGCTGGGCCGGCGCCTCGGGGCTGCGATCGACCCGGACTCCGTCCTGCCCACGATCGCGCGCACCGTTGGCGATTCGCTGCGTCTCCCCTATGTCGCGATCGAGCTGAACGCGGGCGACGGCGAGCGCATCGTCGCATCGCACGGCAGACCGCGAGATCCGGTGCTCAGCCTGCCGCTCGTCTACCAACAGGAGACGATCGGCCAACTGCTCGTCTCGCCCCGGCCGGGCGAAGCACGGCTCGGCCGCCAGGACCTCGATGTGCTTGACGGTCTCGGCCGGCAGGCCGGTGTCGCCGCACACGGCGTGCGCGTCGCCGCCGAGCTGCGCCGCGCGCGCGAGCGTCTCGTCGTGGCGCGCGAGGAGGAGCGCCGTCGGCTGCTTCGGGATCTCCACGACGAGCTGGGTCCGCGCCTCGCGAGCCACACGCTGCTCGTCGACGCCGCGCGCACCGCGCTCACGCGCGATCCAATGCGCGCCGACGCGCTGCTCGCGGATCTCGCTCAGGACACGCGTCGGTCGCTCGAGGAGGTACGGCGTATCGCGCGAGGCCTCCGCCCGCCTGCACTTGACGAGCTCGGCCTTCCCGGAGCCCTGCGGGATGCGGCTGAACAGTGTGCGTCGAGCCGGCTCGCGGTGGAGGTGGACATCACGGATGTCGACTCGACTCCGACCTCCGTCGAGACCGCCGCCTATCACGTCGCGCGCGAGGCACTCGCGAATGTGCTCCGCCACGCCGACGCCCGCTGGTGTGCTGTGCGACTCCATCGCGACGAACGCGGCGCCCTCGTCCTCAAGGTGGAGGACGACGGAAAGGGAGTCGTGGCTGGGACGCCTGTGGGGGTCGGGTTCGAGTCGATGCGCGAGCGGCCAGCGGAAGTCGGTGGGCAGTGTGTCATCGAGGGCCGTCCGGGAGGAGGCACGCGAG
Organism: Candidatus Limnocylindria bacterium; assembly: GCA_035513115.1. Classification (GTDB taxonomy): domain Bacteria; phylum Chloroflexota; class Limnocylindria; order P2-11E; family P2-11E; genus CF-39. The sequence goes on along the minus strand of DATKCP010000022.1, from coordinate 1,059 downwards.
TGACCGCGACATTTCCGCTCGGCCGAATCGCGTGAAGCCGATCCGGATCCTCATCGCCGATGATCACCCCGTCTTTCGATCTGGGGTCCGGGCGATCCTCGAGGGCGAAGCCGATGCTGAAGTCGTCGGCGAGGCCGCCACGGCCGACGAGGCGATCTCGCTCGCGGAGGAGCTCCGCCCGGACATTGTCGTCATGGACCTGCACATGCCGGGCGTCGGCGGGATCGAAGCGACCCGGCGGATCGTCGAACGCGATCTCGGCAGAGTGCTGGTCGTCAGCATGCTCGAGGACGACGCGACCGTCGTTGAGGCGGTACGCGCTGGTGCCGCGGGATACCTGCTCAAAGGTGCAGGTGGACCGGAGATGCTTCGCGCGCTGCGCGCGGTCGCGAGCGGTGAAGCGATATTCGGCGCGTCAGTCGTGCGGGGGATCGTCGGCCACATCGCCGAGGGACACGATGGGGCTGTCCCGTTCGGCCTCACCGGACGCGAGCCCGATGTCCTTAGGCTTCTCTCGCGTGGGCTGACAAACGATGCGATCGCCGAGCGACTCTTCCTCAGCCCGAAGACGATCCGGAACTACGTATCCGGGATCTTCACCAAGCTCGACGTCAGCAGCCGCGCCGAGGCTGTCGCGAAAGCTCGTGACGCTGGGTTCGGGAGCGCGGACGACCGCTGATCTCCCTCGATCGCGTGAACGGGTCGCTGTAGCCCGTACCGGATTCGAACCGGTGGTCTTCGCCTTGAGAGGGCGATGTCCTAGGCCACTAGACGAACGGGCCGGAGACACCCAGTTTAGCGGAAGAGTGGGCATCGAGACAGCGGTCGCGCCCGGTATCCGCCAGATCCGGGTCCCGTTCCCGGGCCCGTTGCGCGCCGTGAACGCCTACCTCATCGAGGGCTCCAGCGGCTGGTCCCTGGTCGACACGGGCCTGCACACCGAAGAGGGCGAGCAGGCCCTCCGCGACGGCCTCCGCGCGGCCGGCATCGACCTGTCGGATGTGAAGCGGGTATTCGTGACCCACGTGCATCCCGATCACATCGGGATGGCGGGGACGC
>DATKCP010000021.1:0-6455 GCA_035513115.1 Candidatus Limnocylindria bacterium | reverse complement strand
GACTTCACGATCGCCACGAACCCGAACCGCAACCTCATCCTCACCGCGAGCGTCGTCATGAAGACCGAGGACCCCTGGGCGACCGCCGACAAGGCGCGCGCCATCGCGACCGGCCTCGGCGGCGACCTCCTCGCCATGAGCCAGACCGGCCAGGGCGAGAACCGCAGCGCGCTCGTCACGGTCCGAGTCCCCTCCGACCGATTCGATGAGGCGCTCCGCCAGCTGAAGCTGCTCGACGGCGAGGTCATCACCTCGAACGTCGACGCGAAGGACGTCACCGACCAGTTCACCGACCTGCAGGCGCGTCTCGTCGCCAAGCAGGCCGAGGAGCAGCGCTATCTTCAGCTCTTCCCGCAGGCGAAGACCGTCGACGAGACGCTGAAGATCGACGCCGCACTCGGCAACGTGCGCACGCAGATCGAGCAGCTGCAGGGGCAGATCAACCTGATCAAGAACCGCACCGAGTACTCGACCATCACGATGCAGGTCACACCCATCGTCACGGTGCCCGCGGAAACGGGCGGCGCGTGGGACCCCTCGAAGACGTTCGCCAAGGCGATCGCCGCGCTCTCGGTGTTCTTCAAGTTCGCCGCCGACCTCGCGATCTGGACCCTCGTGTTCGGGTGGATCCCCCTCATCGCGCTCGTGATCGCGCTCGCGGCAGCCCGCGGGCGCCGTCCCGGCGTCACCGCCTCCTAGGCGCTCCCTCCCTCGACGCGGCGGCGGCCCCATCGCCCAGGTGGTGAGGTCGCCGCCATCTCCTAAACTCGCGGCGATGGCCGACGTGCGTATCCGTCCCCTGAACGAGCTCGATGTCGAGGCGATCTGCCGCATCGACGAGCGCATCACCGGCAAGTACCGCCCTGACGTCTGGGAGGACCGCGTCGTCTACTTCATCCGCCGCGATCCGGACTCGTCGCAGGTCGCCGAGGTCGACGGCAAGGTCGTCGGTTTCATGCTCGGCGAGGTCCGCGGCGGCGAGTTCGGGATGGAGGAACCGACGGGCTGGCTCGAGTTCTTCGGCGTCGACCCGTCGGCTCGCGAGCGCGGGATCGGGCGCGGGCTCACCGACGCGCTGCTCGCCGGGTTCAAGAAGCGCGGCGCACACGTCGCGCGCACGATGGTGCGGACACAGGACGCCGAGATCGCGCGGTTCGTCGCCGCGATGGGATTCACGCCCGCGCCGGTCAGCGCACTGGAGAAACGGCTCGCCTGAGACCGCTCCGCGCACTGTTCGCTCGGGCGAACACTCTGACCATTCCGGTGGGTCAAGCAGGTAACCTAGATGCGTGAGTGACGAGATCCGCATGCTGCCGAAGGCCTACCACGATGCCGTCGAGCACTGGCAGCGACACAACTTCCCGGAGTACCCGCAGCTCAGCAGGCGCTGGGAGCAGTACTTCCCCAAGGACGACGAGTTCTGCCTGTGCGCGCGCGTCGAGAAGGGCATGCCGGCGGAGATCCAGGTCGGCGACCGCAAGGGACAGCCCAAGGCCGTCGCCCCGAAAGAGCTCGAAAAGGAGGCCGCCCAGCAGCTCCTCATGATCATTCGCGCGCAGGCCTCCACCGAGTTCGGCTCGATCCAGCAGCACCACGGCACGTTCGAGCGCGCCAACGACGCGCAGGACCAGACCTGGGTGCTGCGCGTGATGGCGGAAGAGCTCCGTCACGGCTATCAGATGATCCACCTCCTCACGTCCGCGGACTGGTCGTCGGTCACCGATACCAAGCCGCGAGACATGGTCGAGGAGATCCTCTCGATGCAGACCGGCTCGCACGTGCTCGCGGCGTTCAATCTCGAGTACGACAGCTTCGGCGACAGCATCGTGTTCGCGGCGTTCATCGACCGGGTCGGCAAGTATCAGCTCACGATGCAGAAGGTGAACGCGTACGCGCCGATGGCCGCGTCGATGCCGCCGATGCTGCGCGAGGAGGCGTTCCATCTCGCCGCAGGCGTCATCCCGATGCGACGCTGGATGGAGGCCGCCGCGCGCGACCGCAACGCCACGATGGACGTCCCCACCATCCAGAAGATGGTGACGAAGTGGTATGCCCGTGGCCTGGAGATGTTCGGCGACGAGCGCGGCGGTCAGACGAACGTGAAGCTCGGTCTGAAGGACATGGCGAACCGCGAAGCGCAGGACATGTACATCGACGAGGTCACCAGGATGCTGGACGACCTCAACATCCGCTTCGTGCGCGCACGGCTCGCGCATCTCTCGCGAGAGGATGCCGACGCGGAGTACGGGCGCATCAAGCGCGGCGAGGCCGCCCAGGGAATCTCGCGCGACGATCTCCTGCGGCTCCCCGATCGCCGCCTCTTCCGTCGCCGTGGCGAGCCCGCCTTCCAGATGGTCGGCTTCGACGGCGAGCAGTTCACGGACGTCGAGGAGTACATCGCGCATGTGCTGAAGCACCTCCCCGAGGCGTACCGCGCGTCCATCGACGTGAAGCACTGGATCGAGGTGCAGCGCAAGGTGAGCGCGGGCGAGTTGGAGCTGAAGCAGGCGATCTCGTCGATGCCGCGCCTGGCTCGCGTCGGCGGCGCGTGCCCGTGTTCGAAGTCGGTGCGCTGGGTCGTGGACCTGCCGGAGGGCATGTCCGGTGGAGGAGCAAGCCTCAACCCGTAGTGGAGATGGGCCTCGGTCTCGACTCGCGGCTCGGCCTCTCCGTGGCGCAACTACGCGACCTCGCGCCGGAGGCGAGCGCCCTCGGGTACCAGAGCCTCTGGACCAACGCCGGCGTGGACTACGACCCGATCGCGGTCTGCGTAGCCTGGCACGAACGCTCCGGACTCCCGACCGGCGTGTCCGTCGTGCCCATCGCGCGCAATCCGGCGCCGGTCCTCGCCCTCGCCGCCCGGACCGCTCACGAGCTGACCGCGGGGCGGTTCGTTCTCGGCGTCGGCTCGGGGAGCGTGACCGACCGACCGATCGCGGCGGTCCGTTCGTACGTCGACGAGCTGCGCCAGACCGCGAAGGACGTGCCGATCTATGTCGGTGCGCTCGGACCGCAGATGCTCGCTCTCGCGGGACGCCACGCCGAAGGCGCGGCGCTCAACTGGTGCACGCCGGCGCAGGTGACATGGAGCCGCGAGCGCACCGGCCCGCGGGCCAAGGTCATCGAGTACATCCGCATGTGCGTGGACGACGACGTCGCTGCCGCGCGCGTCGCGCTGGCTAAGCAGATCCTCGCGTACGCTCTGCAGGTCCGGCCACCGGGCGCTCGCGGTTACCGCTCGCATTTCGAGCGGATGGGTTTCACGTCACAGCTGGATCAGCTCGAGGTGCGGCGCGCGTCGGGCGCCTCGGACGACGATCTCGCGCGCGCGGTTCCGGACGAGATGCTGTCGGCGTTCGGATACGCGGGTCCAGCGTCCGGCGCCGCGGCGGCGTTCAAGCGGCTGAGCGCGGGCCTTGATGTGGGCATCGTGCGGGTTCTCGTCGCCCGGCACGGCGATATCGAAGGCGTGCGCGCGGCGATGCGCGCAGTGCCCGCGTAGCACCGGCCTCCGGCGAGCCGTCGGCCCTCCGAGGCCCTGGCCATCGGGTGGTACGTCGCCTGCACGGAAGCCCGGGAGAAGCGACATCCGCCTCTAGCCGCGCTGGGCGTTCAGGCTGCGCGGCCCTCGAACATCGTTCGGAGCTCTGTCAGACCCGTGCGGGTGGCGCGGAGAAGCGCAGCATCACATCACGTCCGAGGCCGCGGAATTCGAGCCAGGCCTCCCACATCCCGTCGATGCGCTCGAGGGCGTGAACTGTGGCGGCGTATCGGCGCCACTCCGGATCGCGCACGATCTCATCCGGCTGCGCCGGTATGCTCCGCGACGGTGCAGGAGCCCGTGAAGCGAAGGCGCGAGGACTTCGCCGCGTGGCTGCGCGGACCGTCGTCGTACCTCGCCGCGGTCGCGCGCCACGAGCTTCCCGTGGGAGCCACCCTGCGTCTTGCGGGGCACGTCATCGAGGCGCTTCCCGCTGGTTTCCGCGTTGACGGCGAGCCGAGCGCGCCGCGGTCGATAAACGCCGGCCGCTATCAGCTGCGTCTCTCGCACCAGAACATGCCCGCCGTCGTCGTGCTTGACGCGGCCGCGCCGCGCGCGGCCCTCACACCTGATTGGTTCCCCTACGACCCGACCTACCGATTCGTCGTGCCCCTCGTGCCCGATGCGGCGCGCGTCGCGATCGGCTCGACACGCGAACGCGACCGAGCCGCGATCCGCGCCGGTTGGCTTCACTTCGACGTCGCTGGCGTCCCGTGCCGCGTCACGGTGTTGCGGCTGAACGAACCCGGAGTCGCGCCCGACGCGCTCGAGGTCTATTTCACCGACGCGACGGGCGGCCGCGAGTCGTACCGCATGCGCTATGTCGACGTGGAGGTCGAGAGCGACGGCCGCTGTGTGCTGGACTTCAACCGCGCGTACAACCCAGCCTGCGCGTACTCGCCCCACTACAACTGCCCGCTACCGCCGACAGAGAACCATCTCACCGTCGCGATCCGCGCAGGCGAGCGCCTGCCACTCCGCGACCCGCCCCTGGGACAGCGATAGCAAGCGAGCCGTCGCGTGCCAGAGGCGTAGCAACCACTGGTCCGATCCGCTACAGCGACCGACTTTTCGTCCGATTTGCGCACGGCGAGGTATCGCCGGTCCCGTTTTACCTCGTGTTCGCACGGTTGATCGTCCTACGGCCGTCCGACCTCTAAGTCTCATGGTCGTGCACGGAGCATGGCGCCGGTGTACCGCTGTTCGCCCGCAGGCTTACGGCAATGGGAAAAGGGTTGGGTCAATGGCCCTGGGGGGCAGCTTCGATGGCGGGTGCCGCCGTCCTCGTGTTCGCGGGGATGGCGGCGCCGGCGCTTGCCGACGACCCGCCCCGCGCCGACCCGGCGCCGCGCGCCGCTCGCGCCGCGCCGAGTGGCGGCGACTACAACGAGATCATCTCCTTCGCGCAGAGCTCCGCCCAGGATCTGACGGCGCTCCAGCAGCAGGCACGCGAGGTCGCGGCGGCGCGGAGCGAGACCCTGGCTCAGATGAGCGCGCTCGCCGTCGTCACCGCGAAGCCTGGCGTCATCCGCAGTCGGCTGGAGCGCGAGGCGATCCGTATCTCGGCCAGCGAGCGGCCCGTGCCCGCGACGCTCCCCGCGCACGTTCGCGAAGCGGCGGAAGAGATGCGCGCGTTCCGGGTGGAGCTGAAGCAGCAGTACGCGACACTGCAGGCCGAGGCGGTGGCGCTCGCCCCGTACGCGGTCATCCCGCTGGCGAACGGTGCGTGGATGGCTCCCGCCGTGGGTGAGCTCACACAGGAGTTCGGTCCGACCCCGTTCTGGTTCGAGTCCTCACGCACGTACGGCGGCGTGTACTACCCGAACTTCCACGACGGCATCGACATCGGCGCCGCGATGTACTCGCCGGTCGTCGCGGCGGCGCCCGGGCGCGTCGTTTGGGTGGGTCATCTTCCCGATGGCGCGATGGTCGTGTTGATCGCGCACATGGGCGGTCTCGTGTCGTTATACGCGCATCTCGATGACCGCCTCGCGCCACCGCGCGTCGCCGCGGGCGATGAGGTGCAGCAGGGCCAGATCATCGGCGCGATCGGCATGACGGGGATGACGACCGGGCCTCACGTGCACTTCGTGGTGTGGCGCGACGGCGAGCTCATCGATCCTCTCTCGCTCATCAAGCACTAGCGCGTTCACCTTCCTTTGAGGACGAGCGCCGCGAAGCCGCGGCGCGCCAGCCCGTCGCGCTGCCGGGTGCCGCCCTCAGCGAGCGCTGAGACGTCTTGACCGCCGAAAGCTAGCGACCGCTCGCCTTGACAGGGTTTTCGGCCCTGTCCTAGAGTGTTAGCAGTCAACCAGGGCGAGTGCTAATCCAAACGACGGCCCCAGCCGGGCACCGGCACGGGCGAAGTAGAGGGGGAAATCGATGCCAGCAATCGCAGAGAAGATCAAGCTCAAGCCGCTCGGATCCCGCGTGGTCATCAAGGCTCTCGATCGCGAGGAGACCACCAAGAGTGGGATCTTCCTTCCCGACACCGCGAAGGAAAAGCCGATGGAAGGCCGCGTCCTCGCAGTCGGCCCAGGCGACCGTGACGAGGACGGGAAGCGCGTCCCCGTCGAGCTCAAAGAGGGCGAGCGCGTCCTCTACCAGAAGTACGCCGGAACGGAATTCAAGCTCGATGGTGAGGAGTACCTGATCCTGTCGGAGAAGGACGTCCTCGCGCGCATCGAGGAATAAGGGAGAAAGAATCTATGGCAAAGCAACTCGTATTCACCGATGAAGCGCGCAAGAAGCTGAAGCAGGGCGTCGACGTCATGGCGAACGCCGTGAAGACCACGCTGGGCCCGAAGGGGCGAAACGTCGCGCTCGACAAGAAGTTCGGCTCGCCGACCGTGACCCACGACGGCGTCACCGTCGCTCGCGAGGTCGAGCTCGAGGATCCGTTCGAGAACATGGG
>DATKCP010000020.1:0-28632 GCA_035513115.1 Candidatus Limnocylindria bacterium | reverse complement strand
TCGCGTGGCGTAGCGTCACCGGTACGCCGAACGCCGGATCCGTGCGCTTCCAGCCCGAGGGCCAGGGCAAGACGAAGGTCTCGCTGGAGCTGACGTACGAGCCGCAGGACGCGGCCGAGAAGGTCGGCGACGCGCTCGGCTTCCTCGAGCGCCAGGTGAGCGCGGACCTCGAGCGCTTCAAAGAGTTCATCGAGTCCCGCGGCGCGCCCACCGGCGCGTGGCGCGGAGAGGTCCGCGGCGGACAGGTCGAAAAGGGCTAGAGGCCCAAAGACCTCCTGGCACTCGCAGCACGCGAAGCGGCGATCGTTAGGCCCTCGGGGCCGCGATCGCCGCTTCGATCTTCTTTTGCAGCGCGGGCCTGCCATTCCGCTCGTGCCCGACGGTGTCCGTGCCGATCGGACTCCGTCGTAGTCGCACCTGCCTCCGCGCCGGCTCGCCTGGCCGCACTGCTATCGTCCGGCCGAGAGTGCTTACGGTCCTCATCGCCGACGACTCGAACCACATGCGCGAGCTCGTTCGGATCACGCTGTCCAGCCAGGGTTGGCGCGTCGTCGAGACAGGGGACCCTGGAGCGGTGCCGGAGCTGGTGAGGACGGCGAAGCCGGATGTGTTGTTGCTCGACGTGACGTTCGAGGGGTTCAAGCAGGACGGCTTCGATGTCTGCCGGACGCTGAAGGGCGACGACACGACGCGCGAGGTGCCCGTGGTGATGCTCAGCGCGCACGACAAGGCCGCCGACAAGGCCGAGGGCCGCGCGGTCGGCGCCTCCGACTACCTGCTCAAGCCGTTCGGCCCTATCGAGCTCATCAACGCCATCAAAAGGGTGCTCGACCTCAAATAGCCGTGCTTCCGTCTCCGGTGCCATGATGCTGGCGGCTATGGACCAGCGCTTCCTCGATTCGCTGCGCGAGCAGATCGCCTCGATCCGCGAGAGCGGTCTCTACAAGACGGAACGCGTCATCACCTCTGCCCAGGGCGCGGAGATCGCGGTGCGGCCCGACTCGTGGGTCATCAACTTCTGCGCGAACAACTACCTCGGCCTCTCCGACGACCCCCGGGTCCTCGCCGCGGCGCACGCCGCGCTCGACCGCTGGGGCTACGGCATGTCCTCGGTCCGCTTCATCTGCGGCACGCAGGACATTCACAAGGAGCTCGAAGATCGGCTCACCCGCTTCCTGGGCACCGAGGACACGATCCTCTACGGATCGTGCTTCGACGCCAACGGCGGTCTGTTCGAGACGCTGCTCGGAGAAGAGGACGCCGTGATCAGCGACGCGCTCAACCACGCGAGCATCATCGACGGCGTCCGCCTCTCCAAGGCCAGGCGTTTCCGGTACGCCAACAACGACATGGCCGACCTCGAGCGCCAGCTGAAAGAGGCGGCGTCCAGTCGGTTCAAGCTCATCGCGACCGACGGCGTGTTCTCGATGGACGGGATCGTCGCGGACCTCGGCGCGATCTGCGACCTCGCGGAGCGGTACAGGGCGCTCGTGATGGTCGACGACTCGCACGCCGTCGGCTTCATGGGTGCCCACGGCCGCGGCTCACACGAGGCGCGGGGGGTGGTCGGGCGCGTCGATGTCCTCACCGGCACGCTCGGAAAGGCGCTGGGCGGCGCTTCGGGCGGGTACACCAGTGGGCGCAGGGAGATCGTCGAGCTGCTGCGGCAGCGCAGCCGGCCGTACCTGTTCTCGAACACGCTGGCGCCGGTCATCGCCGCCACCTCCATCGCGGTGCTCGACCTCATCGAGACCGCCGGGGAGCTTCGCGAGCGGCTCTTCGCGAATGCCCAGCGCTTCCGCGCCGGCATGACCGCACATGGATTCCGTCTCGTACCGGGCGAGCACCCGATCGTTCCGGTGATGCTCGGCGACGCGAAGCTCACGACGCAGGTGGCCGACCGTCTGCTCGCCGAAGGCATCTACGTCATCGCGTTCTCGTTCCCGGTCGTGCCGCGCGATCAGGCGCGCATCCGCGTGCAGCTCTCGGCGGCGCACACCTTCGAGCACGTCGACCGAGCGGTCGCGGCGTTCTCGAAGGTCGGTCGCGCCCTCGGAGTGATCTAGTGCGCGCGCTCGTCAAGAGCCGCCGCGAGCCGGGGATCTGGCTCGAGGACGTCGACCGACCGTCGATCGGGCCGAACGACCTTCTCGTGCGCGTCCATTACACGTCGATCTGCGGTACCGACCTGCACATCTGGAACTGGGACGCATGGGCGCAGAAGACGATCCCCGTCCCGCTCGTCATCGGCCACGAGTTCGAGGGATCCGTCGCCGAGATCGGCAGCGAAGTGAGTGGATTCTCGGCGGGTCAGCGTGTCGCCGTCGAAGGGCACGTGACCTGCGGGCACTGCCGGAACTGCCGGGCCGGCCGCCGTCATCTGTGCCGCAACGCGGTGGGGATCGGTGTCCAGAGGCCCGGTGCGTTCGCCGAGTATGTCGTCGTGCCCGCGTCGAACGCGTACGTCCTGCCGCCGGGGATGCCGGACGAGGTCGGCGCGTGCCTCGACCCACTGGGCAACGCCGTGCACAGCGCGCTGTCGTTCGAGCTCGCGGGCGAGGACGTGCTCATCACCGGCGCCGGCCCGATCGGCGTCATGGCGGCCGCGGTGTGCAAGTTCGTCGGCGCGCGGTACGTCACGGTGACCGACAACAACCACTACCGCCTCGCTCTCGCACGCCGCCTCGGCGCGACGCTCGCCGTCGACTACACGACGACGACGCTCGACGCGGTGATGAAGGAGCTGGGCATGCTGGAGGGCTTCGACGTCGGTCTCGAGATGTCCGGAAGCCCCGACGCGCTCCGCTCGATGCTGGCGTTCATGAACCACGGCGGCCGCGTCGCGCTGCTCGGGATCCCGGATCGCGAGATCCCGATCGACTGGAATCAGGTGATCTTCCGCGGCCTGACGCTGAGGGGGATCTATGGGCGGGAGATGTTCGAGACCTGGTACCGCATGGGCACCATGCTCCAGAGCGGCCTCGACATCACGGCCGTGATAACGCACCGGTTCCCGGCCGGCGAATTCGCGCAGGCGTTCGACGTGGTGCGCTCGGGCCAATGCGGCAAGGTCGTGCTCGATTGGACGGCGTGAGCTGATGCCACGGCTGGTGCTCCACGACGCCGCGCTCGCGGACGGCACTTCGAGCTCGCTGCGGACCGGGGTCAGCCTCGCGATCGAGAGTGGTCAGATCGCCTGGATCCGACCGAACGACGAGGCGGACACGAGCGGTGCCGAGGTGGTCGACGCCGGTGGCGCGACGATCGTTCCGGCGATGGTCGACTGCCACAGCCACCTGACGCTGCAGGGCGGCAGCCACTGGATCGCGCGCGGCGACGATCCCGCGCCGGTGCTGAGGCAGGTCGCGCGCGACAACGCCAGGCGCCTTGCGCAGGCTGGCATCCTGTGGGCACGCGACGTCGGGGCGCCGATGAGCGACGGCCTGCCCGTTTCCATCGGCGTGCGTGACGAGCTGAAGGGACTGCCCGGGATCCCCTACATGCGCGTGGCGGGCACGTGGATTGGCAAGACGGGCTACCCCGCGCTGTGGATCACCGCCGATGGTCCGGGGCTGAAGGACGCGGCGCTGGCGCAGCTCGACCTCGGCACCGACCTCGTGAAGCTCTACATGGATGCGCCGGGCGGCGTGAAGGACGCGCCGTTCGGGGTCGACGACGTCCGCGCGATGGTCACCGCCGTGCACGCCCGCGGCGCGCGTGTCGCGGCGCACTCGGGCCACCTCGCGGGCGCTCGGGTCGCGGCGGAGGCCGGCGTCGATTCCATCGAGCACGGCATGGAGCTCGACGACGACACCTGCCGCACGATGAAGCGCAACGGCGTCGTGCTCGTCTCCACGCTGTCCGTGTTCGCCTCGTGGGAGACGTTCGCGCGCACGACGACCATCGAGCGCTTCACGTCGCCCGAGCGGCGCGACCGCCTCGCGAAGATCAAGGAAGGCGCATACGCGGCGATCGCGGCGGCGAAGCGCGCCGGCGTGGTGATCGCGACCGGGTCGGACTTCGGTGGCGGCTCGGTGCGCGCGGGCCATCTCGCGTGGGAAGTCGAGCTGCTCGTCGACGCCGGGCTCGAGCCGTACGAGGCGCTGGCGGCGGCGACACGCAACGGCGGCGCGCTGTACGGCGTCGAGCACGCCGGTCATCTCGACGAGGGTCAGCCGGCCGACCTCGTGCTGGTGCACGGCGACCCGCTCTCGGATCCGCGCGCGCTGTGGCGTGTCTGGGCGGTCTATCAGCGGGGTGCGCGAGTCGCCTGATGCAGGAACGACAGGCCGTCGAGCAGCACCTCATCGCGCAGGCGGGCGCCGCCACCCGCGTGGGCGTCGTCTTCGTCCACGGCATCGGCCAGCAATCCGAGAGCTACACGGTCCGCGAGTTCGGCGGCCCCCTCCTCCACTGGCTTCAGGAGTGGCACAAGCGGCGCGAACGGGATCTGTGCGTCACATCGTCCGATCTGAGCTACGGCGAGGCCGCGGAGCGTCCGGCGCGCTTCACGCTCGACCTGGGCGCCGTAGAAGGCCACCCCGCGCAGACCTGGATCTTCGCCGAGGCGTGGTGGGCCGCACGGCTGAGCGCCCCCAACCTCGACGAGATGACGTGGTGGGGCCTGAAGTCGGCCGTCGTGCGCAGCCTGCATCTCGCGGAAGTCGTCGTCGCATCGTTCCGCAAGCTGCCCGGGTCGCCAAAGGCGATCATCGAGGTCCTCTCGTCGATCCTCCTCTTTCTCGGCTACGTCGCGGCGGCGATCCTCTCCATCCCGCTCATCCTCGGCCTCTATCTGCTGGCCCAGATCCCGGGGCCGGTCGAGCGCGCGGTCATGGGTCTTCGCAACTTCGTCCAGGACCAGATCGGTGACTTCTACACGTTCATGTGGGACGACATCCAGGCTGTGCACATCCGGGGCAGCGTGGCGGCGGCGATCCACTTCCTCGTCGAGAAACGGGAGTGCGAGCGGATCGCCGTGGTCGCGCATTCCCAGGGCACGGTCGTCGCGTACGACGCGCTCTGTTCCGGCGCGGTGCTGCCGGCGGACCTCGCACGTGTGAAGTCGTTCATCACGTTCGGGTCGGCGCTCAACAACGCATGGGACCAGCGTCTCGTGCCCGCGCGCACCTGTCGGCTGCGCGAGCCGCTCCCCGCGAGCATCCACTGGATCAACGTCTGGTCGGCGTACGACCCTGTGACGGGCGGTGAGCTTCGCACTCCGGACCACATCCGGCGGCCCGATGAGGAGCTCGAGGTCACGAACTGGATGAACGTGATCCTCGACCACGGCGGGTACTTCACCAACCGCGAGGAGTTCCTCTCGCGGTTGGTGCAGGAGCTTGAGTCCCCCGGTGACCGGCAACGCTCGCGCTTCTATCCGGACGACGGCGAGAAGCCGTGGCGCGACCGCCGTCGCGACCGCGTGCTCACGCTCGTCACGTGGCGCGTCGTGGCGATGCTCGCGTTCGCGGTCGGCGTCTTCGCCCGGATACGCGCCGCGGACCGGCTGCGGGCCGACGGCGAGGCGGTGTGGGCGTGGCTCATGACGCTTCCCATCGTTGGCGGCGTCGTGATCCTCCTCGACCAGCACGCCGCGTGGCTCGCGTGGGCGGAGCGTCTGGGGGCCAGGATGCTCGGGATCGGGTTCTGGCTCGCCGTCCTCGTGGCCGCGTATGTGTTCATCAGCTGGCTCGCGTTCGTGCCGTGGCACGACAACGCCGGACAGCGATCGGCCGGCCTCGGCCGGCCGCCGGCGAGCCAGCGCGCGATCGTCATCGCTTCGTCCCTCGCGATGTTCTTCGCGATCGCCGTCGGGATCGCGGTGATGATCCAGGCGCCGGCGCTCAGGGGACCATGACCGGAGCGGGCTAGGAGGCGCCGGACCACGCCGCTCGCGCGACGCGGCCCGGCGGAAGGCCGTCTATCTAACGGACGCTGATGTTCCCCGCGGTCACCGGCCACGTACGCGCGTCGTCGGCCGGCCAAGGACGCGCCGCGCAATACGCGGCCGAGGTCTCGAACAGCGGTGTGAAGCCGAACACCGTCGAGCGGTCCGGGACATCCCGCCCCTGGCCGTTGTCGAGGACGCGGAACCACACCTCCTCGCCGACCAGTCGCGCCCCCGGGTCGTCGGACTCGACCTGGGTGACCACGCCGCCGACCCAGGCGCGGCCGGCCGCCGTGTCCACCGACAGGCAGGTGACGGTCCCCCAGTAGCTCGTCGTGAGCCCTTCGAGCGTGTAGCTCTGATGGAAGGATCCCTGCGCGCTGCCGTCGTCCTTGGCGACGGCGCTGAAGCCGAACTGCACGTCAAGGAAGCCAGCGAGCACAAAGTGGCCACCCCCGGTCGCCGACCGGCTCACACCTTCCGACGCCGCCACCGTCCCGGCAAGGATCGCGATGCTCGCTAGGACGCTGACCGCGACGCTCAGCCTCCGCGATGTTCTCGTCATGTGCTGCCTCCCCGATTCAGTCGCTGGGGAGAGGGTGTCCCTCCACAGGCTCCCGGTCTTGCACACCACGGCGAGCACTTGAACGAAACGGACCATCCATGGCTACTGTCCGGCGATGGATGTTCCGGTCGCGTGGGGGAGCCAGAGCGCCAGCACGCTCGACGTCGGGGCGCTTCGCTTCATGGAGCTGCGCTTCCCATCCGCGCTCGTCCTGCCCTCTCACGCCCACGACCGGCCCACGCTGGCCGTGGTGATGCAGGGAAGCTTCGAGACTCGACTCGCCGCCGGCGTCGAGGTCTGCCGGCAGTCGAGCCTACGCGTCGAGCCCGCGGGGTCGCCGCACACCAACCGTTTCGGCCCGCAGGGCGCGCACGTCGTCATCGTCCAGCCGGATCCGCGCTCGCCGCTGCTCGGCCCGGTGGCCGATGCACTGGAACGCGCCGAACATCGGCGCGACGCGCACGCAGGCCTCATCGGTCGCGCGATCGCGAGCGAGTTCCGTCAACACGATGCCGTGTCACCTCTGGCGCTCCAGAGCCTCGGACTCGAGCTCGTCACCGCCCTCGCGCGCTCAGCGCGCCCGCCGCGCGGCGTTCCGCCGTGGGTCGCCCAAGCCACGGAGCTCGTACACGACCGTTTCCTCGAGGGGCTCCGCATCGAGACCATCGCCGACGCGGTCGGCGTCCGGCCGGGCGAGCTCGTGCGCGCCTTCCGCGCGTTCCACGGGATCGCGATCGGAACGTACGCCCGCAGGCTCCGCCTCGAGTGGGTCGCTCGCCGGCTCGCTGAGTCCGACGAGCCCATCGCGTCGCTGGCCCACGACGCGGGCTTCGCGGACCAGCCGCATCTCACGCGCGCGTTCCGCGCGTTCACCGGCCTCACGCCTGCCCGCTATCGCCGCGCTCGGAGCCTGTAGGCATACGCCCGCGCGGCGCACTTCAGATAGTTTTTTGGCGTGGTGGCGGGGCGGCGCACAGAACGGCTTCTCGATGCCCGCTCCGAGGGCCGCATCGCGCTCGCCGCCGCCGTTCTCGCGGCGATCCTCTTCGGGGCGCTCGCGCTGCTGCGGCACTGGACCTTCCACTCCACTGCCTCCGACCTCGCCGTGTTCGACCAGGTCCTGTGGAACACGATCCACGGGCGCTTCATGGAGTCGACGCTGAGCCTGGCGCGGTGCGATCCGCACTCGTTCTTCGGCGACCACTTCTCGCCGGCCCTCCTGCTGATCCTGCCTCTTTACGCGCTGTTCCCACGCCCCGAGACGCTGATCGTCGTCCAGACCGTCGCGCTCGTGCTGGGCGTGTGGCCGATCTATCTGCTCGCCCGCCGCTTCCTCCCGACCAGCGGGCAGCGCCTGGTGTGGGTCGCGGCGTATCTGCTGAGCGCCCCCCTCTCGTTCATTGCCCTCTACGACTTCCACGAGATCACGCTGGCCGTGGCGCCGCTCGGCTTCGCGATGTACTTCCTCGCGACTCGACGGGCCGTCCCGATGATCCTCTGTCTCCTCGCCGCGCTGCTCGCCAAGGAAGAGGTCGCGGTCATCGGCGTGGGCTTCGGCGTCGCACTCGCGCTACAGCGCCGCTGGTGGCCGAGCGCGATCGTGATCGCCGGCAGCGTCGTCGCCTTCGTCGTCACGTTGACGGTGATCATCCCGGCGTTCGCCGCGGGCGCTCCGTACCAGTACCTCGGCCGCTACGCGAGTCTGGGCCGCGACGAGGCGGAGATAGCGCGAACGCTGCTCCTCGATCCGCTGCGCGCGCTCGCGGTGCTCGGCAAGGGCGAGGTCGGCTCGAAGGTGGTCTTCGTGCTGACCCTCCTCGGGCCGGGGCTCGGCCTCGCGCTGCGGTCGAAATGGGCGCTGGTGACCTCGCTACCGACGCTCGGGTACCTGATGCTGTCCGACTACGGCGGCTTTCACACGCACCACAATCAGTACGGCGCGCCGCTCATCCCCCTCGCGCTCGGCGCGTCGATCGTGGGTGTCGCGGCCCTCGACGATCGCTGGCGTGCGCGCGTCACGCGCGGCGTTGCCGCGAGCACGCTCTTCTTCGCGTTCGCGTTCGGCGGCCTGCCGTTCTCATTGAACTTCGCGAACGCGTACCTGCGCGGCGAGCCGGACCGGGCGCCGTCGGGGCATCCGATCCTGGTCCGCGAGCCGCGCTACGAGCCATTTCTCGCCGCGCTGCAGCTGATACCGGCGGACGCCGCCGTATCGTCGCGCGACTTCTTCACGACGCAGATCCCACAGCGGCGCTTCAACTACAACCTCGTCGGCCTCGACCCCTGCGACGCCGAGTACGTCATCCTGGACTACGCCGCTCCCAGCGTGAACCGCGATTCTCGGACGCATCTCGCCGAGATCGAGGCCATGAAAGCGCTCGGCTTCGAAGAGATCGCTACCGGTGAAGGACTGTCGCTCCTGCGCCGGCGGTGATCTGCGGGGAGCGATCTCCCCGCTACTGCGGCCGCTGCTGACGCGCCCCCGCGAGTGGCGATGCCAGCAACGGGACCTCTCGCGGCTTCGCGAGCCCCGGTGCGGGCCTGACCATCCAGGCGAGGAGGTAGACGCCGGCGACGACCACGAGCAGCGCCTGGTATCCGCCGATCAGCGCGCTCCATTCGAGGACCCCTCCGACCATCGCGCCTACGAGATTCGCCCCGAACGCGAGATCGGCGGCGTCGCTGTCTCTGAAGGAGAACGTGAAGACCAGGTTCGCGAAGAAGACCGGTGCGAACGCGATCGCGGACCCGACGGCGTATCGGAGGATGGGTGGATCGACGAGCAGCGTCGCCGGCGGAAGCAGATACGCGAGGAGGAGCGATCCCGCCAGGCCGGCGTAGAGCCAGCGCGGGTCCCGCGATCGCAGCCGGCTGTTCACGGCGACGGCGGCGAGCACGCTCGCGAGGATCGCGAAGAACACCAGCGCGTTCACGTACCAGGTCGTTCCGAACAGGAGACTGAAGGTCACGATGCTTCGCGTCTCGAGAAGAAGGAACGCGACGCCGAGCAGGAAGAAGTGCGCGTAGCGCGCTCCGAAACCGCGCACCGGCAGTCCGACGTAGCGAAGAGTGCCTCCGACGCTCAGCGCCGCGAGCCCGATCATGATCGCGAGCCCGAGAAGATAGTGCGGCGCGATCCCGGGGTGCTGGAGGTAGGGGAACGGCCAATCGTCGGTCGCCGGCCGGGGCGCGCTTGAGAGATCGACGGGCTCGATCGTGTCGCCGGGCGGGGGCCCTCCCGCAAGCCCGCGGACGAGGGGACCGTGGGCGATGACCGCGGCACCGAAGTCACCGGTCGGGTACGTCCGGGTGATCGGCGTTGACCCGAACACCTGACCGACCATGTTCGCGTAGCGCTGGACCAGCCAGGGCTGGCGGTAGTAGTTGTACATCACGAAGATCCCGTCGGGGGTGAGATGGTCTCGAGCGCTCGCGAAAGACTCCTCGGTGAACAGAAAGGACTCGAGCCGGAGGTTCGAGGTGCTGCTGACGAGAGTGAGCGAGTCCGTCACCGCGAACAGGATGAGGTCGTAACGCTCGGACGAGTTCCGCAGGAACGCTCGTCCATCGTTGATGGTCGACGTCACTCGCGGGTCGGTGTACGGGCGGTCCGGATGGTGCGCTTGGCCTATCGCCTGGATCCCGGGGTCGATCTCGACCGCGTCGATCGCTCCCACACCGTGCGCGAGTGCGACGGACACATCGGTGCCTGAACCGGCACCGATGATCAGAGCCCTCTCGAAGGTGCGCCCCGGGAACCACCGGTACACCTGGTCGTAGTAGGCCTCCTTGGGTGCGTCCGCCGGGAACATCGCTTGAAAGGGGACGCCGTTGACGAAGATCACATCGGTCCGCGGCGTATGCACGAGGGCGAGCCGGTAGTAGGGCGAGTAGACATCACCGCCGATCGTTTCGATGCTCCAGCAGAGCGCGACCGTGCCCGCGAGGGCCGCCGCCGCGACGGCGCGCTGCGGCACGCGCGCCCGTCCGAACGTCACCAGCACCACCAGCGCCCCGGCGATCGTGAACCAGACGCTGGGCGGCAGGCCCGCGAGCGACACGCCGGCGAACAGCGCGATCCCCGCCATCGCGCCCGCGATGTCGATCGCATAGGCGCGCAGCGGCGGCATCGCGCGAAGGAGCGGACCCAACGGGACGGCGAGGAACGCCATCGCGGTCGTCGTCAGGATGAGGAGGCATGGCAGCACGATGAAGTTGATGTCGAGCTGTTGCCCCTCGCCTGTCGCGAACCAGATGTCTCCCAGCTCGTTCTTGACGTTGACCTGAGCCAGGGAGACGAACAACACGAGGGCGAACACGATGGGGGCGAACCAGATCGCGGTCGCCGCTCCCAGCCGCCGGCCGAGCAGGATGCCGATCCCGATACCCAGGAAGCTGGCGAGGAGCAGGAAGTTGTTGAAGAAGCCGACGTAGACGACGTTCGCTGGAACCCAGCGGATCAGGAGCAGCTCGACGAACAGCAGGGTCGCGCTCGTCAGGAACAGGCGCACCCTCGCGTCTCGAAGCATCCGGCCGGACGCTAGACGAGCGGCGGCCGGGCGTCTGTAGAGCGAACGTATCAGGACAGTGACCCGGGGACTCCGCTCCTGGAGTCCGCGCCCGCGTGGCGCGGCGGCTAGATTGAGCCGCACATGACTCTCTCCGACGGCGCTCGGCCGGGATCCGGGCTACCCCTCCTCTTCTACGCCGACGGCTACAAGTGCCCGGATGTTTTTCACGTAACCGGTTTCCTCGCTCCCGATCCGATCATCGCGCTCGAGCAGGACGGCGAGGTCGTCATCGTCGCGAACTCGCTGGAGGAGGGCCGCGCGCGGAAGGAATCGCGCGCGCGCGAGGTCTTCAACATCGATCACTTCGGGGCAAAGGAGCTGTCGGCGAAGGGCATCACGCGCGAAGAGCTGGACGCCGAGGTCAGCAAGCGACTCCTCGACTCGCGAGGTCTGCGCCGCGTCGCCGTCGCGCCATATTTCCCCCTCGGCATGGCCGAGCGCCTCCGAAGCCTCGGCATCGAGCTGGTCGTCGACCGCGGGATCAGCGAGCGCCGCCGCGCGAAGCGGCCCGACGAGATAGCCGCGCTCGAGGCGACACAGCGCGCGACCGAGGACGCGTGGGCCAAAGGCGTCGACGCGCTGAAGCGCGCGGCGGCACGTCGGGATGGAACGCTCGAGCTCGATGGCGAGCCGTTCACGGCCGAGCGCCTGCGCGCGATCGTCGAATCGCGGCTTCTGGAGCTGGGCTGCGTCTCCGAGGGCGCGATCATCGCGCCGGGGAAGCAGGCCGCGGATCCCCACCTGATCGGCTCGGGTCCGCTGCGCGCCGGCGAGGCGATCGTCATGGACATCTTTCCGCAGCACAAGGCCACGCGCTACTTCGCCGACATGACGCGCACCGTTTCGAAGGGGGAGCCGCCGGCGGAGAT
Organism: Candidatus Limnocylindria bacterium; assembly: GCA_035513115.1. Classification (GTDB taxonomy): domain Bacteria; phylum Chloroflexota; class Limnocylindria; order P2-11E; family P2-11E; genus CF-39. The sequence goes on along the minus strand of DATKCP010000020.1, from coordinate 16,737 downwards.
CACCAAGCTCTACGAGATCACCAAGCGCGCGCAGGACGCCGGCATCAAGGCGCTGCGCCCTGGCATCACGGGCCGCGAGGTGCACGAGCTCGTCGAGGACATCATCTGGGACGCCGGCTACGACACCACACGCCCGGGGCAACAGCGATCGAAGAACGGCGGACCGCCGCGCGGCTTCATCCACGGCACGGGACACGGTGTCGGGCTCGAGATCCACGAGATGCCGACCGTCGGGCGCTCCGGGACCAATGCGCTCGTGCCGGGCGACGTCGTGACGGTCGAGCCCGGCATCTATCTGCCGGAGCTGGGCGGCGTTCGTCTCGAGGACATGCTCGTAATCACCGAGTCCGGCTCGCGCAACCTGACCCGCGCCCCGCGTCAGCTCGTGGTCTAGGCGCTGGTCCTCGCTGCGATCGACCGATAGAAGCGCTCCTCTACGGCGTCGGGGCGGCCATCGCGTTCGGATTCGGCGACTACGCGGCCGCGATGGCGACACGCCGCATCGGCGTCGTCCGCACGTCGCTCGGGATGCAGGTCATCGGGCTCGCCGCCTACGCCGTGACGCTCGCGGCGCTCGGGCGCTGGCCGACGTTCGAGTGGCAGCAGGTGCCGTACGCGGCCGCGCTGTCGATCATCGGCATCGTCTCGCTCGCGGCGCTGTATCGCGCCTTCGCGATCGGACCGATCGCGGTGGTCAGCCCCGTCGTCGCGAGCTACGCCGCGCTCACGGTCGTCCTCATCGTCATCTTCCTCGGCGAGATCCTCACGGCCGGGCAGAGCCTGGCGATCGGCGTCACGTTCGTCGGCGTCGCCGTCGCGTCGACGGACATCCGGGAGCTCCGCCGGACGCTCGGCCGCCCGACCGAGGGCGTGCGCATCGGCTTCTTCGCGACCCTCGGCTTCGCCGTGTGGAGCGTGATCTTCGCGATCGGGGTCCGCGAGACCGACGGACTCGCGCTCATCATGGTGCAGCGCGCGTTCAGCGTGGTCCTCCTCACGATCTTCGTCGTCGCACGCGGCATCTCGCTCCGTCCGCTGGCCGATCGTCGTGCCTTCGCGCTCGTCGCCGTCACCGGCGTCCTCGATACGGGCGCGAACGTCCTTCTCGCGCTCGGCATCGCGCTCGGCTATGCGTCGTTCGTGATGACCGGAAGCGGTGCGTACCCGCTCATCCCCGCGCTGCTCGCGATCCTGGTCCTACGCGAGCGCCTCGCGCCGAACCAGTACATCGGGGTGGCAGTCCTCGTCGCGGGTCTCGTCGCGCTGGGGATCCAGAGTTAGACGCGGCCTCGCAGGAACTCGATAGCGGCCTGCAGCTGCTGGTCCGCCGGATCCGTGACGATCCGGTCCGGCACGACGCCCTTGCCGGGGCCGTTGAGGTCGGCACCCGTCTTGGCGTCCTGCATCTTGGTCAATGTGACGAGTAGCAGGCCCCCGTCCGGGAGCTCGCGTGGCTGTCCGGTGCCCACACAGCCAGCCGTCTGGGTGCCCATGACCGTCCCCGCGCCGTTGGCGCGGATGCCGGCCGCGATGATCTCGGAGCCGGAGGCGGAGTTCCTGTTGACCAGCACCACCAGCGGCTTGGTCAGTCCGAGGAACTTGCTGGGATTGGTGTCCACGGCGGTGCGCTGTCCGTCCCTGCCGACCTGGTAGACGAGGGTGCCGCGCTGGACGAAGAGGCTCGCCACGTTGACGGCGACGGTGAGCTCGCCGCCCGGGTCGTCACGGAGGTCGAGGATCCACGCCGTGGCTCCCTGCGCCGAGAGACTGCGTGCCGCGGCGCCGACCTCATCGGCGACGGACGAGATGAGCTGCGGGATCCTGATGTAGCCGATGGAGCTGTCCTCCATGCGGCTGGTGAAGAGCGGGCTCTGGAAGCGAGCGCGGGTGATCGTGAACTCGACCTCGCCGGACCCGCGCAGGAACGTGACCGTCACCGGCGTGCCCTCGGGCCCCTTCACGCGATTCGCGACCTCTTCGGTCGTGAGCGTCGAGACGTCCTCACCGTTGACGCGGATGATCTTGTCGCCCTTCTTGACGCCCGCGCGCTCGGCGGGGGTGCCCGGGATCACGTCGATGATCTCGATCGGCTGTCCGGGCTCGGGCTGGAAGATGGTGACGCCGATGCCGGACACCGGCCCGGGCCGCTGGTTGAAGCCCTTCGCTCGCTCAGGGTTCAGGTAATAGGTGTGGCACTCGTTCATCGCGCGCGCCATCCCGTCGACCGCGGCGCGCTCCAGGAGGGTCTTGTCGGCCGCCGGATAGCGCTGCACCACCGCGTCGAGCGAGGCCGCGAGCTTTGCGAAATCGGACCAAACGCTGCCGGTCAGGGTCGGCCGGTCCACCGTGGGCGCCGCGTCGATGCTGCTGTCCGTCAGGTACTTCGTGACCCCGTCCAGGGCGCCCGGGATCAGCTGCTGCGGCGTGGGTTTGTCGACGTGGCGCTCGACCAGGACCGAGTACGCGGCCTCGGCCGTCTTGTACTGGGTCTGCGACGGCAGCAGCTCGTGCTGCAGCTCCGCCGGCAGCAGACCGCATGCGGAGGCGACGAACGCCACCGCGAGGAGCAGGGGGAGAGCGCGAGGCCGCATGTACTGAGTCTATGACCGCCGGGGCCGCCGAGTTTCAGGCGCTCAGGCGACCTCGGTGGTCATGAGCTTGCGCAGCCGACCAAGCGCGCGGAATTGGAGCGCGCGGATCGCGCCTTCGTTCTTGCCGAGCATGTTCGCGACCTGCCGGCTCGACATGTTCTCGACGAACCGCAGGACGAGAACCTCCTGCTGCTCAATCGTCAGGTGCTTCACCGCACCACGCAGCGCGTCGACTTCCTCACCACGGACCGCGTGCTCGTGCGCGGTCGGGCCGTCCTCGGCGAGACCGAACGCGTTCTCGAGGTCGACGGTGGGGCGCTGACGGCGGCGGCGGTCCGTCACGGCGTTGCGCGCGATCGTGTAGAGCCAGGCCAGGAACGACTTGCCCTGCCAGCGGTAGCGGTGGATGTTCGCGAACGCGCGCGTGAACACGTCGCTCGTGAGGTCTTCCGCGTCGCTGGGCTCGCGGACGCGGTACAGGATGTAACGGTAGACCGCGTCGACGTGCGTGTCGTAGAGATCCGCGAACGCCGCCCGGTCGCCGCTGCGAGCGCGCTCGATGACGTCCGGCACCGGACCCATCTGCTCGAAGGGTGGAAGCGAGTCGAGCCTGGCCGCTACGGCAACTGTCACGACGTGATGGCCCCCCAATCCCGTCCTCAGTGATGTGTGGGCAGACCATATCGGCCGCAGAGCGAGCCGCCAACCCATCAGTGGTACCAAAACCGTGACACTGAACCCCGATTCGGGCGCGCAGCGCACGAACCGGACTCTCGTACTGGTACCTCTGGGTCAGTTTCGGCGAGCGACCGTGTCCTCGTCTGAGTCGGATCGCGCTCAGATCTTCTGCTTGAGGATCTCGATCGCTTTGTCGAGCGCGCTCGCGTCATCCGCCTGGACGTCCGGAGGGACGCCGCTGTTGTTGTACTTGGTGCCGGTGTTGGCGCCCTCGTGCTCGGTGCTCACGACGGCGATGAGGCCGCCGTCGCTGAAGTTGGTGACGGAGGTCGAGCCGACACAACCGATGCTCTTCGAGCCCACGATCGTGGCGCGCTGGTTCTCGCGCAGGTTCGCGGCGAAGAACTCCGGACCGGAGCCGCCGCGGTCGTTGAGGAGGATCGCGATCGGCTTCTGGTACTGGTCGGCCAGGCGCCATTCCTTGCGGGCATAGACCGTGAGCGGGCTCGAATCCCGATAGAAGACCTTCAGCATCGGCTCGCCGTTCAGGAAGAAGCTGGAGATCGTGTCGGCGTCGTACCCGCCGAGGTTCCCGCGCATGTCGAAGATCCATGCCTGGGCGCCGGCAGCGAGCGCCCTGTCCATCATCTTCCGGACCTCGTCGAAGAACTTGTAGTTGGCAGTGACGCGGAACTCGCGCCACGTGATGTAGGCCATGCCGTCCGGCAACAGGCGACCGGTGAGGCCGGACTCGTCGGGTCCGCCGAGCGAAGTTCCGGTCGTCGGCACGCGCGCGGGCACTCCCGTCGTGGGTACCGACCGCGAGCGATGGACCGCGCCGTCCTTGCCGACGTAGTAGGTGTGGCAGTCGGGTGAGGCGCTCATCATTCCCTCGATCGCCACGTCGGCGAAGCGCTCCGCGGAGATCTGTGGATTCGACGCCTTCGCCTGCGCCGCCGCCTCCGCGAACTTCCTGAAGTCGGCGTTCAGCGGCTCGGTCACGTCCTGGAACTCGATCCTGGCGATCTCGCCCTTGCCGCCGGTCTTCCCGATCTCGGCATTGATGGCGGCGATCGCACTTTCGAGGATCTTCTTGCTCGACGCCATGTGCACGTCGGTCTTGGCCATCGACGAGTAGGCGATGTCGAGCTTCGTCCGCCGGATGTCGACGGAGGCGGTCGGCGTCGGCGACGTCGTTGCCGGCGGCGTGCCCGTGCAGGCCACGACCAGTAGCGCGACCGCGGCCAGAAGGCTCAGAACACGCATCGTTCCAAGCATATCGGGGGCCTACTCGGCCGGGGTGCTCACCGCCGGCGCGTGCTGCGCCTGCCACTCCGACGGCGATGCGCAGAAGCCCTCGTAGTCGATGTAATCGGTGATGGTCGGGTTCTCGCCGCACACCGGGCACTTCGGATCGCGCCGCAGCCGCACCTCGCGGAACGACCCCTCGAGGGCGTCGAACAGGAGGTAGCGACCGACCAGGGGTTCTCCGATCCCGAGCAGGAGCTTGATGACCTCGTTCGCCTGGATCGTGCCGATGACCCCCGGCAGCACGCCGAGGACGCCCGCCTCCGCGCACGACGGCGCGAGCTCCGGCGGTGGCGGGGTGGGGAACAGGCAGCGGTAGCACGGGCCTTGGTGTGGCTTGAACACGGTGACCTGGCCCTCGAACCGGTAGATGCTCCCGTGCACGACCGGCTTGTTCCACTTCACCGACGCGTCGTTGAGGAGATACCGCGTGGGAAAGTTGTCCGCGCCGTCCACCACGACGTCGTACTCGGCGAGGATGCGGTCGATGTTCTCGCTCGTGAGGCGCTCCTGGTAGCCGACGACCTTGACGTCGGGGTTGAGCGCTTCGAGGGTCTGGCGCGCCGACTCGGTCTTCGGCTCGCCGATCCGCTCGGTCGAGTGCAGGATCTGGCGCTGAAGATTCGTCGCGTCGACGACGTCGGAGTCGACGATGCCCAGCGTTCCCACGCCGGCGGCGGCCAGGTAGAGGGCCGCCGGCGATCCCAGTCCTCCCGCGCCGATCAGGAGCACCTTGCTCCGGAGGAGCTGGATCTGGCCGGACTCGCCCACCTCTGGGATCAGGAGGTGACGGCTGTACCGCTGCCCCTGCTCCGGCGTGAGGCCCGCGTCGGGCTTCTTCCAAGGCAGGCCGGAGTCCTTCCAGCGGTTGAAGCCTCCGGACATCGAGATGACGTGCCCGTAGCCGAGCTGCGCCAGCGTGTCGGCGGCCATGGCCGACCGCACGCCGCCCGCGCAGTACAGGACGGTCGTCTTGTCCTTGTCGGGGAGGCGGTCCTCGGCCCACTGCTCCAGGTAGCTCTTGGGGACATGCACGGCGTTCGGGAGGTGCCCCTCGTCCCACTCGCTCTTCTCGCGGACATCGGCGAGCTGGATCTCGCCCGAACGCAGCAGGTCGGCGACCTGCTGCGGCGTCGCCTCCTTGACCCGCTTCTTGATGTCGGAGAAGTACTCGCGGTAGGTCGGCATTCGTGCTCCCTTTGCCGTCAGTCTAAACCGACCGCCGCGGTCGGAAATTCCTTCTGGTCATGATGCACGCATCGAGACGCTCTATTTCGACATCCTCCAGTTCGTGTATCACTTCGCGCTCGCCGTCCTGGTCGGTGGCGCGCTGGTCCTCGGGTCGGCCGCCGCGCCGGCGATCTTCGCCTCGGTCCCCTCGCGGGGCGAGGCCGGCGCGATCTTCGGCGCCGTCCTCGCCCGGTACGACGGGCTCGCGATCGTCTGCGTCGTTCTCGTCGTCCTGACCAGCGTCCTCAAGGCGACCGCTTTCGAGGTGACCGGCGCGCCCGAGACGCGGCTGGTCATCCGCTGGCTCGCGCTCCTGATGCTCTGCGGCGCGACGCTCTACGCCAGCGCGTGGGCCAGTCCCGTCGCGCGCGCGGTCCGCGCGCAGACGCCGGGCTGGGACGACCTGCGCGACGATGCGCCGATGCGCCGCGAGTTCCAGTCGCTGCATCGGAGCGCTCGTCGCGCGATGACCGTCGCGATCGTGGCCGGCATCGTCGCCATGTTCCTCGGCTGACCCGCGTGACACGCGCGTTCCGTCGATCGCCACGCCGTGAGGGCTCGAAGCTCGACGCGCTGCTCGAGGCGCACCGCGCCAAGGTGAATCGCGTCCATCGCGTGCGCAACACCCAGGGTCTCGTGACGATGGTCGATGCGTTCGGCTTCTGCTTCGCCTTCACATTGCGCACCGGTGACGCGCCCATCCCGGCATGCTTCGATCATCTGTCGACGAGCAGCGAGGATCGCAAATGGGGCTGGATGTGGGAGTGGAAGGACGAGCTGCCCGAGGAGAAGCGTCTCTATTACGGGAAGCTACTGGTCCGCAAACCGACGTTCGTGTCGATGAAGATGCTGCCCACGTTCTACGCGACGTTCGGGCGCGCCGGGGAGGCCGACGACCATCTCGACGACGTTCGCGCCGGCCGCCTCTCCGACATCGCGCGCCGGGTGATCGACTACCTCGCGCAGCGCGGCGAGACGCAGACGAAACGCATGCGCGCGGACCTCGGCATCACCTCGCAGGAGGGGAAGGCCGACTACGCCAAAGCGGTCGAAGAGCTGCAGCGCCTCATGTACGTCGCCCGCGTGAAGGCCGTGGGCGAGGGCCGCGAGGACTACAACTACACCTACGATCTCTTCGTCCGGCGCTATCCGGAAACCGTCAAGAGCGCGGAGCGGATCTCGTCGAGCGACGCGATGACGGCGCTGCTCCGCCGGCTCCTCGAGCTCGCGGGCGGTGCCACGACGAAGCAGGCCAGTCGCCTGTTCGAGTGGGACGACGAGCAGACCGAGCGCACCACACAGCGTCTCGAAGCGAAGCGCGGTCTGGCCCGCATCGACGGAATGCTCGTGCTACCTGAACTAGTACGATAGCCCGGCCCCTCATGGACATTCAGCAGCTCCGTTCGTGGATCTTCGAGCTCTACACGCCACTGGATGACGAGCGCCAATACATCGTCTTCGACGCTGTGCGCGGCAACCTCCTCATCGACGTCCCGCCATTCAGCGAGCGCGCGCTGCGGCTCATCCTCGGCGCCGGCCGCGCGTCGTTGCTCCTCGCGACGAACGCCGGCCGCGCCGCGGAGGCCCATCCGTACCGCGAGGCGCTCGGCGTCCAGATCGCGGTGCACGAGGATGACGCCTCGGCCGTGTCGGGTGGAGCCGATCTCGTTCTGAAGCCCGAGGACCTCGTGCGCCCTGACACGCGCGTCGTCCGCGTGAAGGGCGTTGGCCGGGGCGCGACCGTCGTCCTGGTGCGGAAGGCCGGCGGTGTGCTGTTCAGCGGCGACCTCGATCTCGCGAGCGAGGGAGCAAGAGAGCTCCTCCCGCTCGATTTCTCTTCGGTGCTGTCGTCGAAGCGTGCGCCGATCTGGAACGCCGGCCGCGACGAGCTGATGCGGCTGCAGCGCGAGCTGCCGAGGCCGCGCAAGCAGTTCGGCATCCTCCTGCCACCGCCGTGGGACCGCGCGTACAAGGGCCGACTCGAAGACAAGATGTACCACCACGACGCCATCGTCCCGAAGGAAGACACCGCGTCGCGTGAAGCGGCGATGGGACCGGAGACGCTGGTGGTCGCGAGCGCGACGCGCGAGATCCTGGAGCGGGCGAAGCGTCCCGTTCCGATGCCCGCGCGCGGCGCCGTCGCGGGCGATGGCGACGGCGCGCCGCCGGCGGTGCCGCGCGAGCAGAAGGGCCGACCGATGCCGTTCGCCGAGGACTGGCGGGCCACGTCGACCGAGCGGCCACCGACGACGATCGCGAACGCGGCCACCGACATCGTCCCGGCCGCCGCCGGGTTCAAGCCGCGACCGCTCGGCGAGCGCTTCCACCGCGTGCCGATCGACGACCTGGTCGGCTCGCCATACGTGGACTACCTCTGGGGCGGGATCGACCTATCGCCGGACGGCGCCGAGGTGGCGTTCTCCTGGAACAAGAGCGGGACCTTCGAGATCTACAGCGCGCCGATCGAGCGGGAGCGCCTGTACCAGCTCACCGATGCGAAGGAGCGATCGGTCTCGCCGCGCTGGTCACCCGACGCGAAACATCTCGCGTTCCTCCGCGACCGCGGCGGCAACGAGCGCTTCGACATCTGGCTTGTCGATCGCGACGGCGAGACGGAGCGCAACCTGACGAACGAACCCGACGTGATGCATCGCGAGATCGCGTGGTCGCCCGATGGCTCGCGTATCGCGTACGTCGCGAACGCCGCCGGCAAAGGCTTCGCCGTCCACGTGGTCGACGTCACGAGCGGGAGGAAGCGGGCGCTTACCGACGGCCAGTTCGACGACGCGCAGCCGCGCTGGTCGCCCAACGGGGAGCGGCTGCTCTTCTCCTCGCGGCGCGAGACCCTCCGCACGAACTGCGATCTCTTCGTGATCTCGGCCGACGGCGGCGCGCCGACGAAGCTGGAGACGCGCGAGGTCGACGGCGAGTCGCTACAGGGCGACTGGTCCAGGGACGGGTCGCGCGTCGCGTTCACGACGAACACGCGCCGGCGGTACGAGATCGCGGTCGCGACACTCGACGGCGATCAGGTGAAGCGGGTCGAGCCGCTCACGGCGAGCATCTTCGACGAGACGATGCCGGCGTGGCGGCCGGACGGCCGCGCGGTGCTCTATCTGCACAACGAGGACGCGGAGGTCTCGATCCGCCGCGTGTTCGTCGTCTCGCACGCCGACCACGCCGTCGCCGATCGACCGGGCGTGCACCACTCCATCCGGGTCGGCCCCGACGGGGACCTCGTGGCATATCTCCTCACGAGCGCGCGCGAGCCGTGGGACGTGTACGTCACGCGCGAGCGCATGACCGAGCCGCGGAGACTCACACGCTCGCTCCCCGCCACCATCGACCCCGAGACGCTGGTCGACCCGATCCACGTTCGGTACCCCGGCGCCATGGGCCGCGAGATCCCCGCGCTCCTCTATCTCCCGTACGCGGAGGCCGTCCGCGGCGACGGTCCGCCGCCCGCGATCGTCCACGTCCACGGCGGACCCACCAGCCAGCATTACCGCTGGTGGGATCGGGCGAGTCAGTACTTCGCCAACAACGGTTACGTCGTGCTCGCGCCGAACATCCGCGGATCGACGGGCTACGGGCGCGAGTTCCAAGAAGCGAATCGTCAGGACTGGGGCGGCAAGGATCTCGAGGACGTGGTGAAGGGACTCGACTGGCTCGCGAAGCAGCGCATCGCCGACGCGAAGCGCGTCGGCATCTACGGCGGTAGCTACGGCGGATACATGACGCTCATGTCGCTCGCGATGTATCCCGACCGCTGGGCCGCGGGCGTCTCCGTCGTGGGCGTGGTGTCGTGGAACACGATGTACGACACGACGCGCAGCGATCTGCGCGAGATGCTGGTCCGCGAGTTCGGCGATCCCAAACGCGATGCCGAGCGCTACCGCGACCGGTCCCCGATCACGCACGTGTCGAAGATCGAAGCGCCGCTGATGATCCTCCAGGGTGAGAACGACCCGCGGGTGCCCCTCGCCGAGGCGGAGCAGGTCGTGGCGGCGCTGCGCTCGGCGGGCAAGATGCACGAGTACTACGTGTACAAGGGCGAGGGGCACGGCTTCCGGACGCGCGAGAACATGATCGACTCGGTCCGGCGTGCGGGGGAGTGGTTCGGACGCTACCTGCTGCGTGCCTGACGCTTGACCGCGGCGGGCGGGACGCCTAACCTTTACTCTGACATGACAGTAGTAAAGGTGCGGCGAAGGCCTCGACGAGGCGTCGCCCGTATCAGCTCCAAGAATCAGATCACGATCCCCGTGGCGACGTTACGGAAGGCGGGGCTCAAGTCCGGAAGCGAGGTTCGGATCGAAGCCGAAGGCGCGGGTCGTATCGTCGTCCACCGCAATGAGGACGCCGTTCATCGCTATGCGGGCATCTTCACGGGGCTCTATCCCAAGGGCTACCTGAAGAAGCTGCGGGGCGAGTGGCGCTACTAGCTCGAAGCGCTAGCTGCGCCGCGCGAGCGTAAGCGAGCGCGTGGCGCAGACACTAGTACTCGATTCGAGCATCGTGATCGCTTGGTTCGACTCCGGCGACGCGCTGCACGAGCGTGCACTTGCAGTGCTCGAACGGACGCGATCGGACGACCGTGTCATACCCGCGAGCGTTTATGCGGAGAGCCTCGTCGGCCCGTCGCGACGCGGTGACGATGCGGTCCGGCTCTTCGACGAAGCGCTCGGCGCGCTGCCAGCACGTGTCGAGCCGATCACGGCTGCGATCGCACGGCGTGCCGCTGCGTTGCGTGCGCGGCACGAACGTCTGCGACTGGCCGACGCGCTCGTGCTCGCGACGGCCGAAGACCTCGACGGCAGCGTCCTGACCGCGGATCGGACGTGGGTGCGCTATGGCCCGCGCGTCCGCATGATCTGAGCGGACCCGCAGGTGCCTGATGCGGTCGTCGTCGGGGCCGGTCCCAACGGCCTCGCGGCGGCCATACAGATCGCGCGCGCCGGACACTCGGTCGCGGTGTACGAGGCGAACGATGACATCGGCGGAGGCGCGCGCTCCGCGGAGCTGACCCTCCCCGGCTTCGTGCACGACGTCTGCTCAGCGATCCAGCCGCTCGCGGTGATGTCGCCGTTCCTGCGCGGACTGCCGCTGCAGAAGTATGGTCTCGAATGGATCCAGCCCGACGCGCCACTCGCGCATCCGCTGGACGACGGCACCGCGGTGATGCTCGAGCGCTCGGTCGACGCGACGGCGGCGCGGCTCGGCACCGACGGCGATACGTACCGCGGCCTGCTCTCCTCGCTCGTGTCGCGATGGGAGCAGCTTGCGACCGAGATCCTTCAACCGGTCGTGCACCGGCCGCGGCATCCCTTGCTCCTCACCCGCTTCGGCCTCCACGCGATGCGCTCGGCGCGCGGACTCGCGTCGTCGTTCCACGGCGAGGCCGCGCGCGCGCTCGTCGCCGGGTGCGCGGCGCACTCCTTCCTTCCCCTCGAGCGTCCGTTCACGGCGGCGTTCGCGCTGACGTTCCTCATCAGCGGCAACGCGGTGGGGTGGCCGCTGCCGCGCGGCGGATCGCGCCGCATCGCCGAGGCGCTTGGCTCGTACCTGCAGGAGCTGGGCGGCACGATCACGACCCGACACCCCGTCCAGGAGCTGACCGATGTGCCGACGGCGCGCGCCTACGTCTTCAACACCTCGCCGTGGCATCTCGAGCGCATCGCGGCCGACCGGCTGCCCACCGGGTACCGGCGCGCGCTCCGCCGCTACCGCCGCGGCCCCGGCGTGTTCAAGATCGATTACGCGCTCGACGGGCCGGTCCCGTGGCGCGCGGCGGAGTGCCTGCGCGCCGGAACGGTGCACCTCGGCGGCACGTTCGAGGACATCTCGGCCTCGGAGGCCGCGGTGTCGCGGGGCCAGCATCCGGAGCGGCCGTTCGTCCTGGTCGCGCAGCAGAGCCTCTTCGACGACTCGCGCGCGCCGAAGGGGAAGCACACCCTCTGGGCGTACTGCCACGTGCCGAACGGATCGACCGTGGACATGACCGAGCGCATCGAGGCGCAGCTCGAGCGCTTCGCGCCCGGTTTCCGCGAGCGCGTTCTCGCGCGCAGCGTGATGAACACGCGCGACATCGAGCGCCGCAACGCGAACAACGCCGGCGGCGACATCTCCTGCGGCTCACATTCGGGTCTGCAGCTGTTCATGCGCCCGCGGATCGCCATCGACCCTTACGCGACGGGGGCGCGCGACATCTACCTCTGCTCTTCCGCGACGCCGCCGGGCGGTGGCGTGCACGGCATGTGCGGGTACAACGCGGCGCGGAGCGTCATCGCACGGAGCCTCCGCTAGACGCGGACGGTCAGGTTCTCCGCGGCGACGCGCAGCGCGGTCGCGCTCAGGCGCTCGGCGATCGCCTTCGCCTCGTCGCACTGCGCCTGCGCCTGCTCTTCGCGGCCGGGCACGCCGCGTAGCGCTCGCGCGAGATCCGCGAGCGCGACGGCCCGCTCGTAGTCGAGCCTCAGGCTCGCGAACGCCTGCACCGCGTCGAACAGCAGCTTCGCCGACTTCGAGTGCTCGCCGGAGTGGTACGCGCGGAGGGCCTCCGCGTGGGTCAGGAGCGCGCGACCGCGCGCGTGCCCGGTCCGGTCGACCACGGACGTGACGCGGTCCTCGAAGGCCTCATCCGGAATGCGCCAGCGTGCCGCCGCCAGGACGAGGAGCGGTCCGAGCAGCGTGATGTCGACGATCGACTTCGGCTGGCCGGCGCTGCGCACCGCGTGATACGCGCTCTCGCTTTCGCGCAGTCCGTAGAACGCCGCGAGGAAGTCCGCCAGCGCGAGCTCGGCCGGCGACGCCTCCTGCTCGATGAGGAGGTCGCGGTAGGTCTTCTCCTCGGGTGAGGCCATCGCCGCCGTCGCCCCGATCGCGATGCCCAGGGTCGACGGCCACTTGGTGGGCGTCGCGAACCTCTCGCGGCGCGCCGCGGCCGCGAGCGTGCCCGGAAAGTCGCCGGCGAGAAGGTGCGCGAGGGTCTCGGTCCGGAGCGCGTGGGCGCCGAGCCGCGGCTTTTCCGTCTCGATCGCGACCTCTCGGGCGTTCGCCGCATGCTCCATCGCCTCGCCGAGGTCGCCGAGGGACAGCGCGGAGATCGCGACCATCGTGTGAGCGTCGATGAGCTCGTCGCTGTCCTGAAGGGAACGTGCGATGGGCAGGCGCCGCTGGTTCGCGAGGTACGCCTCGCGGAAGTTGCCGAGCTCGCGGTACGCGTAGCCGACCGCGTCGAGGCACAGCGAGCGCTCGCGCAGCAGACCCAGCTCCTCGGCGATGGCGAGCGCCTCCTTCGCCGTCGCGAGCGACGCCGCCCAGTCGGCATCGGTCGGCTTTGGGCCCCGCCGCGGCATGAACGACTTCGCGGCCAGGAGCAGCACGCGCTCGCGCGACCGCGCGGCACCGACGATGGTGAGCCCGCGCTCGATGAGACCCTCGAGATCCGGATGCTTCGCTTCCCAGCGCGTGCAGAGCTCGGCCATGTGCGCGAGGAGGATCGCGACCTCGCCACTCTTCGGATCCCGCGTCTCCAGCAGCAGCAACGCGCGCTCGTACGCGGCGAGAGCGGCGTCGTTCTCGCCGCGGTAGCGGCGCACGCGCGCGATCAGATACAGCGCCTCGACCGCCGCATCGACGCGCCCGATCTTCTCGAACAGCTCGAGCGATTGCTCGGCGAAGCGCAGCGCCTCGATGTAGGCGTGGATCGCGGTCGCGCGCTGAGCGGACTTCCAGGCGTACTCCGCCGCTTTCTCGGGCACGTCGCCGATGAGGTAGTGGTGCGCGAGGGCAGGGTAGAACTCCTTCAGATCGTCGCCGAGCACCGCCTCGTACGCGGCGGCCACGCGGCGGTGCAGCTCGATGCGCCGTCGCACCAGCAGGGTGTTGTACGCGACCTCCTGCACCACCGCATGCTTGAACCGGTAGCGGCCTTCGCGCCGTTCGCCCGGCGCGGCCTCGAGCACGAGGTCGGAGGCGATGAGCTGATCGACCGCGGCGGCGATGCGGTCCCCGCCCGCTTCGCGCAGCACCCGGTCCCCGAAGCGCTGTCCGATGACCGCCGCCAGCTGGATGCACTCACGCGCCGTCGGCGACAGGCGGTCGATGCGCGAGGCGACCACCGCGTGCAGCGTCGCCGGCATCTCGAGCGCGGCCAGCCGCTCGCGAACTCGCCACTCGCCGGCCTCGCTCTTCTCGACGGCGCCCGACTCGACCAGGGACCGCAGCGACTCCTCGATGAAGAACGGATTGCCGCCCGCGCGGGCGACGATCCGGTCGCGCACTTCGTCGGGGATCCAGTCGAGCGTTGCCTCGACGATGCGCGCCGCCTCCTCGTCAGAGAGCGGCTCGAGCACGAGCTGGCTGAAGTTCGTGCGGGATGGCTTCGGCTCGGGCGAGCCCGGCCCGAGGCGCTGCGCGAGCAGGAACAGGATCGGCACGCGCGAGGCGCGTGAGGTGAGGAACCACAGCAGGTCGAGGGACGCCGCGTCCGCGAAGTGCAGGTCCTCGAGGACGTAGAGCAGGGGATGCTGGCGAGCGAGCGCCGCGATGACGTCGTACACGACGATGTACATCGAGCGCTTCCACTCCTCCGAATCGCTTGCGGGCTCGCTCACGCCCGGAAGATGGAGGAACTGCGCCAGCATCGGCGCGACGGTCAGCGGATTGGCGAAGCCGAGCTCCCTGAGGTTCTCGGCGACGCGCGCGATCCCGTCGGGGTCGGACGGCTGCACGTTCAGCGCGACGAGGATCGGCTCGATGAAACCGGCGTAGCTGCGCTGGTTCACGCGGGAGAACGTCCAGCGCATGACGCGTGGCGCGTCCGCGGCCTTCGCGCCTTCCTCCGCCGCGGTGGCGAGTCCGATGAATTCGGAGGCGAGACGGCTCTTGCCGATCCCGGGTTCGCCGGCAATGAGCACCACCTCGGTGCGGCCGAGCCGCGCGGACTGGTAGGCGAGATCGAGGCGGGACAGCTCCATCCAACGCCCGACGAGGGGCGCGGTGATCTCGATGCTCGGCCGCACGTCGGTGCGCTCGCCGATGAGCGCGTACGCCAGGATCGGCTTGTCCTTGCCCTTCAGCTCTATCGGCCCGACCTCGCGGAAGCTGAACTCGCGGCTGGTGAGGCGGAAGGTGGTCTGCGTGACGTAGCTCTCGCCGGGCCCCGCGGTCGACTGCAGGCGCGACGCGATGTTCACCGTGTCGCCCATGACGCCGTACTCCGCGACGCTCCGGACGGCACCCGCGACGACCATGCCGGTATGGATGCCGATGCGCAGGCCGAACTCGACGCCGCGCTCCTTCTTCACGCGCGCGGCGTGGTCGGCGAACACCCGCTGCATCGCGAGCGCGGTGCGCAGCGCGCGCTGCGGGTCGTCCTCGTGCGCGACGGGCGCGCCGAACACGACGAAGATGGCGTCGCCGATGAACTTCTCGATGGTCCCGTCGTGCCGGATCGCTTCCTCGGCCAGGTCTTCGAAGATGCCGGAGACGAGCACCTGCAGCTCCTCCGGATCCATCTGGTCGGCCAGCTCGGTGAATCCGGCGAAGTCCGCGAAGAGCACGGTCACGAGGCGGCGCTCCTGGTTCTGCTGCTCTAGCACTTGTGCTCCCAGAGGTGGTACTCGTTGAACACTGGCGGTCCTTCCCCCGGTGGGCGGACGACGCGCTCGATGTAGATCATCTCGAAGCTGTCGAGCGGCACCTGCCCCGGCTGCAGGTGGAGGTTGCGCGCGCGGCAGAAGTGCCGCGCGTACTCGAGACGATAGTCCCCGTAGCCCGCGTTCGCGATGCGCTCGTGCACCTTGACCCAGCGCGTGTAGAGCGGGTCACTGTATCGCTCGCTGGTGTTGTCCACGGGCCCGCCCGTGTAGAGATCGAAAGTCGTTCCGTCGGTGAGACGCGCCGGTCCGAGCATCCAGCCATCCGCGCGCGCCGGATCGGGCGAGAACATGTCCCAGCGCTGATCGAGGGACAGGAAGCGCACGAAGCCGCCGGCATCGCCCGTCGGCCGGAGCATGTCGAGCTGCCGTGGGACGGCGGTTGAGAACACGAACAGGGCGAAGACGACAAGCGCGAGCTCGGCGAATCGCCGCAGCAGCTCGTTGCGCCTCACGGGTCGATCCGTGGGCGCCGGCAGACGTTCGGCCGCGAATGCCACGAACCGCTCCCACGATCTGCGCACGCCGTGAGGGACGCCGCCGCCGATCGCGCCGTGCATGCGCTCGACGAACGCGCGGACCCACGTCGCGGGAAGGAACAGCACGAGCGTCGACAGCATGATCACGGGGAAGTTGCCGACGTTCATCAGCGTGAGGATCCCGAAGTGCAGACCGCCCGCGGCGACCGCCGCGACAACTCGCGTGATGCGCGAAGGGATCATGGCGAGCGGCAGGAATCCGAGCTCGACCGCGATGGTCCCCCAGCTGATGATCTTCACGAGGAACGGCTGCAGCGCGATCGGGCGCGCCCACCAGCGGCCGAAGGTGTGCTCGAGCTGAAGCGCGTAGTAGGCAGCCGTGCCATCGACCCAAAGCGCGCCGGCGAGCTTTTCGATCCCGGTCGCGAGATAGATCCATGCGACCTGCAGCTCGAGGATGCGGACCGGTAGCGCCCATCCACGGCCGCTCGGAGGCTGTGGGCCGCGAAGCGCGTCGATCGACCACAGGCCCCCCGCGTTGGTGAACATCAGCCACAGCGGAACGAAACGGAACACCAGATCGCTGCCGTCGAGGATCAGGGGATTGCGCCACTGAAAGGCCACGATGAGCACGAAGGCGAGGAAACACGCGAGCCTTGTTCGCCAGCCCACCGCGACCGCCAGCGCCACGACACACGCGAACGCCCAGACGACGGCCACCTGCCACCACTCGCCCACGACGTTCAGGAGCGACAGACGCTCCGGGTAGAACGCGAGAAGCTGCCGCCT
>DATKCP010000019.1:0-5529 GCA_035513115.1 Candidatus Limnocylindria bacterium | reverse complement strand
TGATGCAGGTGCGCGTGCTCGTCCTCTTTCTCCTTCGGTGGATAGAAGAGGCCGGCGACGTAGAAGCGCGACGGCGCCTGCGCGTACGACGACAGCAGCAGGTGGACGTCGTACTTCGCGAACAGCGCCGTGCCCCACGTCTCGCGGAACCGCGTCGCCCACTGCGGCCCGTACCGCTCGCGGCTGAGCCGCGCCATCTCGTGGAGCTCCCAGTCCAGCACCGCCAGCTCGTGCGTCTCGACGCAGTCCTCGCTCGCGCAGCGGAAGCGCAGCCGCAGCGGCAGATGGAGCACGTCACCGTCGGGCTGGGGCCGGATGAATCCGGCGGTGGCCGCGCGACCGCGCGCGAGCGCCTGCAGCGACTCGAGCGACGCGTGCAGGTGCGGCCGCACGAACGGCCAGCGCAGACGCCACGCGTCCTTGGCGTCGACGTACGCCGTGGCCGTGACCTCGCCCTCGACGTTCACCGTTTCGGGTCGCACGTCGCGCTCGTCCTTCGCCGTGCGCGCATGGATCCACGACCAGCGCGGCAGTGGTGGATCGGTGTCGTTTCCCTTCCAGGGAAATGGCGATAAGCGGAGCAGACGACCGCTCTCTCGGTCGACGCCGATGACCGACGCGCGCTCGACGGGGAAATCGTTCGCCGCGATCGTCTTCGCGATGGCGAGCACGTCGTGCTCGGCCTTCGCGTCCTCCATCTGCGCTTCGCCCATGTGGTCACAATACGTGCGCATGCGCGAGGGTCTCGCACGCGAGTTCCCCGAAGCAGTACGAGCCGCGGCCTGGACCCGCGGCCGCCTCGGCGTCTGGAGCGAGCCCCCCGCGTGGGCGACGATCTCCGCCATCGGCGCGGGCCTCCTCGGTTCTGCCCTGGCGCAGGCCGCGGTCGGCCTCACCGGTGAGGCATTCCTCGCGCTCCAGAGCTCGCCTCCGCTCCCGCTCTTTCCGCTGGTCACGATCGCCGGCAGCGCCGCCGCGGCGGCCGTCGCCCTCGGCGTCGGCGGTCCCGTCGTCCTGGGGCTCTATCTCGCGTACGTCGCCCTCGGCGTCGCGCTCCGGATACCGGGCCTCTTGACGTTCTGCGAACGAGCCGGTGGTGTGTTCCCCGGGCCTGGGAACGACCTGTGCACGGTCATGGGCTTCCTCGCAACGCTGTGGCCGCAGTTCGTCGGGATCGGCCTGGGCATCGCGCTGGCACGCGCGATCGCGACGCGCGGCAGCGGGATCAACGCGACGCTACGCATCGCCGGCGGGTACGCGCTCGCTCAGCTCGTCATGGCCCAGGTGTGGGCGTCGACCGTCGCGCGGACCGAGAACGCCGTCTCGAGCGGGGTCACGGTGGCGGCGTTCGCGGTGGCCGCCGCCGTGGCGGCCGGGGTGATCGCCGCGCAGCTGCCGCGGGGCATTCGGAGCGCCGCGGTCGTCGCCGGCATCTCGCTACTGCCGTGGCTGACCCTTCAGCTTCCGAACGCCTTGCGCACGGCGGCGGCTGCGCTTTCGCCCGAGCATGTCGGTCCCATGCTCGTCGGCATCGCCATCCAGCCGATGGCGGCCGCGTTTCTGGTGCTCACCGCGGCGGTCGCCGCACGCGGCCGCTTCGTTCCACGCGACACTGCGTAGCATCAGCCGATGACCATCGACGAGAAGGAGCTTGCGCTCGCCGCGGAGCATCCCCGCGGCACGGAGCGCCGTCGGCTCCTGCCCTACCGCGCCGCGCTCAACGATGCGACGGCATACGCGGCACTGCCGGAGTCCGATCGCGACGCGATCGTCCGCTGGACCGAGATCCGGCGGCGTGTCCGCGACTCCATCGGCCTCGACAACGACCCTGCCAACCTCGCGGACCCGCTGCTGCCATACGACCGGCTGCGCGCGCACGTCCTCGAGGGTGAGCGCATCGCCGCGAGCCGAGCCGCCTTCCACGACCCCGGGGGCGACCTCGTCGCGGTCGTCGCCACGCTCCGGGCCGCGCTCCGAAGGAGCGGCTAACCAGCCGCCACGGAGGCGGCTGAGGCGAGGACGGCGACACCATTCACGATCGCATGGAGCGCGACACACGGGTAGAGGCTCGCCGTGCGGCTGCGCAGGTAGCCCAGCCCCACACCCGTGACGAGGACCCACGGAAGGTCGAGCACCGCGCCATGCGCGAGCGCGAACGCGATCGCCGTGCCGGCGATGGCCACGCGCTGTCCGTACGCCTCGAGCAGGCGGAAGCCGAGACCGCGGCAGGCCGCCTCCTCGACGATCGGTACGAACAGCGCGATGGCGATCGCGTTGGCAATGAACACGTCGGCGCGCGTCGGATCCCAGAACTGCGGCACCGCCTGCTCTCGGGCGCCGTGGCCAATGACGATCTCGGAGACGAACGACGCCGCGTACGTCGCGGCGAGCACGGCGCCGGCGATGCGCCACGCCGACGGCCACGAGACGGGACGGCGCAGCGCGAACGTGTCGCGGAAGGGCAGGCCACGCGCGATCAGTAGGAGCAGAAGCAGAATGACGCCGTCGAACGCGAAGGTGAAGATCGCCGTGGACCAGCGGAACAGGAGGTCCGGCGGGGTGACGTCGCCGCCGCCCGTGATGCGCGCGCCGTAACTTAGCGCCGCGACCGCGCCGATCACGAAGATCCAGGCGACGAGTCGCCTGCCGTCGCGCGGCGCGTTCAGGCGGTCGCGGTCATCGCGCGAAGCGGCGCGAGCAGCTCGAGCGCGCGATCCATCTCGTCCTCGGTGTTGAAGTAGTGCGGCGACAGGCGGATGAGGCCGGGCCGGCTGTCGCAGATGACGCCCTGGGCGCGAAGCGCGTCCACCGCGCGCTGCGGGTCGGGATGCTCCAGCGTGACGATGGCCGTGCGCTCCGCGGCGGCGAGCGGGCAGCGCAGGGTCCAGCCCTGCGCCGTCGCGCCGTCGACCAGCCGTTGGGACAGCAGCATGTGCCGCTCGCGCACGGTCGCGATCCCCACGTCGGCGAGGAGCGCGAGACCGGCCCGCGCGGCGTAGATCGCGGCGACCGCGGGCGTTCCGTACTCGAACCGGCGCGCGCCCGCGCCGTACGCGAGGTGCTCGACGTCGAAGGCGAACGGGTCCATCACGCCCCACCAGCCGACCGCGCTCGGCCGCGCGCGCTCCGCGATCTCGCGCCGCGCGTACAGGAAGGCGATGCCCGGTCCGCCCATGAGCCACTTGAGCGTCCCGCCGACGAGGTAGTCGAGGCCGGCCGAGTGGACGTCGAAGGGGAACGCGCCGATCGACTGGTAGGCGTCGACGATGAGGACCGCGCCCTTTCGGTGGCAGATCTCCGCCAGAGCGCGAACGTCCTGGATCCACCCGGTCGTGAAGTACACGTGACCGGTGCACACCGCGCTGGTGTGGTCGTCGACGGCGCGCTCGAAGAGCTCCAGCGGGAGGCGGATGCGATCGGGGCTGCGCACGAACTCCACACGAGCGCCGCGATCGGCGACCGCATGAAAGGCGTGGCCGTCCGTCGGGAAGTCGAGATCCGCGATCACCACCTTCGGCCGCTTCACGTAGTCGAGCGTGCTTGCGATGCCCACCAGCCCGGCCGACACGTTCGGCACGGTCGCCACCTCGTCGCGGGCCGCGCCGAGGACTCCAGCGAGGTCAGCGCGGAGCGCCTCGTACTCGCCGATCCAGTGGTCGTACCACGCACGCCCGCCGAGCTCGGTCCACTCGCGCGCGAAGAGGTCGATGCGTTCGTGACCGGAGCGCGGCAACGGCGTGAGCGAGCAGTTGTTGAGGTAGACGAGGTTTCGCGTGATCGGAAACTCCTCGCGCCAGCGCCGCTCCTGCTCGTTCATCCGGTGAGCCTATCGTCCGGGCGGCGGCTTTTGGAGCGGGGCGCGGTACTTCACCAGCCGATCGCGTAGCTCTCGCGCCGGGGGTCCGCGCCGCCCTCGAGCGTGCCGGGCTCGAGCCGCCGGATCGCGCACATCCCCGCGGCCGCGGGCGTGAAGTCCGGCAGGTCGCGCACGACGTGGCCGAGCGAGGCGAGGCCGTCGCGCACGTCGCGCGCGATGCGCCCCTCGACCGTCAAAACGCCGGGCTCGTACGCGTGCGGGTGGAACGACCAGGGGAAGGACCGCGAGATCACGCGCGGGGACTCGATCGCGGCCTGCAGATTCATCTCGAAGTCCACGACGTTGCAGACCGTCTGCACCATCGCCTGACACTGCGCGTCCTCACCCGGGCAGCCGAAGGGCATGAGCGCGCGGCCGTCGCGCATCAACAGCGCCGGGTTCGGAGTGAGCCGCGGCCGCTTCCCCGGCGCGATCGCCGACGGGTGGCCCGGCGTCGTCCACAGCTGCGCGCCCCGAGTGCTGACGATGATGCCGAGGCCTTCGACCAGCGGCGAGCCGAGTCCGGGATCGGAGGGCGTCGCGGAGAACGCGTTGCCGTCGGCATCCATCGCGCAGCAATACGACGTGTCCGGCGCGCCGACGCCGCTTGCCGCGCGCGGAACGTATCCGGCCGGGCCCGATCGTCCTTCGAAGCGCCACGGATCGCCGGGCGGCGGCAGCTCGGGCCAGGCGCGATCGTCGCGGATCAGGTCGCGGCGCTCCTGCGCGTAGGCCTTGTCGAGCAGCCCGCGCATCGGCACGTCGACCTGGTCGGGGTCGCCGAAGAAGCCCTCGCGGTCCGCGGCGGCGAGCTTGAACGCCTCCGCGTAGGTGTGCAGGAAGGCGAGCGATCCGGGGCCCATCGCGGCCACGTCGTAGCCCTCGAGCAGATTCAGCGTCATGGGCACCAGCGGCCCCTGCGACCACGGACCGCACGCGTACACGTCGATGCCCCGATACGTCGTGTGCACCGGTGGACCGACGGCGACGTGATAGTCGGCCAGGTCGTTCGAGGTGACCATGCCGCCGTGCAGCGCCTGGGACCGAGCGATCTGGTCGGCGACGGTACCGGTGTAGATGACGTCGCGCGCCGCCATGATCGCGCCTGCGCGGCCGAGCCCCGCGCTGGAACGCTCGACCTGCACGAGCAGTCGGAAGAGCGACGCGAGGTCGTGCTGGACGAGGATCTCTCCGGCGCGCGGTGCGCGGCCGCCCGGAAGGAACACCGCGGCGCTGGATGGCCACTGAAGCAGACGCTCCTCGAGCATCGCGATCGCCCGCGCGAGCCGCGGATACACCGGAAAGCCTTCGGCGAGCTCGATGTTGGGGGCGAGGACGTCTTCGAGCGTCAGCGTCCCGTGGCGCGCGAGCGCCGTGAGCCAGGCGTCTGCGGCGGCGGGCGTCACCGAGCGCGGGATGCCGATGGGCATGTCGTCGCCGTACCGGTGCCGGTAATCGTGCAGGCTGAATTGCGCCGGCCAGCGTCCGAGCCCGTCGATCGTCTCCGGGCCGTCCATGCCCGGGCGGAACAGGATGACCGGCGCGACGCCGCCGAAGTCGGTGAGGTGCCGCTCGAGGACGTTGAGCGCGATGCCCGCCGCCACGCCGGCGTCGATGGCGTTGCCGCCGCGCTCGAACATGCGAGCGCCGGCCTGCGAGGCGAGGTAGTGGCT
>DATKCP010000018.1:0-16217 GCA_035513115.1 Candidatus Limnocylindria bacterium | reverse complement strand
GCAGGAGATGCCCAAGCTGCGCACGAAGGACCGCCGCGGTCTCTTCCTCGAGGTGAACCAGGGCTACGAGGAGGCGCAGGCCATCGCGGAGTCGGACCGCTGCCTCAAGTGCAACTTCAACATCGAGATCGTCGGCGAGCTTTGCATCATCTGCGGGGGCTGCGTCGACGTGTGCCCGATGGACGTCATTCACATGGTCGACATGTCAGACGTCGTCGACGACGGCGCGATCCCCGCGGTCGGCGAAGCCAAGAAGTGGGGTCAGGGAGTCGCGTTCTTCCTCGACGAGACGGCGTGCATCCGCTGCGCTCTCTGCATCATCCGTTGCCCGACGGACGCCATCACGATGAATCGCTACGGCGCGGTCATGCCCGCGGTCGGCAAGACGCTGCCCAAGGAGTCGATCGATGATGAGATGCATCTGGATCTCACCGTCGGCGGCGGAAGGGCGATCCGGCCTCTGCCTATGTACGATCCCGCTCGCGCCCCGGGCCACAAGAACGGGCACGGCCATGACGGACACGTCGGCGGCAACGGACATTCGGTGACAGAACCAGAGAAGGAGCACGTTCACTAGATGCTCGACATACCGCTGCAGGTCTGGCAGCGCGTGAAGGCCGGTCCGCTCTGGCGGTCGCTCTTCCGCCACGGCTACCCGGACTCCCGAAAGAACCAGTCGCTCGCGGTGTTCACGAACGTGTTCCTACACCTACACCCGGTCAAGGTGCGTCGTCACGCGCTCGCGATCCCCTACACGTGGTGCATGGGCGGGCTGTCGTTCTTCCTGTTCCTCGTGCTCACGCTGACCGGAACGCTGCTCATGTTCTATTACCGGCCGACCACCGAGTGGGCGTACGCGGACATCAAGGACCTCGAAACGGTCGTGATCTTCGGCCAGCTGCTGCGCAACATGCATCGCTGGGCGGCGCACGGCATGGTGATCACCGTTTTCCTCCACATGATCCGCGTGTTCTACACCGGGTCGTACAAGCCGCCACGTGAATTCAACTGGGTCGTGGGCGTGCTGCTCTTCACCTTCACGATCCTCCTCTCGTACACGGGCTACCTGCTCCCGTGGGACCAGCTCGCGCTCTGGGCGGTCACGGTGGGCTACGAGATCGCCAACGCGACGCCGATCATCGGCGCCGAAGTGAGCTTCCTGATATTCGGCGGATACCAGCTCGGTCCGAACGCGCTGCTCCGGTTCTACGTCCTTCACGTCGTCGCGCTGCCGCTCGCCACCGGATTCCTGATCGCCATCCATTTCTGGCGGATCCGTAAGGACGGGGGCATCAGTGGGCCGCTGTAGTCCGTGGCGGCGGCGCCACTACTGCGGCCGCTCCGCTAGATGACTCCTCCGCGCGGTCCGCAGCCGTTCGCGGGTCAGGAGAAGAGGCTCCGACTGCTCGCATTCGTGCGGCAGGACTCAGTCGTGCGGGTCGACAAGCGCGTCGAGGACACGGCGATGGTCTGGCCGCATCTGCTCGTCATCGAGTTCATCGCGGCGATGATCTGGTCGCTCGGCCTCTTCGCGATCTCGGCGCTCTTCAACGCGCCGCTGCAGGACCACGCGACCGTGGACTGCACGCCCAACCCGTCGAAAGCGCCGTGGTACCTGCTCAATCTCCAGGAGCTCCTGCTCCACATGGACAAGGGTCTCGCCGGCGTCGTCGTGCCGACGATCTGGCTCACGTTCATGGCGGCCATCCCGTACATCGATCGCGATCGCGCCGGCATCGGCCACTGGTTCACCAGCGAGGCGGGGAAGCGCTGCGCGATCTTCTCCGCCGTCTTCACCGGCGTGATCGTGTCCGCCCTCATCGCTTTCGACGCGGTGATCAAGGTGGATCGAAGGGTCCTCGACCCCATCACCAACATCAGGACCGGTTGGCCCGGCTACGCCGAGTTCGCGAGCCAGTACTTCCCGGGGGGCCGCGAGCTGATCCCGAACTACATCATCCCGATCGCCGTGATGCTGATCCTGCCGGTCGTGCTGGTCATGCTCTGCAAGCGGCTCTTCGGCGCGGGGACGCGGGAATGGGTGATCGCGATCTTCACGGGGTTCGTCGTGACGTTCGTCGTCCTGACCGTCGTGGGGACGTCGCTGCGGGGTCCGGGCATGGACCTGTACGCGCCGTGGGCGCTGCCCGAGACTCACCAGTGCTTCGCCCCGGTGGAGTGACGAAGTGATCCGACCGCACGACGACACCTCGATCGTCTCCGGCGGAATGCTCTCGCGCGTCAAGCGGCGGCAGCTCCTGCGGATCGGGTTCCTCACCGGCGCGCTCCTGGCCGTGACCGAGCTCACCGCCGCGTTCCTGCCGTTCTTCCGCGTGATCAAGATCGAGGGCCTCGGTGCGAAGATCGCGGCCGGGAACAAGGCGGACATCCTCGCGAGGTTCCAAGCGACGCAGGATGAGCCGATACTCAACCAGCAGGGCCGCTTCTTCCTGATCCACGCGCCCGGCGCGATCGCCGCGGCCTACGTCAAGTGCACACACCTCGGTTGCACGGTCCCCTACACCAAGAGCGAGGGGCAGTTCCACTGCCCGTGCCATGGGTCCCTCTACGACAAGACGACCGCGCTGGTCACCGGCGGACCGGCGCCGCGCGGACTCGACCTGTTCC
The DNA here is from genome assembly GCA_035513115.1 of Candidatus Limnocylindria bacterium. GTDB lineage: Bacteria > Chloroflexota > Limnocylindria > P2-11E > P2-11E > CF-39. The sequence continues at coordinate 13,589 of DATKCP010000018.1, read as the reverse complement.
ACGTCTCCGAGACCGCGACGGGCTCTATCGTCGTCGACACCAATCCGCTGAATGTCCTTCAGCGGCCCGACAATCAATGGAACCCCGCTCACGTACAGGTGCCCGACGCCTGATGGACCTCAACATCATCCTCGCCGCGGCGAGCGTCCTCCTGTTCGTCGCGCTGCTCGGGTACTTCGGGTTCGTCGCCTACCACCAGGATCAGGTCGAGCCGGAAGAGAAGCCCGCCACCGGCGTGGAGCTGCTTCGCCAGCACTATGGCCCCGGCGACACGGTCGAGCAGCCGACGCCGTACTGGGTCGCGCCGATCCCGGCCGCGCCCGATCCACTGGAGATATCGGGCAACCTCGACCGGAAGATCGTCGCCGGCGGCGTGATGCTGTTCGCGCTGTTCGGTCTTGTCGGCGGGTACCTGCTCCTGCAGATGATCCCGGAGGGGCCGCTCTCGCTGCGCGCCGCCGCCGCCGAGAGGCAGCTCGAGCATTCGATCGCGCGCGGCAAGAACCTGTACGCCAACTTCTGCTTCGACTGCCACGGAAAGCAGGGCCTTGGGAACGCGGAGAACGACGTGGAGGGAAGGCCGCTGCCGGGCAAGCCCCTCAACACGGCAGCGAACAAGTTCGAGACGCTCAACGAGGATCCGGCGCAGCTGAAGACCCGCCAGGACTTCCTTCGTCTTACGATCGAGCGGGGCAAGCTGAATCCTCCGCCCAGCTTCTCGATGCCGGCCTGGGGTGTGTCCGAAGGTGGCCCGTTCAATCGCGAGCAGGTGAGCCAGCTTGTGAACTTCATCATGCATGGCGGCGAGGAGGACTGGCAGGACGTGGTAACGGTGCGGGCGCATCTCGAGGGAAGCCCGTCGACGGAGCCCAATCCCGGCGATCCGCCGGCGAAGCCGACCGGAGGCGAGGCCGCGCGCGTGTACTGCAGCACCTGCCACAGCTTCGACGCCAACGTCCCGAGCGTCGTGCCGCTTGCGCCGAACCTGTTCGATTACGGCGTCAAGGGGCCGATCGCCGACGAGCTCAAGGCACTGCAGAGCTCAGGCGATGCGGACTGGCTCTTCAAGTGGGTCTCGAACGCGCCGGGGATCAAGCCCGGCGTCATCATGCCCCCGTGGCTGAACACGGAGGGCGGTCCGCTCGACGAGGAGGCCGTTCGATCGATCGTCGAGTATCTCGAGGGGCTGGGCAGATGACCTTCGCCTTCGGCTCCGGCTTTCCTCGCCGCCTGCGGCTGCGAGTCAGTAAGTGATCGCTGAGGTCGGCGAGTCGGGCGAGTTCTACATGGTCTTCGTGACCACGGTCATCCTGATCGCGTTGTTGTACTTCCTCCAGAAGTGGTGGACGACCTACCGGTAGGCACCGAGGCCCGGCGACCGCCGCCGCGGCAGGCAACGCTCGCGCTCCTGGTCGGGCGCATCACCACGATCAAGCTTGCGTACTGGGCCGCACTCACCGCGTTTGAGCTCGTCCTCCCGCTCGACGGACGTCCGCACGACGAGCGCTTCGGTTCGTCCATCGCCTTCGCGGTTCTCGCGACCTTTGTGGCCATCCTCTGGGCGAATCGCTCCGCACGCGCTATCGATGCGCGAGCGGGGGCGCTGTCGCGATCGATCCCGACGGTCGCGACCACGTTCGCCGCGGCCAGCGTCGTCGCGTCGCCGGCGAGCCTGCCGCTGCTCCTCGTCGAGCGGCAGCGCTCGATCGAGGGTTGCGCGGGACTGATCACCTGCCATCCGGAGGCGCTGTGGCTCTGGGTCGCGACGCTCGTGATCGGGCTCCTCGTCATACCGGCTGTGTTCGCTGGATCACTCAGATCGAGTCGCTAGGTCGGCTGTCTACCCATTCGGGTATGTCATGCTCCGCGCCGGTGGGTGTCCAGAAGCGGGTCCTGGTGGTGGATGACGATGCCAGCATCCGTGAACTGCTCTCGACCGCGCTCGAGGACGACGGCTATGAGGTCGTGCCCGCGTCGAATGGCCAGGACGCGCTCTCCGTCTGCGAGCGTTGGCGCCCTGACGTGATCGTGCTCGACCTCATGATGCCGGTCATGGACGGCTGGACCTTCGCGAAGCGCCTCCGCGAACGGCACGAGATCCCCATCGTCGTGCTCTCGGCGGCGAACGACCTGCAGGGCCACGCCGAGAGCCTCGGGGCGGCCGAGGCCGTCGGGAAACCGTTCGATCTCGATCAGCTCCTCCCCAAGGTCGCGCGCGCGGCGGAGGCCGTCTAGCCTTCCTAGACTGCGGCCGTGGGGTCGGTGCCCTGGCGCCCGCTGGTCCTCCTGCTCCTGGCCGTCTCACCGACGGTCGTACTCGCTGTGCTGCTCGCCGATCCCCTGCGGAACACGCCGCTCTTCATCCCCGTCGAGCACTTCGTCATCACGACGAACGTCTCGATCGTCGCCCTGCTCGTTGCGATCTTCGTCGCGCGCGCCGCGCTGCAAGCGAGCCACTACCGCAGCCTGCTCGTCGCTGTCGGCTTCCTCTGCCTGGCGGGGATCTTCATGGTCCATGGAATGTCCACGCCCGACGTGCTGCAGCGTGGCGACAAGAGGGATGACGCCGGTCTCGTCGTGGGTGTGTCGGCGCAGCTCGCCCTCCTGACCTCGGCGCTCTTCTTCGCCGTCCGCTACACGCCGGCCGCGTCGTTCCTCGAGCGGCACCTGCGGCCGCGCGCGCTGCTTGCGGCCGTCACGGCCGCGATCGGCGGGTACGCGGTCGTCGCCATCGGCTGGCCGGCCGCGTTCGGCGGGATAGCGCGCTGGATCCTGGTCGGCGGCGGGGCGTACGCGAGCTACGACCCGAACGCCTACGGCACGGCCGGATTCACGCCACCGGACATCTACGGCGGCGCGGGCCTCGTCCCGTACGTCGTGTCGGGGAGTGTCGTCGTCCTATACGGCGTCGCGGCGTGGGCCCAGGGGCGCGACTACGTCCGCACGCGGCTTCCGATGCAGGGCGCGCTCGCCGCGTCGTACGTTCTGCTCGCGCAGGCGCAGCTCTCGCAGTTCCTCGGGCCGGTGTGGACGCTGTCGTGGTGGGAATACCACGCGCTGATGTTCGCCGCCACGGTGATCGCGCTCGGTGCGCTGTTCCTCGAGCTGGACCGGCGCCGGGGACTCGAGCGATTCCTGCCGCCGACCGTCGTCGAACGCGTCATCGGCGGTGACGCGCTGCGCCTCGAGGGCGAACGCCAGACGGTGACGATCCTCTTCGCCGACCTCCGCGGGTCCACCGCGCTGGCGGAGAGGCTCTCGCCGGAGGAGGTGATCTCCGTGATGAACGCCTACCTGCGGGTGATGGCGCGGTCCGTGATCGACGCTGGCGGGATCCTCGACAAGTTCACGGGCGACGGCCTGATGGCGATCTTCGGAGCGATGGGCGACCCGGCGCACGGTGCGCCCGCCGCCGCGCGAGCCGCGCTCGCCATCCGCGCCAACGTCACGACCCTGAACATCGAGCGTGCGCGCGCCGGCGCGCCGGTCGTGCAGTTCGGCGTCGGCATGCATACCGGTGACGTCGTTCTCGGCGCGATCGGTCTGCCCGAGCGCTCGGACTACACGGCGATCGGCGACACCGTGAACACGGCGTCGCGCATGGAGACACTGACGAAGGAGTACAAGGTCGACGCGGTGCTGTCGGGCGTCACCGCCGGACATCTTCGCGACGACGGAGTGGAGCTGCGCTCGCTCGGCGAGGCGCAGGTCCGCGGCAAGACCGAGGCGTTGTCGATCTACACGCTCGGCTAGCTCATCTGGCCGCGCGGCGGGCGCGTGGCGCGGCCGCCCCGTCGAGGACGGTGAGCCCGGCGGGCGTGCGCGCGAGCCACTCGCGCGCTGCCACGAGCGCGCGCACGGTCGTGATGAACTCCTGAGCCGCGCGGGTCAGCCTGCGGTCCCTCCGACGCGCGAAGCCGATGGTGCGCGTGAGCTCGGGCTTCGCGATGCGCACCGCGCGCAGCGGTCCGCCGCGCTCGACGACCAGGCTTGGCACGACGGCTACCCCCACGCCCGCCGCCGTGAGTCGCAGGACTCCGTCCATTTCGCCGCCCTCGAGCGCGAACGTCGGCTCGAACCCGGCGCGACGGCAGGCGGCGACCGTGGTGGCCCGCAGGTCGTAACCGTCGCGGAACATCACCAGGGGTACGCCGCGCAGCTCGGCGATCGAAACCGTGCGGCGCCTCGCCAGCGGATGTGACTTCGGCACCGCGAGGACGAGCTCCTCGCGGAGGAGCGGCGTCGTCTCGAGGATGTCGTGCAGCATCGGAAGGATCACCAGCGCGATGTCGAGCACGCCGTGCTCGAGCTCGCCGACCAGGTCGCGCGAGCCCGCCTCGTGGAGCACGAGCTCGATGCCCGGATAGCTCTGGTGGTAGCGCGCGAGGGCGGCGGGCACGAGCGTCGTCGAGAGGCTCGGTGTCGCGCCGACCGAGAGACGTCCGCGGCGCATCCCGGTGAGGTCGCGGACCTCGCTCTCGGCCCCGGCCACGTCTGCGAGGACGCGACGCGCGACCGGGAGGAGCGCCTCGCCGGCCGGCGTGAGGGCGACGTTCCCGCGCATCCGGTGGAACAGCGGTGCGCCAAGCTCGTCCTCCAGGCGACGGATCTGCTTGGAGACCGAGGGCTGAGCGACCGCGAGCTCGCGCGCGGCCCTGGTGAAATGCCGCTGGTCGGCGACCGCGACGAAGTAGCGCAGCTGGTGGAGCTCCACGCCAATAGCCTACGGCTATCGTCATGAGCGCTTCGATGTCTTTGCCCGTTGGGAGCGCAATCCGTAGGGTGGCATGCGGTGGCGACGACGACGGCCAGCGTCCGGCAGCGTCCGCATGAGCGCAACGACCGGTGGTGGATCGAGCCCCTCACGATCGTGCTCGTCCTCGGGCTCTTTGGCGTCTACTCCCTCGTCGTGAGCTTCCAGAACGCGAACTATTACTTCGCTCCGTACCTCTCACCGTTCTACTCGCCGTGCCTGACGACGAGCTGCGTGCACCCCACCTTCGCGATCATCGGGGACTGGTACAACCTCTCCCCGGCTTTGCTGATCCTCGGCTCGCCGCTCGCGTTCCGCGTCACCTGCTATTACTACCGCCGGTCCTACTACCGCGCCTTCTTCTGGTCGCCACCGGCCTGCTCGGTGCCAGACGCGCGGCCGAAATACGGTGGCGAGACCCGCTTTCCGTGGGTCCTCCAGAACCTCCACCGCTACACGCTGTACCTCGCGATCGTCGTTCTGGCGGTCCTGTGGTGGGACATACTCCTCGCGTTCAATTTCGACGGACGTTTCGGCGTCGGCGTGGGCTCGCTGATCATGCTCGCCAACGTCGTGCTCCTCAGCGGCTACACGTTCGGCTGCCACGCCGCGCGCTACCTCGTCGGCGGCTACCTGGACTCGTTCCACGGCGCGTCGCTGCGCTTCCGGCTCTGGAGCTTCGCGAACCGGCTCAACGCGCATCACTCCCGATATGCGTGGTTCAGCCTCTTCGGCGTGATGCTCACGGATCTGTACATCCGCCTCGCCGCGATGGGCGTGATCACCGACCTGCGGTGGGTCCCGTAATGGCCGAGTACGAGACCCACGACTACGACGTGGTAGTGATCGGCGCGGGCGGGGCAGGGCTGCGCGCCGCGATCGAGGCGAGCGCGATGGGTGTGAGGACGGCCCTGGTCTGCAAGTCCTTGCTCGGCAAGGCGCACACCGTGATGGCCGAGGGCGGGATCGCGGCGGCGATGGGCAACGTGTGGAAAGAGGACAACTGGAAGGTCCACTTCCGCGACACCATGCGCGGCGGCAAGCTCCTGAACAACTGGCGCATGGCACAGGTGCATGCGCAGGAAGCGCCCGACCGTGTTCTGGAGCTCGAGGAGTGGGGCGCGCTCTTCGACCGTACGAAGGACGGCCTCATCCTCCAGCGTGACTTCGGCGGTCATCGCTACGCACGGCTCGCGCACGTCGGCGATCGCACCGGTCTCGAGATGATCCGCACGCTGCAGGACCACGCCGTGCATCGCGGCATCGACGTGTTCATGGAGTGCACGCTCTACCGCCTCCTCACGGAGGACGGCGCGGTCTCCGGCGCGTTCGGCTACTGGCGTCAGAACGGGAAGCTGGTCCTGTTCCGCGCGAAGGCGATCGTCCTCGCGACCGGTGGCGTGGGCAAGGCCTGGAAGATCACCTCGAACTCCTGGGAGTACACCGGCGACGGACACGGGATGGCGCTGGACGCCGGCGCCGACCTTATCGACATGGAGATGACGCAGTTCCACCCGACGGGGATGGTGTGGCCCACGAGCGTGCGCGGGATCCTGGTTACCGAGGGCGTGCGCGGCGACGGTGGGACGCTGCGGAACAACAGGGACGAGCGGTTCATGTTCCGCTACATCCCCGACTTCTTCCGCGCGGAGACGGCCGATACCGAAGACGAGGCCGACCGCTGGTACGTGGACAAGAAGAACAACCGCCGCACGCCTGATCTGCTGCCGCGTGACGAGGTCGCGCGCGCCATCAACGCCGAAGTGAAGGCGGGCCGCGGCAGCCCCCACGGCGGCGTCTTTCTCGACATCGCCTCGCGCCGCTCGACCGACTACATCAAGCGGCGACTGCCTTCGATGTACCACCAGTTCATCGAGCTCGCCGATGTCGACATCACGAAGACGCCGATGGAGGTCGGGCCGACGCTCCACTACATCATGGGCGGCGTCCGCGTCGACGCTGACTCCGCCCAATCGACCCTTCCGGGTCTGTTCGCGGCCGGCGAGGTCGCAGCCGGTCTGCACGGCGCGAACCGGCTGGGCGGCAACTCGCTCTCGGACCTTCTCGTCTTCGGGCGGCGGGCTGGCCTGTATGCGTCCGAGTACGCCAAGCGCGTGTCGAAGATGCCACGACTCGACGATCGGCAGGTGGACGCCGCGGCGAGCGGGATGCTCGCTCCGTTCGAACGGAGCGAGGGCGAGAACCCGTACGCCGTGCACAGCGATCTCACCGAGACGATGCATGAGCTCGTCGGCATCATCCGCACGCGTGCCGAGCTCGAGGAGGCGCTCACGCGCATCCGCCGGCTGCGGGAACGCGCGGAGCGAGTCGGCGTAAAGGGATCGCGCATCTACAACCCCGGCTGGCACCTCGCGCTGGACCTGCTCACGCTGCTGACGGTGTCGGAAGCGGTCGCGATGTCCGCGCTCATGCGGCAGGAGAGCCGCGGCGGGCACACCCGCGACGACTTCCCAAAGCCCGATCCCGAATGGGGGAAGAAGAACGTCGTCGTGCGTCGGCGCGACGGACACTTGGTGCTGAGGCCCGAGCCCCTGCCCGAGGTACCCGCTGAGCTGCGCCCGCTCCTCGGCGAGGACAAGTCGTCCGGCAAGCCCGCGTTCGAGCCGGTCGCCGCGGCGAGCGCGAAGGAGTAGCGGTGGCCGACGTCCGTATGAAGGTCTGGCGTGGGGACGCGACCGGCGGTGCGTTCGTCGACTTCACCGTTCCCGCCGACGAGGGCATGGTCGTGCTCGACGTCGTGCACCGCATCCAGGCGGCGCACGCGCCGGACCTCGCCGTGCGCTGGAACTGCAAGGCCGGCAAGTGCGGATCGTGCAGCGCCGAGATCAACGGCCATCCCAGGCTGATGTGCATGACGCGGATGAACACGTTCGAGCCGGGAGAGGAGATCACGGTGTCGCCGGTGAAGACGTTCCCCGTCGTGAAGGATCTCGTCACCGACGTCTCCTTCAACTACGAGAAGGCGAAGACGATCCCCGCGTTCAGACCGAAGCCCAAGGAGGCCGACGGCACGCGGCGCATGTTCCAGGAGGACATCGACCGCGTCCAGGAATTCCACAAGTGCATCGAGTGCTTCCTCTGCCAGGACGTCTGTCACGTCATACGCGACCACGAGGAGAACAAGCCGTCCTTCTCGGGACCGCGGTACTTCGTGCGGCTCGCCGCGCTCGAGATGCATCCGCTCGACACCAACGACCGTATCGATCTCGCGCGCGCCAAGCACGGGCTCGGCTACTGCAACATCACCAAGTGCTGCACCGACGTCTGCCCCGAGGACATCCACATCACCGACAACGCCATCATTCCCCTCAAGGAGCGCATCGTGACGCGCACCTACGATCCGATCGCCTGGGCGCTGCGGCGGATGCGCGGCAAGCCCGCCGAGGCGGGCGTGGGTGAGCCGGAGCCTCCATCGGCCTGAGCTCGCGCCTCCTGTTCCAGATCGTCGTCGGCGTCGTCCTCGTCACGGTGCTGCTGTTCCTCGTCGTCAGACCCGCCGTCGACCGCGGCGGAGCCGGCGAGCTGCTCGTGATCGCCGGGATCTTCGCCGCGGTCCTGCTGATCGAGCGCTGGCTGCGGACGCGCTGATGCCCCGCTGACCCCCTGTCCCGGGGTCGCGGGTGCTAGGCTCGGCCGCCGAGGGGCAGAGGGCATCCGATGAAGCCACTTCCGCGCGCCGCGAAGTTCCTGATCGCGGTCACCGTCCTCGTCGCCACGCCGTACGTGGTGCTCGGGGTGCGCGACGCGCTCGACGGACGCGTCCCTCCGGAGTACCTCGGCCTCCTTTTCCTGGCGGCGTTCGTGCTCTCGGTCCGTCCCATCCGCGTGCAGCCGAACACCGAGCTGTCCGCGTCGGACGTCGCGGTGATCGCCGGATTCGTGCTCATGCCGCCCGGTGCGGTGGCGACCATGGCGGCAGCGGCCCGGCTGGTCAACGACGTGCTCTCCGGCAAGCGGCCGCTGCAGATGATCCGCAACACAGCGGCGGTCGCGGTCGCCACCGGTACGGCCGCCGCGGGATACACGATCTTCCGCGGCGAGCTCCTTTCGTTCGTCGAGCCGACGGCCGCGACGATCATCGCCGGCGTCGGCGCGGTGCTGATCCTCGTCTTCGTCGACATCACGCAGATCGTGCTCCTGCAGCGCGCGCTGCGGAACGTCAGCTTCGACCGGGTCACGCGCCAGTGGGTCGACCGCACGGTGCGCGCTCAGCTCCTCTGGAGCCTCACGGCCGTCATAACCGTGCAGGTCGTCCTCATCGAGCCGTGGTTCCTCGTACCCGGCATCCCGCTCTTCTTCTTCGGCTACCTCGACATCCGCGCGCGCTTCGCGGCGGAGCGTCGCGCGCGTCTGCTCGCCACGCTCGTGGACGTCGGTCACTCCGTCGGCAGCTCCCTCGACCCGGTGAAGGTGTTCCGCCAGGTCTTCGAGCAGGTCCGGAAAGCCCTCGACGTCGACGCGTTCTACGTCGCCATCGCGGTACCCGAGCGCGGCACGCTCTCGTTCCGCTACCTGTACGACGGCGGCGAGGAAATGGCACCGGAGGAGAGCCCCATGGCGGGGACCCTCGGCGGCCTCGCCGTCGAGCGCGACCAGCCGATCCTGCTGCACGACGCGGAACGGGATCGCGTGCGCCTCCGGCTCCCGCCGCGCAGCGCGTGGGGAAAGGTCGTGGAGCGATCCATCATCGTCGCGCCGCTGCGCCTGCATGGAAAGCCGATCGGCGCTATCTCCGCGCAGAGCTCGCGACCCAACGCGTACGACCAGGGCGACCTCGAATTGCTTTCGGCTATCGCCAACGAGGCCGCGATCGCCATCGAGCGCGCGGACCTCTACGACCGGACCCTGGCGCTGTCGCGCCGGCTGTTCGACCTGCATCGCATCGGCCTGGAGCTCGCGACACACAAGGAGCTGCCCGCCCTCGTCCGCGCGCTCGCCGATTCGGTGCAGGAGATGATGCAGGCGTCCACGGTCGCCGTGTATCTCGACTCCGGCGGCGACAGCCTCGAGTTCGCGGTGACGACGGCGTCCCCGTCGAGCGATGTGCTGATGCTGCCGAAGAGCAACCCGGCGATCGCGCAGTTCCTCGAGGCGGGCACCCCGATGCAGATCCATGACGAGGACGATGCTCCGAAGCACTCGCGAAAGCTCGTGCGCCGGTTCGGTCACCAGAGCGTGCTCCTCCAGCCACTGCGTCTCGCGGACAAGTTGATCGGCGTGCTCTTCGTGACCTGGAAGGACCATCACGTCGTCTCGAGCGAGGAGCACGAGCTCATCGGCGTCCTATCGGGCTTCGGCGCTGCCGCGATCCGGAGCATCGGGCTGTACCGGGAGCTGGACGACGCGTACCTGTCGACCGTGTCGGCCCTCACGGCGACGATCCAGGCCCGCGACCACTACCGCGAGGACCATCAGCGGCGCGTCGCCGCGGATGCGCTCGCGCTGGGCGAGCGCGTCCGCCTGCGTCCGGACGAGCTGCGTGACCTCCGCTACGCGTCCCTCTTCCACTCCCTTGGGAAGATCGGCGTCCCGGCATCGATCCTCGGCAAGAACGGCCCGCTCACGCCGGAGGAGATCACGATCGTCAGGGAGCACCCACTGCTCGGGGCACGCATCCTCGAGTCGATCCGATTCCTGAAAGGTGTCGTGCCGATCGTCCGGCACGCGAACGAGCGCTGGGACAGCACCGGTTATCCGGACGGCCTGTCCGGCGAAGCGATCCCGCGCGCGGCGCGGATCCTCAACATGGTCATCGGATACCACGCGATGCTCGCCGACCGTCCGTATCGCGTCGCGCTGCGCTCCGACGTCGCCCTCGGAGAGCTGCGGCGCCTGGCGGGAGCGTGGTACGACCCGACGATGGTGGACCAGTTCGTGGCGATGATCGAGGCGCGCGGCGTGATCGAGGCCGCGGAGGAGGAGGTCGGCACCAGCCGCGAGCTCGCGATCCTCGCGGATCTCACGCCGGAGTTCCACACGATCCTCGACCTGCAGCAGCTCCTCGACCGCATCCTGAGCATCCTGCTCAAGAGCATGCCCGGCCGCCTGACGATCCTGCTGCGCGAGGACCAGACCGACGACCTGGTCGTGCGCGCGCTCGCGGGGCTGCCTCACGGACCCGGCACCCTGCTGCGGATCCCGTCAGGTCGCGGCATCTCAGGCTGGGTGCTCGAGCATCGGCAACCGCAGCTCGTCGATGACGTCCATCTCGACCCGCGCTACATCGGCGACCCGGACATCCGTTCCGAGCTCATCGTCCCCCTCGTGAGTGCGGGTCGTCCGATCGGCGTCCTGGCGGTCTCGAACCGGGTGCCACACGCGTTCTCGCAGCGCGACCTCACGCTCATGCAGGCCGTCGGCGCCCAGATCGCGGCGGCGATCGACGTTGCCGAGCTGCACGAGCGGCTGAAGCGTGCGGCGAACACCGATGCGCTCACGGGCCTGCACAACTACCGCTACTTCTACGACCGCCTGGAGGAGGAGGTCGCGCGTGCCGCGCGGCGTGAGCAGTCGCTGGCGGTCGCGTTCTTCGACCTCGACAAGCTCAAGACCGTCAACGACACGTACGGTCACCTCGCGGGCAACGAGGTGCTTCGCACACTGGGGCGCAGCATCATCGCGCAGGTGCGCACGGAGGATGTGCCGGCGCGGTACGGTGGTGACGAGTTCGCGATCGTGATGCCCGATACGCCACGCGACGAGGCGGAGAAGGTCGTCGCGCGACTGATGGAGGTGCTCGAGAGGGCCGACGTCGAGCTCCAGGACGGCCGTCGGATCCGCATGCCCGAGCTTTCGTGGGGCATCGCGTCGTATCCGCTCGACGGCCGCAGCGCGCGGGAGCTGCTCGACAATGCCGACACGCGTGCCTACGCGAGGAAACGATCCCGCTAGCGGAGCTGCGTGCGAAGCGTCTCTTCGACTGCAGGCTCACTCCCGACCGGAAGCTGCGGACGCTGGACGACGCCCACGCATTTCTGCAGGACCGACGCATGCTGACGCTGACGCAGGACTCCGCGATCCCCAGCCTGTTCGCCGCGACGCACGAGGACGCGTACGACGCGACGAAGAAGGGCTTTGCCTCGTGGCCGAAGACGAAGTGGAGCTGGGGTGGCGAGCTGACGGAGCGCCCGGACGTCTTCGAAACGAAGCTGCACCGCGGCAAGACGCTGTTCCTCGCGCCGGACGCCGCGCGCGCCGCGGATCCGCTGTGCCGCGCCGCGCTCTCGCAGGCCGAGTCGGGTGACGACGACGCGGCGCGACTGGTGCGGCATCTGGCCGGAGCCGGGCCGAGCACGGTCGAGGACCTCAAGTCCGAGCTCGGTCTGGCGGCGGCCACGCTGCGCAAGGTGCGCGAGGGCCTCGAGCGCGACGGCGCCATCGTCGCGAGAGGGGTGGCCGTCGAGGACAGCAAGGGCGGGCACCGGCACTCCAGCGTGCTCTCTCGCTGGGACCAGGTCTGGCGCAAGCCGTGGAAGACGACGGAGGACACCGCGCTCGAAGAGCTCGTCGTCCTCGGCGTCCGTGCCGCGGTGCTCACGCACGAGGACGAGGTGCGCAACTGGTTCTCCTGGCCGGTCGCGCGACAGACGATCGCGGAGCTCGTCGCCGCCGGTCGGCTAGTTCACCCTGTAAGCGGTTGGCTCACCGCTCGCTGACGTTCTGCGGCCGACGCGGCGGGACGCGCTGAAACGGGCAGCTTGCGCTAACTCGCCGCGATCCGCTCCCGAAGCACCTGCTGAAGGATCCCGCCTTGACGCACGTACTCGACGTCGGTCGGGTCATCGACGCGTGCGAGCACCTGGAACGAGGTCTTCTTCCCGTCCTCCGAGGTTGCTTCGACCGTGAGCTTCGCGCGCGGCGCGAGCTTGTCGAGACCACGAATGGTGAACGTCTCTTCACCGGTGAGTCCGAGCGAAGCCAAGGTCTCGCCGAGCAGGAACTCGAGCGGCAGGATCCCCATCATCACCAGGTTCGAGCGGTGGATCCGCTCGAAGGACTCCGCGATCGCGGCGCGCACGCCCATGAGGTTCGGGCCCTTCGCGGCCCAGTCACGCGAGCTTCCGGAGCCGTACTCCTTGCCCGCGAAGACGAGGAGCGGCACGCGCTCTCTCTGGTAGCGCACGGCCGCGTCGTAGATCGTCATCTCCTCGCAGGATGGGAAGTGGCGGCTCCACCAGCCCTCCTTGTCCGCGAGCTTGTTGCGCAGGCGGATGTTCGCGAACGTTCCGCGGATGAGCACCTCGTGGTTCCCGCGCCGCGTGCCGTACTGGTTGAAGTCGACCGGCTTCACATCCTTTGAGATGAGGTACTGCCCGGCGGGGCTCGAGGCGGGGATCGCCCCCGCCGGAGAGATGTGGTCGGTCGTCACCGAGTCACCGACCGACACGAGGACGCGTGCGCCAACGATGTCAGGGATCCGGGCCGGTGGGGTCGCCGAGAAATTCTGGAAGAACGGCGGCTCCTGCACATAGGTCGAGCTCGGGTCCCACGCGTACGAGAGGCCCGTCGGAGACGGCATCGTCTTCCAGAAGCGATCGCCATCGAAGATGCTCGCGTACTCGGTCGCGTACATCTCCTGCGTGATCGCCTTGCCCATGACCTCGTTCACTTCTTCTTGTGTCGGCCAGAGGTCCTTCAGGAAGACCGGCATGCCATCTTTGCCGTTACCGATGGGTTGGTCCTGGAGGTCGATGTGCACGGTGCCGGCGAGCGCGAACGCGACGACGAGCGGAGGCGATGCGAGATAGCTCGACTTCACCAGTGGGTGGATACGGCCCTCGAAGTTGCGGTTGCCGCTGAGGACGGAGACGACGTT
>DATKCP010000017.1:0-6856 GCA_035513115.1 Candidatus Limnocylindria bacterium | reverse complement strand
CTCACCGCACGCCTCGCGCTCGAGCTCGCCGCGCTCGAGCCCTGCGGCATGGGAAACCCGCGTCCACGCCTGCTGCTCCGGGGCGTCAAGGTCTTCGGGATCCGGCAGGTGGGGGCCGACGCGGACCATCTGCGCTGCAAGATCACCGTCGGCCGCTTCACCTTCGACGCGATGGCCTTTCGTCGCGGCGAGCATGTCGGCGCGATGACCGATGCCGGATCGGTGGACGCGGTCGTCACCGTGGGAGCGGGCCTGCGCGGCTTCGTCGAGCTCGAGCTTCAGGACTTCGGCCCCGTCGGCACCGCCGACCGCATGCGTCTCGAAGCCGTGGTCGCCTGATGGCGGAGCGAGCGAACGCGATCACATCGCGGATCGTCGGCATCACCGAGCGCCTCCGACCCCAGCGCCACGGTGCCGTGGATGCCGAGGGGATCGTGAAGGAGATGCTGCGTCACTACCCGGACGGCGACGCGGAGCTGGTGCGGCGCGCCTACACCTACGCGGCCGAGGCCCACGCCGGTCAGAAGCGCGTGTCGGGAGAGCCGTACATCACGCATCCCGCCGCGGTGGCGATGCTCATCGCCGAGCTCGGCATGGAGGCGGCGACCATCGCCGCGACCCTGCTGCACGACGTGCCCGAGGACACGCCGCGCACGGCCGAGGGCATCCGCGTCGAGTTCGGCGATGAGATCGGTCGACTCGTCGAGGGCGTCACGAAGCTGGGGCGGCTCCAGGGACAGTCGCGCGACGCGCATCAGGCGGAGAACATCCGGAAGATGTTCCTCGCGATGGCGGACGACCTCCGCGTCGTGATCATCAAGCTGTGCGACCGGCTCCACAACATGCGCACCCTCGCGGCCCTGCCGCCCGAGAAGCAGCAGCGCATCGCGCGTCAGACGATCGAGATCTACGCGCCGCTCGCGCATCGCCTCGGCATCTGGCAGATCAAGTGGGAGCTCGAGGACCTCGCGTTCAAGTACCTCGAGGCCGAGCAGTACAAAGAGGTCGCCGAGCAGCTCGCCGCGCGCCGCCAGGTGCGCGAGCGTTCCATCGACCAGGCGATGAAGACGCTCGCGAGCGAGCTCGAGAAGCTCGGCATCCGGGCCGAGCTGTCCGGCCGCGCGAAGCATCTCTGGTCGATCGCGCAGAAGATGCGCCGCAAGAGCGTCGGGTTCAACGAGGTGTACGACCTGCTCGCGATCCGCGTGATCGTCGCGGATGTGCCCGCGTGCTACGCCGCGCTGGGCGTCGTGCACACGCTGTGGCCGCCGATCCCCGGCCAGTTCGACGACTACATCGCGGTCCCGAAGGCGAACCTCTATCAGTCGCTGCACACCGCGGTCATGGGCCCCGGGGGCCAGCCGCTCGAGATCCAGGTGCGCACGCAGGAGATGCACGCGCTCGCCGAGTACGGCATCGCGGCGCACTGGCGATACAAGGAAGGCGGGAAGGCCGACCGCGATCGCGACTACGAGTCGAAGCTCGCATGGGTCCGCCAGCTGCTCGAGTGGCAACACGACGTCACCGACGCGCAGGAGTTCGTCGAGTCGCTCAAGGTCGACGTCTTCCAGGACGAGGTCTTCGTCTTCACCCCGAAGGGCGAGGTGAAGGCGCTGACCGCCGGCGCGACGCCCATCGACTTCGCGTACCGCATCCACACCGACGTCGGGCACCGGACGATCGGCGCGAAGGTGAACGGTCGCATCGTGCCGCTCGATCACCGGCTGCAATCGGGCGACATCGTCGAGATCGTGACCAGCAGGGCCGCGCGCGGTCCGTCGCGCGACTGGATCGGCATGGTCCGCACGCCAGGGGCACGCGAGAAGATCCGCCAATGGTTCAAGCGCTCGCAGCGCGACGAGAACATCACGCACGGGAAGGAGCTGCTCGATCGCGAGCTGAAGCGTCTCGCGCAGCGCTCGCTCGGCGATCTCTCGGAGGCGGACCTCCGTCGGGTCACCGAGGCGATGAACATGCACGACGTGGACACGCTGTTCGCGTCGCTCGGCTACGGTGAGGTCACGGCGGCGCAGGTCGTCATGCGCCTCGGCATCGTCGACGACGCGCAGCAGCAGCTGCCCGGCTCCGCGCCGCCGCTGCCGCCGACGACGTCGCGTGGCGGCGTGAGCGTGAAGGGCGTCGAGGATCTGCTGGTGCGCTTCGCGGTCTGCTGCAATCCGGTCCCCGGCGATCAGATCGTCGGCTATATCACGCGCGGCCGCGGCGTCACCGTCCACCGCGCGGACTGCGCGAATGTGAAGGCGAGCTCCGAGAAGGAGCGCCACGTCGAGGTGGAGTGGGAGAAGTCCGCCGCGCGCACGTACCCCGTCGCGATCCGGATCGAGGGCTGGGACCGCGACGGCTTCCTGCGCGACGTGGCCGCGGTCATCAGCGAAAACCAGGTCGCCCTCGTCGCGCTCTCGGCGCTCGCGAATCCCGACAAGACCGCGACGGTCAACGCGACGCTGCAGGTCACCAGCGTCGAGCAGCTCTCGCGCGTGCTGGCGAAGATCGAGGGCGTGCGCGACGTGTTCAGCGTGCATCGCGACGGCCGCTGAGCTCATGACCTCGGACGCGATGTCCGAAGCGACCTGGAAGCGTCGCTTCCGCGCGCCCGTCGTGATGTTCCCGACCTGGGCGCGTGAGAAGCCTGACCGGCTTCTCTATCTGTCGAACGCCGGCGGCAAGTTCGAGGTCTACGCGTGGGACAAGGCCACAGGCGATCGTCGTCAGGTCACAGACCGCGCCGAGGGCACCGGTTACCGAGTGTCGAGCCGGCTCGACCCGCAGGGTGAGTGGATCTGGTGGTTCGACGATGAGAAGGGGAACGAGCTGGGTCGGTGGGTGCGCGAGCCATGGGAGGGTGGCCAGCCTGAGACGATCGCGCCGCAGCTCGCGTCCGCCTACAGCGGCAGGATCGCGATCCACAGCGGCGAGCGATCGGACGCGAGCGGCTTCGCGGTCATAGGACGCTCGCGTTCGGACGAGGGCTCGAGCGTGTACGTGGTGCGTGACGGCGCGCAGCCGCGCCGTATCTACGCGCACGAGCAGAGCGCGTTCATCGAGGGTCTCTCGCGCGACGGAACGCTCGTCGCCCTGTTCCACTCCGAGCACGGCGACAGCCGCAACCGTGTGCTGCGGATCATCGATCTCGACGGGACCCGCGTCGCCGAGCTCTCACACGGCCCGGGGCACGGCATCTCGCCGTCGGGCGGATGGGCGCC
This sequence comes from Candidatus Limnocylindria bacterium, assembly GCA_035513115.1. GTDB lineage: Bacteria > Chloroflexota > Limnocylindria > P2-11E > P2-11E > CF-39. The sequence goes on along the minus strand of DATKCP010000017.1, from coordinate 3,632 downwards.
GGTGGCCGGTGACGCGCGCTATCTGGCGGTGCACGACCGCGAGGACCTCGAGCGGCCGCTGATCCTCGACGCAAGCACCGGCAGGTCCACCGAGGTCCGGCTGGACCTCCCGGGCGAGACGTTCGCGGACTGGTACCCGGATGCGCGCTCGCTACTGATCGGTCACGACCACCGCGGGCGCACCGAGCTCTATCGCTACGACCTGGCGAGCGCGACGCTCGAGCGCCTCGCGACGGAGCCCGGCACGGTCCTCACCGCGCGCGTGCGGCCAGACGGCGCGGTCTGGTACATGCTCGATCGCTCCTCGGAGGCCGCCGCGGTGCGCGAAGTCGGTGGCGGCGTCGTCCTGACTGGAGGCGGCGCGCCGGAGGGCGTGGCGTATCGGGACGCCGACGTCGAGGGCGTGCACGTCTTCATCGCGGAGCCGGCGGGAGGTCATCGCGGTGCGGGGCCCAACGGCGGTCGCCCGACGTTCTTCTTCATCCACGGCGGACCCGAGGCCGCCGACCGCGACAGCTTCTCGCCGACGGTGCAGGCCTGGGTCGACCACGGCTTCGCGGTCGTCTGCGTCAACTACCGCGGGTCGAGTGGCTACGGCAAGGCCTGGCGCGACGCGATCGTCGGCCGTCCGGGCCTGACCGAGCTGGAGGACATCGCGAAGGTGCATGACTGGGCGGTCGCGACGAAGATCGCCGATCCCAGGCGCAGCGTGCTCGGGGGCGGCTCGTGGGGCGGGTACCTCACGCTCCTCGGTCTGGGCACGCAGCCGGAGCGGTGGGCGCTCGGGATCGGCATCGTACCGATCGGCGACTACATCCCGGCGTACGAGGACGAAATGGAGCCGCTCAAGAAGTACGATGCCGCGCTCTTCGGTGGCACGCCGACGGAGGTGCCGGAGCGATACCGGGTCGCGAATCCGATCACCTACATCGACCGCGTCCGCGTTCCGATGCTGCTGCTCGTCGGCCAGAACGATCCGCGCTGTCCGTCGCGCAGCGTCGACGTGTACCGCGACCGCCTGCGCGCCCTGGGAAAGCCGTTCGAGGAGTACCGGTACGACGCGGGCCACGGCTCGCTCGTGGTCGACGAACGCCTGAAGCAGGTCGCCATGCAGATCGCCTTCGTTGCGAAGCACCTCGGCACGCCACCGCCGCAGGAGTGACGCTCTCGCCCCGGACGGGGCGCACGAGCTGCGGGTCACGCGCACCGGCTGACGCGCGCGGGAACCCGTCGGCACGCGCCGTTGTACGGCAGGCAGACCCAGCGACCGGAGGTGGCCAAGTGCGGCGGATCCTGCTCGCGCTCGTCCTTTCAGTCCTGACACTCGCGTCGTTCGCGGCGCCGGCCGCGGCGAAGTGTTCCACCTGTCTCGACGGCATCTCGGTACAGACGCCCGACGGGCAGCCGTGGTCGGAGGGCAAACCCGTCACGCTCGTCGTGTCGGCGCGACGCGCCGACGCCGGCGTCGCATTCCCGGCGGATGGCCTCGCGGTGATCATGCAGACCGACCGCGAGCGCACCAAGTGCATCAACGTTGCCCTAAAGCTCGTGAGCCAGGCCGGCGAAGGCGCGCTTTACGCGGGCGTGTTCTATCCGTTCCGCGCGGCCGCGTACTCGGGTCTCGTGCAGTTCGGTGAGTTCACGTTCGACATGACCATCGACATCGGCCCGATCGCCGCGGGCAGTGCCGCCGTACCGACCGCGGTCCAGACCACGGTCGTGGCACCGGCGGTCGTTACGCGGGACCTGCCTGCCGCGGCGCGCGAAGAGCGTGTCGACGAGACGCTCAGCTACACGCTCGGCACTCTGCCGTTCCTGCTGCTGGCCCTCGGCTTCTGGTCGATCGTCGGGCTTGCGCTGACGGTGCGCCAGGCGCGGGCCCGAGCGGCCTAGATGCGGCGGCTCCTCGTCGGAGCGCTGCTCCTCATCCTCGCCTGCGGGGGAGCGGCGACGCTCCCCGCTCCCTCGCAGCCCGCTTCGGTGAGGAGCTCGACGCCCATCCCCCAGATCGACGGGTACGACATGATGGGCACCTTCCCGGCGACGACGTTCTTCGTCGTGACTCCGCAGTCGGTGAAGGCCGTGGCGCTCCTGAACCACGCGACGAGATACGTCATTCCCGTCGATAGCGATGGCGCGCAGGTCGCGGTCGCCGCGGCATCGCAGCTCGCGTACGTGATGGACCAGACCGCCGCCGGCGCGCGGCTGCGGTCGTTCGACGTGGCGACCGGTATCCAGCGCGCGTCGCGTGTCATGCCACGGGCGGCGCTGCTGCGGACCGATTCGGCGCACGCAACGCTCGCCGTGGACGCGTCGACCGGTGAGGTCTTCGCTCTCGTCGGTCACGGCGCGCTGCGTGCGATCGAGCAGTTCGAAGGGACGCGACTCGACCCGGTGCGTCGCGTCCTCGGTGATCTGGTGTGCGGGGACCGACTTCTGGCCGCCGCCGGTCGGCTCGCGCTGGCCTGCATGGCCGACGGGTGGCTCATCACGTCGGAGCCGGGAGGCGGAGGCAAGTTCCGCGCGGACGCGGCTCTCGTGGCCCTGGCCATGCTGCCCGATGGCACGCTCATGGCCGGCAGCGCCGACGCGCGTCTCTGGCGGCTGGCAAGGGGTGCGGCCACGCTGGAACGCCTCGACGCGCTGAAGGAGCGCGGGACGTCACTCCTGAGGGACGGGATCGCGTCTCAGGGCGACTGCTGCTTCCTGTTCGGGGTCGTCGAACGCGTGACGAGCCCGCAGGTGCGGGTCCTCGCGGGCGGCTACACGCTCCTGCTCTTCCCCGAAGCGGAACGGCCGCAGGGAGGGATCCTGGTCCAGCCTCCGTTCGCGTACTACGCGGTCGGTTCGCAGGCTAGACACATCGACATTCAGCAGGGATTCGGCGAGATGATGGCCGACGTCGGCGGGCGCGCCTTACCGGGAGCGGTCGCAGACCGTTAGCGCATCGCCTCGAGCAGTGGATCGATGTCGCGCTCGAACGAGTTCTGCTCGACCAGCGGTGTCTCCTTGAGGCCGGGGATGCGGCGGAAGACCTCGTCCTCGTAGGTGGGCAGGTCGATCTCGTAGTAGACGCCGATCGGGATCGGCTCGGCCTCGTAGCTCCGCGCCACCGCGGCGGCCTTCTTGGTGATGATCTCCTGCGCATCGGTCGGGTCCTGCACCTTGCCGTCGAAGCCCTGGGCCTCGAGCTTGTACAGGCGCGAGCGCTTCTCGGGCAGGTCCGCGCCCTCGTACCACTCCTTGGTGTACAGGTCGTTGTAGGTCGGGCACGTTTGCAGCACGTCGACCAGCGCCGCGCCGCGGTGCTCGATCGCGCGGGCGATGATGCTCGCGGTGTACTTCGGCTCGAGCGCGTACGCGCGCGCGATGAACGTGTAGCCGGACGCGATCGCCATTGCGACGGGGTTGATGCCGTCCTGGATCGACTGCTCGGGCATCGACTTCGTCTTCTTGCCCTTCGCCAGCGTCGGTGACGCCTGACCTTTGGTGAGGCCGTAGACGTTGTTGTTGTGGACGATGTACGCGAAGTCGACGTTGCGGCGGCCAGCACCGACGAAGTAACCGGCGCCGATGCCGTACCCGTCGCCGTCGCCGCCGAGCGCGAGCACCGTCTGGTTCGTGTTCGCGAG
>DATKCP010000016.1:0-7631 GCA_035513115.1 Candidatus Limnocylindria bacterium | reverse complement strand
GGTCGCGCGATGGATCATCTGGCTCACGCGGATGACCAGCTCGGCGGGATCGAAGGGAACGCGCACGATCTCGGTGGCGCCCAGGGCGATCGCGTTCAGCGCACCGTTCATCCCGTGATTGCGAACGAGCACCAACACCGGTCGGCCAGCCTTGACCATCTCGGCGATCGCGGCACCCAGACCTCCGTCCGCCGCGGCCTCGTCCAGCACCGCGAAGTCGCAGCCTGCGGTGCCGATCTCGGAGGTCTGGACCTCTTTCGGGACCGCGCGTAGGTGCGCGAGCGCCAGCGCGACCATGCCCGCCAGGGGCGGTCGCACGACAAGTGCGGCTCTGTACGGCGGGCGATAGTGTAGATCGGTCATGATTGGAGAGGCTTACTAGACTCCCCTGATGGCCCGTAACGAAAGCGCCCAAAAGGTCCGTATACGAACGTAGCGTCACGAAGGTCTTTGCCGAAGATCACCCCGCGCGAGCGCGACGTGCTGGGGCGCGTCGTTGCGGGTCTCGGGAACAAGGCGATCGCCGAGCAGATAGGGATCGGCGAGCAGGCGGTAAAGGCCCACATCTCGCGGCTCTTCCTCAAGTTTCGGGTCGAGAACCGGGCCGGGCTGGCTGTCGCCGCGATGAGTGAGGAGCTGGATGAACGCTCTCGGGCCGCCCGGGAGCTCAAGCGGCTCGCGCACGAGGAGCACAGTGCCGCGCTGCGCAGCCGGGCGAAGCTCCTGGCGTGTCTGGTCGGAAGGGACCCGGCCGTGGTCATCGACCGCGACGCCCGGGTGCTCCTCGCGAATCCCGCGTTCCAGCACGCGTTCGTGACCGCGCTCTATCAGGACGAGCGGGGGGTCAAGCTGCCGGCCGACGCGACGCCGCTGGCGCGCGCGGCCCGCGACAAGCCCGCATCGCTCCGGTTCAAGCTCGCAAGCGGGCCGCGCAAGGGCAGCTGGTGGCACGCGACGGCGGAAAAGGTGGCGTACGAGGGCGTGGGCGGGTGGACGGTCGTCCTGTTCCGCAGTGTCCAGCGACCAGCGCCCGACTAGCGGCTGCGATCCTCTGCCGGAAGCCTCGCGAAGCGGCCCTGCGGGAGACCGGAGCGCAGGACTTCGATCGTCAGTCCCTCCGTCTCATGCCACTCGTGTCCCTCGGCGCGCGCGTCGAGTGGGCAGAAGGCCCACTTGTTGGAGACCACCGTCAGCGTATCGGACTTCGAGGAGCTCTCGCGCGACACGTGGGCATCGGCGATGCATACGTAGTGGATCAATCCGCCCTTCATCATGGTCCTCCCCCGCTTCGGCGAACGCCGGTCCGGCGCTGCTCTCGCCTGTCCCTCGTCACGGTATCACCTGAGTGGTGGCTGGGGAACGCGCGGGCTCGCGCGCGATGATCGTGATCAATCCGGCCGCAGGAAGCCGAGGGGAGAAGCGCGACGGGGGAGAGCTCGCTCGCTGCGAGGCGATCCTCGAGGACGCTGGGTTCGCGCTCGATCGCTTCGAGACCGGGGCCGAGTCGCCGAGCGCGGCGGATCTCGCGCGGCGGGCGGTCGAGCAGGGATATGCGGCCTGCATCGTCGCCGGCGGAGACGGCACCGTCGCTCCGGCTGCGGCGGCGCTGCTGGACACTCCCGTCGTTCTCGGGATCCTCCCGTTCGGCAGTGTCATGAACATCGCGCACGGCCTGGACCTGCCGCTGGAGCCGGTCAAGGCGGCCGAGGTCATTGCCCGCCGTCGCGTGCAACGCGCCGATGCCGGCGAAGTGGGTGGAAAGGTCTTCTTCGAGACCGCCGGCATCGGCCTCGATGCCGAGATCTTCGGAGCCGCGCGGCACGCCGAGCGCGGCGACTGGCGACGTGTGATTCGGCGCGGAGTCCGCCTGCTGACCAGGCGGTCGTATCGCGTCGCGATCAACGTGGACGGCCGTGAGGACCGACAGCGCGCACTGCAGGTCCTGGTGCTCAACAGTCCCTACTACGGCTTCTCGCTCGAGATACTCCCGCGCGTGAGCATGACCGACGGCCTCCTCGACGTCGCGGTGTTCCCGCGCATGGGCCGCTTGATGCTGGTGCGCTCGTTCCTGACGGTGTGGCGCGGTGGAAAGCTTCCGGGAAAGGCGATCGCGTACCGCGGCGCGCGGATCGAGATCTCGTCGGACGAATCGGTGGCGGTGCACGCCGACGGCGCCCTGGCGGGCAGCCTGCCGGCGCGGTTCGCGTGCCGCGCGGGATCGCTCTCCTTCTTCTCCTAGCCCGTATCCACACGGGCCGCGGAATGCCTCTTGAACTGTCGTGACGTGTTCGTATCCTCACAGTTACCGGGCCTTACACGGTCCGGTCGCGGGCGGCGTCACAGGGGAGGCGCGTCATGTCCACGGTCATTCACTTCGAATGCCGCAGCGCCAGGCATCTCACGGCGCGGTCGCGCGGTGGGGTGGGCGGGATCGTCATGCACCACGGCACGTTCGGCTACTGCGATGGCTTCGCGTCCGATGGCGACCACCGCTGGATCCCGACTGGCGGGGTGTACCTCGAAGAGCTGATCGGGGACGTAGTCGATGACCGCAGCGATGACGCGCGGTACGTGCCGCACTCGCTGCTCTTCGCCGACTAGCTCTTCTTCCGGCCTCCAGACGACTTCACTTCACGCTCCTTCATTGCGGTCAGCTGACTTCGATCTCCGCGGGCTGCGCCAGCTCCTCCTTGAGTCGCTCGACACCACGCTCGGAGGGACCGACCAGCAGTAGCGCGCGGCGGACCGTTTCGGCCACTTGCGCCGGCCCGGCATCGCGAATCGTGTCGTCGCCCATGGAACGCCTCCCTCATCACGCGCGTCGCGTGCGCTCTCGCTACGAGTTCAAGGAACGCCCCTTCCGAATGAGTCCGGGACCCGCGGTGCCGTCGCAGCTCCCCCTGGCGACCGCCCTAGACGGGGAAGAGGTCGCTCACCCGTTGCGCGCGCGCGAGCGCGTCGCGTGCGCGCAGGACGTCATCGACGTCGATCGGCGGAGCCGCGCGCCGCAGGCCACTCGTCTCCAGGATGACCATCGATTCGGCACTGCAGGTGGGGCAGGCGACCACGACGATGCATCGCCGTGTGGTCCACTCGACCTGGCGCATGAGGCCGCCGGCCAGGGCGCGCTGGCAGCTGGGACAGGCTAGCTTCGTGAGCCGGTCGGTATCCACGAGTGACCAGTCCATGCCGTACCTGAAAGCAGGGAGCGTGCCAGCCCACTCGTCCGACGAGCGCACGCAGCCGCAGCGCGTCGGCCACCAACCTAGTCTGAGCCGCGATGCGCGAGCTCGCGAAGACGTTCATAGCCGTCGGCACGCAGTCGGTGGGCGGCGGGACAGCCACGCTCTTGCTCCTGCGCCGGTTCCTCGTCGAGCGTGACCGGCTCATCAGTGAGCGTGACTTCGTAGAAGCGTGGGCGCTCTGTCAGCTGAGCCCCGGCATCCACCTCGTCGCGCTCGCGGGGCTGCTCGGCCGGCGCATCGCGGGATGGCGAGGTGTCTTCGTCGCGGTCTACGGGATGATGGTCCCGGCCGCGATCATCACCGTGGCCATGACGGCCGCGTATGGTCTTATCGCCGACCAGCCGCTCGCTCACGCGTCGCTTGCAGGCATGGCGCCGGCGACGGGCGGAATGACGTTCGGTCTCGCCCTGGTCCTCGTGCGCGACGCGCGGCGGCACGGCCTGCGTGCGGTGGTCGACATTGCCCTCGTCCTCATCGCCTTCGCCATCCTGCTGTCCACGACGATGTCCAGCATCGTGGTCATCGTTGGCGGGGCGGTGTTCGGGACGCTGTTCCTGGGACGCGGTCGCCCGACGTCGCCCGAGGGCGCGTCCGAGTAACGAGTGGATCTTCTCGCGCTGTTCTTCGTGCTCCTCAAAGACTCCGCGCTGGCGATCGGTGGACTCGGATCGCTTCCGCTGCTGCGGCAGGACCTGGTCGCGACCGGCATTGCGACGGACGCGCAGCTGGTGCAGGCGCTCGCGATCGGACGTCTCTCCACTGGCCCGAACGGACTCTGGATCGTAAGCCTCGGTTACCAGCTGGCCGCATTGCCGGGCGCCGCGGTTGCGCTCGTCGCCTCGAGCCTTCCACCGCTGGCGATCCTGCCGGCGACGGCCCTCGCTCGTCGCTGGCTGCTCTCCGTGCCCTTCGCGGGCCTGGTGCGCGGCGCCGCACTCGCGACGGCGGGCCTGCTCTGCGCGACGGGTGTGTCGCTCGTCGTCCCCGCCGGCGGCGCGCCGTCATGGTGGCAGCTCGTCATTGCCGTCGCGGCCGCGGCTCTGACGTACCAGGGCCGTTTGCATCCCGCCGCTGTCGTCGTCGGCGGAGCGTTGCTCGGCCTCTTGCTCGCTCGATGACTCCATAAAATTACCGGTCTGAGCGCGCTCGAGCTCATCGCCGCGGTCACGCAGACGATCTACGTGCTGATCTTCATCAGCGTGGCGGTGCGTGCCGCCCGCCGGCCGACGAAGGCGCACATGGACATCACCCTCTTCTTCGCCGCGATCGCGCTCATCATCCTCGCAACGCGCATCGCGGGGCTCACCGGAGCGACACCACCACCATGGCTGACCGCGCTCGAGGTCGCGATCCTCATGGCCCTGCCGTACATCCTGCTGCGGCTGGTCGATGACTTCACCCTTATGCGCACACCGGTCAAGCGCGCGGCCGAGCTCGGTCTTGCGGTCGGCGTCGTGGCGACGTTCGCGACCCTGCCGGTGCTGCCGACCCCGGTGATGCTGTACATCGTCGCGTACTTCTTCGCGGTCTCGATCTACTGCGCGGTCGCGTTCGTCCGAGCCGGAAGACGCGCGCGAGGCGTCACGCGCCGCCGCACGGAGGCGATCTCGCTCGGCTCGATCCTGCTCGCGACCGGCCTCGTCATCGCGGGACTGACGCCGCTCGCGCCGCCCGAGTGTCGCGCCGCTTTCCAGGCCCTCGCGCAGCTGCTCGGCCTCGGTTCCGCGGTCGCGTACTACCTCGGGTTCGCGCCGCCTTCCTTCCTCCGCAGGGCGTGGCAGGAACCCGAGCTCCGCTCCTTCCTCGCGCGCGCCGCGAGCCTGCCGCGACTGCCGACGACGCTGGACATCGTCCGGGAGCTCGAGCGCGGCGCCGCGAACAGCACAGGCTCGACGGCGCGGATCGGACTCTGGCAGGAGGACACCAGGGCGCTCCGCTTCTGGGAGGACGACGGCACCACGGTCGACCTCGGGCCGGGCATGCACTTCGCCGGGCGGGCGTTCGAGCTGCAGCGTCCGATCTTCAGCGAGAACCCGGTGCGCGACGATCCCGACGGCGCCGCGGGCTATCGTTCGCGAAGCGTCGGCGCCCTACTCGCGGCACCCATCACCGCCGGTGAGCGCCGGCTCGGCGTGCTGACTTAGAGTGCCGCGCGACCGCCTATCTTCGCCGTCGGCGACATCGAGCTGGTGGGCCTGATCGCCGATCAGGCCGCGGTCATCCTGGAGAGCCGCGCTCTCATCGATCACGCCGCGCGCGTGCGGGCGCGAGAGGAGGCCGCCCGGCTCAAGGAGGACTTCCTTTCGGCCGCCGCCCACGATCTCAAGACACCGCTCACGACCGTGGTGGCGCAGGCCGAGTTCCTGGAACGGCGCGCGACCCGCGAACCCGGTGCTCCCGCTGACATCGCCGGGATCCAACGCGTCGTGCGGGAGAGCAAGCGCCTCGCGGGACTCGTTGGTGACCTGCTCGACGCGACGCGGCTGGAACAGGGCCGGCTCGTTGGCGAGCGGGAGCCGGTGGATCTCGCCACGCTGGCACAGGAGGTTTCCGCGCACGAGCCGAACGACGCCGGCACGCTCCAGGTCGAGGCGAACGCTCCGGTCGTCGGCGTGTACGACCGCCGCCGTGTCGAGCAGTTGATGCAGAACCTGGTGGAGAACGCCAGGAAGTACAGCCCGGAACGCACGCCGGTCAGGATCAAGGTCTGGCAGCAGGATGGAGAGGCGCGCGTCACCGTTCAGGACTCCGGCATTGGGATCCCGGCCGCCGATCTCCCCCGGATATTCGAGCGCTTCTCGCGCGCATCGAACGTCGATGACCGGCGTTTTCACGGCATGGGCCTGGGACTCTTCATCTGCCGCGGGATCGTCGAGGAACATGGCGGCCGGATCTGGGTCGAAAGCGAGGTCGGCAGGGGTTCGACGTTCCACGTCGCCTTGCCGATCCCGGATGGAAGGAGGCCCCATTAGGTGATGGATCTATCGGCTGGAGGTCCGCCACGCGGCGGAGACGCGCAGTCATCTCGCGCCGGGCGGCCGCGACCGAACGGCGAGGGACGGCGCGACACGGTACTGGTGGTGGACGATGACCCGTCGATCCTCGACACCGTGAGCGCCATCCTCCTGGGCGAGGGATACGACGTCGTGAGCGCGGCCAGCGGTCACGAGGCGCTCGCCGCCGTCGCGCGCAAACGACCCCGCCTCATCCTCCTCGACATGCGCATGCCCGTCATGGACGGGTGGGCCGTGGCGCGCGCGCTTCACGGCCAGGGCATCAGCGTGCCGATCGTCGTCATGACGGCTGCGGAGAGCGCGAAGCGCTGGGCGGACGAGGTTGGCGCCGAGGGCTACCTTGCCAAGCCATTCGGTCTCGATGAGCTGCTCGCGACCGTCGAGCGCTTCAGCGCCCCCGGCGACCCCGCGAACTAACCGCCTACGACACCTCATCGCCGCCGCCCACCGCGGCGGCGAACGCGAGGTCCTGTGGCCTCACCTTCTTCGGCTCGAAGGCGCGCACGCTCTTCGTCATGCGCGTAAGCGCCTCGGCCACCGACATCGGCGGCCCTGCGCCCTTCTTCGTCGGGATCCAGCGGACCGGATTGCAGCGCGCGACGACGACCGCGCGCAAATACGGGCTCTTCATCCCCATCTCCTGCAGCGCCTTCACGTGCGCACTCACCCGGTCGTCGATGTCGAGCAGGCGCACCGCCCACTGCTCGCGCTGACGGAGGGCGGCGGGCACCGTCTGGTCGAGGAACTGCTCGACCCGGCGCAGCATCGAGTTGTACGAGGAGCCGGAGAAGCGGTCGCGCTTCTCATAAGCGCAGCCCAGTGTGAGGAACGCAGGCGAATCGAACGATGTCGCGTGGTCCCTCTCCTTCGAGCGCGGCTGCTCTTTCGCGAGCGAACGCGCCATCCGGATCACCTCGAGGCTCCGGTCTCGCAGGTTGTGCGCCTTTTCGGTGTTCAGGGCGAGGATCCGGTACGCCAGCGCCGGGTCCGCGGTCGCGAGGACGGTGATCGATCGCTGTCCAAGCTGGCGCGCGGCCGCGATGCGGTGCCTTCCGTTGGGCGAGAGGAACCCCTCCTTCGCGGGTATAGCGATGACCGGGTCGAGGAATGCGCCGGTGTCGCCTATCGCCGTCGCAAGTCGCTCCGCGTGGGTGCGCGAGAGGTCGCGCTGGAACGCGGTGGCCTCCACCGCGCCCACGGGGATCGAGGCGAACACGAGCGGCGTGCCACCGTATGGATCGCGGTACGCGCCGATCACGGCGCCGCGCGACGCGCGGATGTGCGCGACGAGCTGGCCGATCTCGGGGTCATCGGTCGCGATCGCGCTCTGTGCCGCCTCAGGCCCGCGTGGCTCGGCTGGACCGCGGCGCTT
>DATKCP010000015.1:0-11739 GCA_035513115.1 Candidatus Limnocylindria bacterium | reverse complement strand
GTCTATCCGTTCACGCTGCTGCCGGGCGCCCTCGACGAGCCGCTCCTCCTCACGCGCGACGTGCGGGACGGCGTGCACGCGCTTTCCAACGTCTGCACCCATCGCGGCACGCTCGTCGTCGAAGGGCCCGGCCACGAAAAGCAGCTGCGCTGCCGGTATCACGGCAGGCGCTTCGCGCTCGACGGCCGTTTCCACTCCATGCCGGAGTTCGAGGGCACCGCGGACTTTCCCTCTCCCGCCGACGACCTCCCGCGCGTCGCCCTGGGGACGTGGCAGCGCTTCCTCATGGTCGCGCTGGCCCCGGCCATGGCGTTCGACGACGTCGTCGCACCGATGGACGCGCGGCTCGGCCACCTCCCGTTCGATCAGCTCGTGTTCGACCCGGCCGGTACGCGCGACTACGTCGTCAGCGCGAATTGGGCGCTTTACGTCGACAACTACCTCGAGGGCTTCCACATCCCGTACGTTCACGACAGCCTCGCCGCGGTCATCGACTACGGCGCGTACGCGGTCGAGCTGGAGCGATACGCGGTCCTGCAGGTCGCCATCGCGAAGCCGGGCGAGGCCGCGTTCAACTCATCACCGTCGCACGCCGACGCCGGGAAGCTCATCGGCGCGTACTACTACTGGCTGTTCCCGACGACGATGTTCAACGTGTATCCGTGGGGCGTTTCGGTGAACGTGGTCGTGCCGGTGGCGGTCGATCGGACGCGCGTGTCGTTCCTCCCGTTCGTGTGGGACGCGGGCAAGCGCGAACAGGGCGCCGGCGCGGGACTGGACCGCGTGGAGCGGGAGGACGAGGCGATCGTCGAAGCCGTGCAGCGCGGAGTGCGCTCGCGGCTCTACGACCGCGGCCGGTACTCGCCGGCGCGCGAAGGCGGAGTCCACCACTTTCACCGCCTGCTCGCCGAGTTCATGAGCCCGTGACGTCAGGCTCGTGACGGTGCGCGCTCGGGCGGCCCGGGACGAGGATGTCGAGCCCGCGCTCGACCTCTTCGTGGGCACGCTCCGCGACATGCTCGCCCGAAACGGTATCGACGCCGGCGCTCTCGGGCGAGACGAGTGGCGATACGGATACCCGCACGTCTTCCGCACCGGGATCTTCCGCGTCGCCGAGGAGGACGGCGAGCTCGCCGCGATCTGCCACGCGATCGTGCGTGGACCGCTCTGGTTCCTCTCCGGCTTCTGGACCCGCACCGATCGGCAACGGACCGGGATCGGCGGCAGGCTGCTGCGCGAAGTCTGGGAGGAGGGACGAGCGCGTGGCGCGTCGACATTCTTCACGTGGTCGTCGATAGACCTCACCGCCATGGCCAGCTATCTCCGTCGCGGCATGCTTCCCGGGTATCCGATCCTCAGCTTCGCCGGCGAGCCGGAGCACGCGCCGCGATCCGTGTCCGACATCGCGCCGCTCACGCTCGAGGTGACCTCGGTCTTCGATCGTGAGGTGATCGGGACGGCGCGCGAGATCGACCATGGTTTCTGGCTGACCGAGCCGGGCCGGATCGGACGGACCGTGATGCAGGGCGACCGAGCCGTCGGCTACTACTACGTGCGCGCCGGCACGATCGGCCCGGCCGCATGGAGGACGAGCGCCGACGCCGACGTGGTCCTGGGTGCGGCTCTCGCGGACGCGCGCGCACAGTCAGCGATCGTTCGACTGCGTGCCCTCGGCGCGAATCACGACTCGATCCGCTTCGCGCTCGCGAACGGCCTGCGACTCACCGGCTATTCGCATCTGCTCACGACCGGACCGTTCGGCCATCTCGAACGCTACGCGCCGTCGGGACCAACGCTGTTCTGACGCGATCTTCTTAGCGAATACTTAACGCGCATGGTCCCCGCGGCGTGTAGGGTCGAACGAGCACACCGCGGAGGTACCAATGTTCACTGGATACCTGACACGCATCGCCCTGCCGCTCGCGAGCGCGAGTCTGCTGCTCGCCGCATGCGGCGGGGCGGCGACCGCGCCCGACACGACCACGTCCCCGACCGCAGCCGCGACGACATCCGCACCCGCGACGACACCCGCACCGAGCGCGACCGCCGCGACGAGCACGACGGCGACCGGGACGTGGACCGTGAGCGACGCCTCGAAGGCGACCGTGCGCGTGCGCGAGCAGCTGGTCGGCGTGAATCTCCCATCGGACGCGGTGCTGGTCGTGACCGGTGCGAGCGGGACGTTCCTGCTGAAGGATGACGGTACGTTCTCCCCGGACTCGAAGATCACCTTCGATCTGACCACGCTCGCCAGCGACAACCGCAACCGCGACGACTTCGTGAAGACGAGCACGCTCCAGACGCGGCAGTTCCCCACCGCCGAATTCGTTCCGACGAAGACGAGCGGGCTGACCCTGCCGATGCCGGCCAGTGGCGAGTTCACGTTCAAGCTGACGGGGCAGATGACCCTCCACGGCAGGACGAAGGAAGTGACCTTCGACGTGCAGGCAAAGCGAAGCGGCGACGAGCTAACCGCGACCGCGACCGCCTCCCCCAGCTGGCAGTTCGCCGACTTCGGGATGACGGCACCGTCCGTTCCGTTCCGTGTCGTGAGCATCGTCGACGAGCTCCGCGTCGCGGTCGACCTCGTCGCGACGATGAAAGCGTAAGGAGAATGAGTGGTCAGATGACCATGGATGACGACGCGCAGATCGGCCGCATCCTCAGCCGCAGAGAGGTCCTCGCGCTCCTCGGCGGATCGAGCGTCGCGCTACTCACGGCGTGCGCCCCGGCCGCGGTCGCATCGCCGTCGCCCACCGCGGCGGTCATTGGTGGCACCGCGACCGGCACGCCCCTGGCCACGGGCGCCGGGACGACGCTGCCCTCATGCATCGTGCGACCCGCTCTCACCGCAGGGCCGTTCTTCGTCGACGAAAAGCTCGACCGCTCGGACATCCGCGCGGATCCGGGAACCGGCGCGGTGAGGCCCGGCGCGCTCCTGACGCTCACCTTCCTCGTGTCGCGCGTCAGCGGCAGCGCGTGCACCGCGCTCAGCGGCGCGGTCGTCGACCTCTGGCAGTGCGACGCGCTCGGCGTGTACTCCGATGTCGAAGGCGCGAGAGGACAGAAGTTCTTGCGAGGCTTCCAGACCACCGACGCGTCGGGCAGCGCGAAGTTCACGACGATCTATCCCGGCTGGTACCGGGGACGCGCCGTGCACCTGCACTTCAAGATCCGCCCGACGGCCTCGAGCGCGTTCACCTCACAGCTCTTCTTCGACGACGCGCTCAGCACGGAGGTATTCGCGCAGGCGCCCTATTCGCAGAGGGGAACGCAGGGCATGACACGCAACACCGCCGACGGCATCTACCAGCAGAGCGGCGACAAGCTGCTCCTGAACGTCACGAAGAGCGGCGACGCATACGCGTCGACATTCGACATCGGACTCGCGAGCTGACACCGTGTCATCGCAGGGGGAGAACCCCCTGCAACCCCCCTGGGGCAAGGGAGAAGGTCGTACTGCCCCGTTAGGGACGGCACGCAGCGCGTGGCGCGCTCGTCCGTTAGTCGATCCGTGAAGCGTTCTGACGTCACCGAGATCCTCTCTCCGTCCGGGCGCGATGTCGGCGCGGTCGTGGCCGGCCGCTACCGCCTCGCGGAGCACATCGGCTCCGGTGGCGCGGCCGACGTGTGGCGCGCCTACGACGAGTCGCGCGACCGCGCCGTCACGCTCAAGATCCTCCGCGATCCGCAGGACGCCGATGCGCGACGTCACTTCCTGGCCGAGGCACGCCGCCTCGAAACGCTCGACCACCCTTCCATCGTCCCCGTGCTCGGCGTCCATGACGCGCTCGGGGACACGCTCATCGCGTTCGCGCACGTGGAGGGCCAGCCGCTCGATCAGCTCACCGGTCCGGCGCTGGCGCCGCGCCAGGTCGCGCTCCTTCTGATCCGACTCGCGGACGCGGTCGAGGCGTTCCACTCGCACGGCTTCGTGCACCTGGACCTGAAGCCCGCGAACGTTCTCATGGCCGCCGACGGGAGACCGCGCCTGCTCGACTTCGGCATCGCCGAACCGATCGGCCATCCGCCGGAGATCCCGCGCGGCACACCGGGGTTCGCGTCGCCGGAGGTGGCCGCGGGCGGGGCCGCGTCGCGCGCGAGCGACGTCTACGGCCTCGCCGCGATCGCGAGGCACCTGCTCGGCGCGCATCCCACGCCGCGGGTCGCGAGCGTTCTCCGGCGCGGCCTCGAGCCCGATCCCGTCCGTCGCTACCGCCGTCCACGCTCGTTCGTGTATGCGGTCGCCGTCGCGGTGATCGTCGACGAGGAGCTCGCCGCGGTCGAGCGCGCGACACGCCGTGTGCGCGCCGTCATCGCGGCGCGCCCGGAGCTGTCGTTCCGCGTCGCCGCCGCATCGCTCATCGTGGCCGGGCTGCTGCTGCAGCAGCTGCACCCGACGGCCGAGGCGGGCACGACGAACGCGGACGCGATGCCGGTGCTCGTGCGACCGGCATTCAACGTCCCGCCTCTGGGTGCGTACGGCGCGGCGTTCGAGACGCAGGCGCCCTATCCGAGCGCGGCGCCGGGCGGCACCGTCGAGTGGACGCTCGCGCTGCGCAACACGGGTTCGGCCGGCTGGTACCGCGGCGTGGACGGCGCACAGGCAGCGCTGATCCTCGCGGACGGCACCGTCGTCGCGGTGCAATCGACGCAGTACGTCGGACCCGGTCAGGTCGGCTGGTTCAATGCGCGATTCAAGGCCCCCGGCGAGGCCGGCACGCACCGGATCGCGCTGCGTCCGGTGATCAACGGACGCGGCCCGCTGCCCGACCTCGGCATCTTCGCGGTGGTGACGGTCGCGCGGCGCTGACCGACCTGGGCTTGCTGGTCCTGTTCCCGTCAGCCCGCGCGCCGCAGCACCTCGAACGTGAACGTGAGAAGTCGCCACAGCTCCCCCACCACGAACAGCGGCCCTTCGGCCTTGGCGTCCTCGCCGACCGGCGCGGCGTGCTGCACGAGCCGCGGCACGGCGAGCACCATGTGACCGTCGCGCGGCGCGGCGCGCGCCGCCTCCGCCTCGGCGAGCGGCTCGTAGGTGTCGAGCGGATCGTGGATCCAGTAGATGGGCGGGCGGATCTCGGCCCACACCGTCTCCGGCGACACCGCGTCGTACGCGGCGCGCGCGTCCGGACCGAGCATCTGGAAGCGACGCAGCGCCTCGTGATACGTCGTCGCCGCGAACGCCTCGCGCACCGCGCCGCGATCGGCCGGCGGCACCAGCTCCTCCGCCGCGGGCGGCAGGCGCTCGAGCGCCTCGGCGCTGGGCTCCCAGGGGACCACCTCGCCGCCGGAGAGCTGCGCGCGGCTCGCGACGCTCGCGAGATACGTGTCGATGTCGTAGTAGGCGCCGAGCACGGCGATGAACGCCGCTTCGCGCAGCGCGGGCTCGCGACCGGAGGCGACGAGCAGCATGCCGCCTCCGACGGAGACCCCGAACGTGCCGGTGTCGCGGCCGACGGTCTCGGGCATCGCGCGAGCGCGCGCGAACGCCGCGTCGAGCTGCCGCGTCGCGCCCGGCTCGAAGCGCCCCTCCTTCAGGAACGGGAACTCGGGCAGCATCACCATGTATCCCGCGCGCGCGAGCGTGATCGCGAAGCTGCGCATCAGAGGTTCATCGTTGCCACGCGGCGCTGCGCCGGGGACGATCATGATCGCCGGATGGACGTCGCCCCATCCCGGCCGCCAGTACGTGACGCGCATCGGGACGTCGGCGAAGCGGTCGCTCGTCTCGATCACGCGCGGCTCCGGCGTCAGGACGCCCGCGATGTTGGTGCCGACGAGCTGCTCGCTGTAGATGTCCGCCAGGACGATCGCCGCCTGGCCGGCCGGCTTCAGCACCGGCTGCCAGAGCAGCCCGACCGCGATGAGCGCGGCCAGGATGAGCCACCGTCGCCGGCTCACCTCGCCGACTCACTCAGGAACCGGGTGATCGCGCTCATCACTCGCTCGCCGAGCAGGAGCTCCGGATCGTTATGGCCGGCACCCTCGATCACGACCAGCTCCTTTGGCTCCGACGCCCTGTCGTGGACCGCGCGGCTGAAGCGCAGCGGAATGGTGGAATCGGCATCGCCCGCGATGGTGAGCACCGGCGCTCTCACGCGCGCGATCTGCGCATCGATCGGATAGCGGTCGCGGATGAACAGCGCGACGGGCAGCCACGGGTAGTGATGGCTCCCGACCTCCGCGAACGACGTGAACGGTGACCGGAGGATGAGCGCGGAGGGCGGCCGCTCGACCGCGAGCGCGGTCACCACCCCCGTCCCGAGCGACTCGCCCAGGTACGCGACACGCGCGGGGTCGACATCTGTCCGCGCCCGCAGATGGTCCGCGGCGGCGCGGGCATCGTCGAGCAGGCCCGCTTCAGTGGGACTCCCCGGATTGCCGCCGTACCCGCGGTAATCGAAGAGCAGAACGGAGTAGCCCGCTCGCGCCAGCGCCACGGCCAGCGGCGCGCGGTCGGAGCGGTCGCCGGCATTGCCGTTGGCGACGAGCACCGCCGGTCGGGGCGCGGCGCCGCGTCCGGGGACGAACCACGCCCCAAGGCGCAGCCCATCGCGCGTCGCGAGCTGGACATCCTCGGCACCCTCGATCACCAGTGAGGCCGGTGGGACCGGTCCGCCCGATGGGAAGTACATGAGGCTCCGCTGCGTGTACCAGAGGAAGGCCAGCAGGACGACGCCGGCGAGGACGATCACGGCCACGGCTTGGAGCATCCCCGCCAATCCTGACCCACGCGCGCTCACAGCGAGAATCCTGCAGCACTCTCGGTCTCTTCGGGGCATCTAGCGCTCCGTCTCGAACTCCCACTCGTCGATGACGTCGTTCGCGGCGACGATGAGCTCGAGGCGGACCCGGTAGCGCGCACCCGGCGCGAGCGGGCTCGCGGGGATGATCGCGACGTAGTCGCGCTCGTAGAGCTGCGGCACGACGTGATGCGCGAGCTCACGTCCGCTCGCGTCGGTCAGGCGCGCGCCGCGCAGGTCGACCGCTCGCGCACCCGAGTACACGACCATGATCGGATAGCCGACCGGCCGCGGCGCTCCCGCGGGGACGACCTCGGGGCTCTCCTCGCCGGAGTAGGTGCCGGCGACACGCTGATCGGGCGCGGGCGCGCGAACGCGGTCGGGCGCGGGCGCGTTGAAGTCGTACACGATGACGCCGACGGTGATCGCGCGACCCGCCGTCTCCGCGTGGCCCCATCCGGCGACGACCGCATGTGGGTGCATGAGACCCAGCCGGTGATACGGGAGGACCCACAGCGAGCGAACGCCTTCGGTGCCCGAGCTGAACGATGTGGCGACCTCGCTCGCGTTCGCACCGGGGTAGCCCTGCGCGACGAGACGGTCGCGCACCGAGGCGCCGGTGAAACCGGGCGCACCGGGCACCTCATCATGACCGAGCGCGTTGTTGCTGGCGAGGTACTCGGCGTGCCGCTGCGCGGCGGTCGTGACGCGGTCGTCCGCGCGCACGGCGGGCGCGGCGACCGCCGCGCGCAGCTCGTTGTGCACGCGCAGCATCTCGGCGGCGTCGTTGGGGCCGGGCGACGCCGCGGCGCTCGGCGTGGCGCTCGGGGTCGCCGCGGCGGCGGTCGCCGTCGGCGAGGGCGGCGCGCTGGGCGTGGGCAGCGTGGCGGTGGCGACCCCCGTCGGCGTCGGCGATCCGACCCTCACGGCGTCATGCGTCGAGACGCGGCCGGCGACCGCGAGCCCAACGGCGAGGACTCCGACGAGGGCGAACGGCAGGAGCGTGAGAGTCGTCGGGAGGCGTCGCATGGCGCGACGCTACGGGTTACTGGCGACCGTGACGACGGCGAAGATGCCGAGCTCCGGGAGCGGACCGCGTCCGTCGATGCGCGGCAGAAGCGGCACCGTATACGTTCCCAGCTCGGCGCGGGCCCGGAAGTTGACGACGAACCAACCCACCTGGCCGGGCGCGACGTAGGGCGTCGTCTGCACGGCGACGCCGGTCCCGTCCGGCAGCGCCAGCGCGGCCTGCGCGCCCTCGATACCGCGGTACCAGCCGGCCGAGCCGGTGTTGCGGAGCGCGACGACCCACTCGACGGTCCCATTCGGTCTCACCGCCGGGTACGCACCCTGCGATTCGAACGCGGCTCCGTACGCGGCCAGCGGCGGGACCTCGAATGGCGCCGGCCTGAGCGCGGCCGTCGCGGCGGGTGGCGCGGCCGTCGGGGAGGCCGCGGGAGCCGACCGCAGCGCGCTCCCGATCGCGTCGCCGAGCGGCGACAGGACGACCACGAGCGCGAGCACGAGGAGCGCCGCGCCGCCCATCACGAATCGATTCGGGAGCGCGGGCCGAGCCGGCGCGGCGACCGTGAGGCCACGCACGCGGCTCGATAGGCGGGTCGTGAGCGATGTCACGAGCGATGTCACGAGCGCCATGTCGATGCGGCCGGGCATGCGGGCGCGAGCGCTCGCGAGGAGCGTGTCCGATCGCACACCCTGCAGACGGAGACGCGCGTCCGCGGTGAAGCGGGCCAACCACGCGATGAGTGCCGACACGTCCGCTCGGGCGGACGTGAGCGAGCGCTTCACCGACTCGAGCGCCTCCGGTTGGAGCGCGGTCGCTCCGATCGTTCGGGGTGCGGGCGGCTCAGGCACGTCGAGCTCGACGATCGCCGGCGCGCTCGACTCCACGGCCGCGGCTTCCGGCGCCGGCACGGACCGCGTCGGTCCCGCGACAGCGCCGAGCACCACCGTCCTGTCCTCGGCCGCCTTCGTGGCCGGGCGAACGTCCTTCGCGACCGCCGTCAGTCCGGTGAGCACCACCGGCAGCGGGATCAGATGCTCGAACACGATGAACGTGTCGGTGCCCTCGTCGTTGATCGCCGCGACTCGCATCACCGACGGCCGCTCGATGGCCGCCATGCGCCGCGCCTCCGCGAGGAAGCGCTGACGCGCGGCTTCGTTGTCCCGATCGCGGAGGATCTCGAGGGTCACGACCTTCTGCGCGGACTCATCGAGCGCGTGCCACACCTCGGCGAGGTCGTCGCCGCCCTTGGACACCGCGAGGCGATAGCGGCCGGCGAGGAGCTGCCCGATCTGCCGGCCGCCGACGGCCGGCGTGGGCGTGGCCTCAGTGCTGTTCACCTGCCCCGACTAACGCCGGGCCGCGGCTTTCTCATCGGGTGCCCCTGACTCGGGCCACGGGGGCAGCCGGACTGCTTCCGTTCTGTAACGGGCCCCGCACGGCGGCCGGGCACACGCGGCGCCGAGGCCGTCAGCGAGCAGGCATCTCGCCGTCCGCGCTCTCGGACGTTGGGAGGCTGAGCCGCGGAAGCGTGACCGTGGCGCGCAGGCCGCGCGAAACGGGCCGGCGGAACAGCGCGAACGTGCCGCCGTGCGCCTCGCAGATCAGCCGCGCCAGCTCGAAACCCACGACGCGCTCGTCGTCCTCGGCCGGCCGCAGCGTCGCGTCGTTCCGCGCGACACCGACCGACACCGTCAGCTCGACGCCCATGGCACGCCGCTCGGCTTCGATGCGGACGTCCTCGTCGCTCGCCTGCCCCGCCTCGTCGAGGATCGCCGTAAGGGCCTGTGCCACACGGGCCGCGTCGGCGCTCACCATGAACGACTGACCTTCCTGAATGTTGACGAAGATCCGCGTCCGATCGGGACGCTGGGCCACGAGCTCGCCGAGCAGCGTTCGCAGATCGACCGGCGCGAGCGCAAGCCGCAGGGGCTCCGATTGAAGGCGTCCGAGAGCGACGAAGTCACGAGCGAGGAACTGCATCCGCTCCGCATCGCGGCGAAGCTCCTGGAGCGCCACGGCCGGCAGCGCGCGCTCGCCCTGCAATCGATCGAGCGTGAGAGACAACGACCCGGCCGGCCGCGGCAGCTCTCGTTCGATGACGCGCAGGAATCTGGCGCGCTGCGAATCGTTCTCGACGAGCAGCGAGCGATCCCGCCGCAGACGCGCGACGAGGACCGCGCCTCCGAAGAAGAGGAGGCTGCGACCCAGTGCGTTCCACAGCGCGGCGGGCACCGGCACCGACAGCTCGAGCGCCGGGCCGAAGATGAGCCACGCGACGCTCGACGCGGCGGCCACGACCACGCCGACGATCCGCCCGTGGAGCCAGGCCGCGGCCAGTACCGCCAGGAGATACAGGAGGTCGAAGTCGTAGGCGGGCGCGATCTGATGGTCGAGCCAGCCCAGCACGGCCACCACCGCCAGCCAACCGGCAGCGGCCATCACCTGCCGGTCTCGTGACGGCGCGCGCATCAGATCAGCGACCCCGCGCGGCCGGGACGCGCGACGTGACCGCGCTCACGCGGAGCCTCGGGAACTTCACGCGGAGGTCGGCCGCTTGGACCTGGAACAGGGCTTCGGGTCCCGCCAGGCCGGCGAGCGAGTAACGGCCGAGGCTCGCGAGCGCGATGCCTTCGGATGCACGCCCCTCGAGCGCGTCGCGCGACGCCGACGAGATCAGGATCTGCCCACCGTGCCCGGCCGAGCAGACGCGCGCCGCGGTGTGCACCGCGATACCCACGTATCCGCTCTCGGTGAGCGTCGTGCGACCGCTGTGGACGCCGATGCGAACGCGGACCTCCGCGTCCTCCGGCCACTCGCGCTTCCGCAGGGAACGCTGGATCGCGACGGCCGCGTCCAGCGCGCGCGCGGGTTGACGGAAGACCGCGAAGAACTCATCCGCCCGCGCGTCGACCTCGTGGCCACCCGCGTCGCGCACGCTCCTGCGGATCAGCGTCCTCACGTCACGCAAGACCGTGGCATATCCATCGCCCAGTTGCCGTAGCAGACCGGTGGACCCTTCGATATCGGCCAGAAGGAACGTGACCACACCGCGCGGCAGGCTCGCGATGTCCCTCGCGCGCGCCGTGACCTGGGTCTGCTGACGCTCCTTGCGCAGCTGTCCGTCGAAGAACCCGATCGGGACGATCCCGTACTTCTTCGAAGCCCTCAGCAGGCGCTGCCGCGCGCGCTCGCGCGCCGCATCGTCCTCGAAGGCGGTCTGTTCGAAGCGCGCAAGCGCGTTGCGCACGTGCGAGGCGTCGTGGATCGGCAGGCGCCGGCGCCCCCGCGAGTCGACGTAGGCGAAGGCGCTGTCGGGGAGGCGGGCGCGCGCGCTGGCGGCGAGTTGTGGCAACGGCTCCTGACCCCCCTGAAAGCGAGATGATATCGGCGGTGACGTACGCCGGTCGCGACGGACCAGGAAGAACGGGGGCGCCGGCCGGCCGGGAACCGAAAGCCGATCCCAACGTCTCAATGTCCATGAAGCGTCTGCTCGTGGCCACCGCCCTCACTCTGGCAGCCATCCTCTTCGTCGGAGCCGTCGCCTCCGCGGCCGGGCTCGGCCCGCTGGCGCCGGCCCCCGGCCGCCAGACCGTCCCCGCGCCGATCGACCACATCGAGGTCGTGATCCGGGAGTCGGCTCCGCCGCAGGTGTCGCTCAACATCAAAGCCGGGCTGCCCAGTGGGTGCGCCCAGCGGGACTCGCACTCGCTCACGCGGACCGGCGACACGTTCACGGTGACCGTGCTCAACTCGATGCCCACGGGCAACCCGATCTGCACGATGATCTACGGGACGTACGAGCTGAGCATCGACCTCGGGCGCGACTTCCGCCCGGGCGCGACGTACACCGTTCAGGTCAACGACAAGACGACCACGTTCAAGACCTGAGCCGAGTCCCCCTGGTCCGTGCGGTCAAGTCAGCCTCAGCTCCCTCGGCGTGATCGCCGCCCCGTCACGCAGCGGCTA
>DATKCP010000014.1:0-5463 GCA_035513115.1 Candidatus Limnocylindria bacterium | reverse complement strand
GCTGTTCAGATTCTGCCCGTGGCCCTGCGGATCTCCGCCGCTCCCCCCGTCCCCCATGCCGACGTAGAGCATGCCGTCCGGCCCGAAGGCGATCATCCCCCCGTTGTGGTTGGCGAATGGTTGGTCGATGGAGAGGAGGCGCTTGGCCGACGCGGGGTCCGCACGGTTTCTGTCCGCGGCCACCTGGTAGCGCTCGATCTGCGTGTCGCCGGCCTTGTCCGTGTAGTTCACGAAGATGAAGCCGTCGCTCGCGTAGCTCGGATGGAAGGCCAGCCCGAGAAGCCCCTGCTCGCTGCTAGCGCTTCCCACCCGGTCGCTGATGTCGAGGTACGGAGTGGCCACGAGTCGCCCGTTGTCGATGACGCGGATGCGGCCGGGCTTCTCCAGCACGAACAGGCGGGAGTCCCCCGGCGGCGAGATGAGGAAGACGGGAGAGGCGAGCCCCGAGGCCACTTCCTGGAGCCGGATGTTCGCCGCCTGTCCCGACGCGTTCGGCTCGTTCGAGGCCGCCTGTCCCGACGCGTTCGGCTCGTTCGAGGCCCCCTGCCCCGACTCGATCGGGCCGTTCGGCACCACGGGAGATGCGCCGCAGGCCACCGTCAGGCCGACGAACAGCGTGAGACAGGCTCGGATCATCTCTCTCTCCTTGGAACGACCAGAGAGGCCATGAGCGTCTGGGCCGACTATGACGCGGGTTTCACGACCATGCATCGCTGCCGCCGACGGATCAGCGCTTGGACCAGCCCTCCGGGAGCAGGAACGTGCCGTTCGCCGTGACGAAGTACACCTGCCATCCGTAGTACCCGCGAAACGCGCTCGGGTTCGCTCGCATCACCGCGGCGTACTTCATGACGGCATCCACGTACTCGTCGTCGTGGTTGTACATCCAGATCGCCGCTTCGATGTTCGCCGGCGCGCCGGTCGCGCGCAGATAGCGGCCCGCGGCGAGGATCGCGTCGCGGGCGTCGTTGACGTCGCCCTGTCCGTACGCGGCCCACGTTCCCGGCATGAACTGCATCGGGCCCTGCGCGCCGGCGTAGGAGTCGCCGCGGATCCGGCCCATGCGCGTCTCGATCAGGTTGATCGCGGCGAGGTAATACCAGGGCACCCCGAACTCAGCCTCCGCTTCCCGGTAGTAGGTCAGAAGGTCACTGATCGGGGGCGCGGACACGATGCGCCACTCGGGCAGCTCCGTCACGCCCACGGGACCGAACAGGTAAAGGTTGGCACCGGCGGCGATGTTGAGGTCGGCGGCCGCGCGCAGATCATGCGGGATCGCAGAGAAGACGGCGTCGCGCAGATCCGCGCGCTCGATCAAACGCACATAGACGAGCTGCTGAAGGTGCCCCATGAATGCGAGCTCCCGGCCGGTCACTATGGGATCGCGCACCGCGCGCTCCGCCATCACGAGCTGCTCAAGCAGTGCGGCGGCCTCGCCCGCCGCGACCGGTACGGCGTCCCACTTCCCCACCGGCGGACGTATGCGGTCGCGGGAGGACAACGCGGCGCGATCCGCCTCCGTCTCGAATGCGCTCGCGCTGGTCGGCGGAACCGGCGTGAAGCGAGGCGCTGCGCTTGGCCCGGCAGTTGGCGCTCCGGCGACCGAGTACGCGGCGAGGAGCGTGCACGCAACTAGAGACACGGCGGCCAGCACCTTCCTCATCACGCTCCCATGGTGAGCCATCGCGGTCCGGCAGGAGAGCGATGATCGGAGACGCGAGAGATATGAGACCCCTCTGATCCGGATCACCAAGCGACCGCACGATCGATTCGGATCGTTTCGGGGGACGCGCGTCAGCGAAAGCCATCTGACCGCGCGTGGCACGAAGTCCGTGCCAGGTCAGAGCTCGGCGCGGAGGTCGATTCCCCTCCCGCTCGGGTGCCGCAGTCGAAGCAGGTCGGCCTCTATCTCGTAGCTCACCTCGTCGCGCAGGACGCTGAGGACGGCCTGTTCGAGCCGCATGCGATCCTGCTCGCAGGCGATCCTCGTCGTGAACACATCCGAAAAGCGGATCGCTGGACCGGTCGTCCCGGCGGCGCCGCCCATCTGGTTGCAGCCGGTGTTCCCGGTGAACGTACCGTCCCCGCTCAGGATCAGATGCGCCACGGCTCCCTGCGGGATCGACGACGCGGTGTCGCGGTCGACGATGCTCTCGACGATCCAGCGCGTTCCCGTCAGAGGCCGGTCGGGATCGGCGACCGTCCGATCCAACAGGCGGATCTCCGTCGTGCTGTTCGCGAGGACGAGTTCGGTGCCGCTCAAGCGAATGGTCGGCCTGCCGGTGAGGAACCTGGCGAGCCAGGCGTCCTGCTCGCTGCGACCACCGTCGCACGCCATGGCCGTCATCGCCATGTCCTCCGCCACGAGTCGCCCGTCTTGCACGCGCGCCTCGCCGCCCAGGTGATTGCAGCCGGCGTGCACCGCGATCCGGCGACCGTCGTCACTGAATCCGAGCCGGATCCGCGTCCCCGCGACGAGCTGCTTCGCCTGCCCGTTCTCGGTCACGCCGGTGGATAGGAAGGTGTGGCCTCGCAGGTCGGCCAGTCCCTGGTTCGCGGCGAGGCTGCCGCACGCGACGAGGAAGAGCAGACCGAGAGCTGCGACAGCGACCCGGGCGCTCACCTGACCTCCGCTAGCGGAGGTCCGCGACGAGCGCCGCGAAGCGAGCCGGCGCCTTCGCGGAGAATCCGTCGAGGAAGACCGTGATCATCCCGTCGCTCGCGTCGTATTGCAACGACAGGGAGCGCGTCGCGAAGTCGAAATGCAACCAGTACCTCGTCGGCGGCTGCGCGTTGTCGAGCGGCGCCTGCACGGTGCTCAGGGTCTCGTCGAGCGCCTCGGCGAACGCGCGGATCGTGGCGGCGTCGGAGATCTCGCCGCCTCCCCCCGCGCCCGTCTTGAACGCGATGCTGCGCGCGCTCGCGAGGTCGTACGCGCGCGCGATGTTCACGCCCTGCGGCACGCGATTCGCCGGCGCGATGGGATGGGCGGGAGTCGACGCCGGCAGAGCCAGCACCGCAGCCCGATCGCTCAGCGCGAACGTGCCGGACTCCGAGAGCACCGACACCCAGGCGCCGACGATCCGGCGCTCGGCGATGAGCACGTGACCGAGCACCGAGCCCTGCGCGAGCTCGCCGCGCTTGCCCTCGAGGAAGAACGTCAGGAGCTCGGCGGCCTTTCCCGCGTACGGGCGCGGATCAAGGCCCACCGCGGCGGACAGCGTGGCGTACCGCTCGAAGGGCTCGACGAGTCGCGCGCCCATGGTCGTGATCTCGCGTCCAGCGAGCGCGAACTCCGCGGCGGCGGGCAGCACGAGCTCGTCGACCGCGTGCTTCCCGCTGACGTTCCAGCCGTAGCGCTGGAATAGCGTGCGTGCGTCGCCGTCCAGTGGGCGCGTCGCGCGGATCTCGCTCACGATCTGTGCGAGCGATCGGTCCGGCGTGGCACGCAGGGCGCTGAGCGGCAGGCCGATCGGTCGGAGCGTGCCGTCGGGGCTCGCGTCGTCGTCGAGGAAGAGCACGAGCGACTCCCCGCTCTTCGCGGCCACGAGCGGACAGGGGCCGTCGTAGACGGCGAACTCGCTGGCGACGGTCCCCTTCACCGTCTCGGTCGCGCGCAGCGTGAGACGCTGGCCGTCTCCGATGAGAAGGGGCAGGTCCCGGGCGGCGCCGGACGGAACGGGCGGCGTCTCGATCCGTACGACGGCGGCGAGGACGATGATGTCCGCCCGATCGACGAGCGCGGCGATGGAGACGGCGTTTGGGTCGTCCGAGGGGAGCAGGCAGGCTCCCACGCTCTGCGGCACACCGGTCCCGGCGGGCTGAGCGCAGGCGCTCACGCCGACCGCGAGCAGCGCAAGGACCGCCGGAGCGAGGCGCATCTGGAGGTTCAACGCCGCCGGAGGCCCGCGAGTTCCGCCGCGGCCAGGGAATAGGGCGAAGTGCGAGCGCGTTGGCTCGGGCGTGGCCGACTGGAACAAGAGCGTCATCGACGAGTTCCGCGCGAAGGGCGGCAGGGGTATCGGTCACTTCGGTGACAGGCTGCTGCTGCTCACGACGCGCGGGGCGAAGAGCGGACTGATCCGGACGACGCCGCTCGTCTACCACCGCCAAGGCGACCGCTACGTGATCGCCGCTTCGAAGGGCGGCGCGCCGTCCCATCCCGGCTGGTACCACAACCTCGTGAAGCACCGGGAGGCGGAGGTCGAGGTCGGGACAGAGAAGTTCAAGGTGCGCGCCACGCCGATCGCGAAGGGATCGGAGCGCGACCGCCTATACGAGGCGCACGGTGACAACTTCGCGGCGTTCCGCGACTACCCGCACAAGACCACCCGGACCATCCCCGTCGTCGTGCTGGAGCGTGTCGTCATCACGGTCAATGCTGGGTGACGAGGCCGAGCTTCTGGTAGATCTCGCGCGT
Organism: Candidatus Limnocylindria bacterium; assembly: GCA_035513115.1. Lineage (GTDB taxonomy): Bacteria > Chloroflexota > Limnocylindria > P2-11E > P2-11E > CF-39. The sequence continues at coordinate 1,043 of DATKCP010000014.1, read as the reverse complement.
GGCCTTCGAGAAGTTGAGCGTGTAGAAGTGGAGGCCGGGAGCGCCGGCGTCCAGCAGCCCCCGGCAGAGCTCCGTTGCGACCTCGATCCCGCGTTTGCGGATCTCTTCGCGGTCGTCTCCGCCGGCCTCGATCCGTCGAACGACGTCCTCCGGGACCGCGTATCCGGAGAGCTGGGCCATCCGCTGGACCGAGACGAGTGACGTGATCGGCATGATGCCGGCGATGATGGGTCTGGTGACCCCGAGCGCCGCCACCTCGTCGCGCAGGCGCTCGTACTCCTCCACCTTGAAGAAGAACTGCGTGATGCCGAAGTCAGCCAGACGCAGCTTCGAGGCGAGATGCCAGCGATCCGACTTGAGGTCCGGGGACTTCGGGTGGCCCGCCGGGTGAGCAGCGACACCGATCGACTCGAAGCCGAGCCGGCGGCCGAGCTCGACGAGCTGAGACGCGTACTCGAGCTCCTTATAGGACGCCTCGGCGGGGAGCGGATCGCCGCCGAGTGCGAGCAGGTTCTCGAGGCCCGCCGCCCGGAAGCCGCCGATGATCTCGCCCAGCTCGAAGCGGGGATGAGCCACGCAGGTCAGGTGCGGCATCGGCGTGAGCTCGGTGGTCCGCAGAAGGTCGATGACGACCCGCGTCGTCCGCTCGCGCGAGATCCGTCCGCCGCGATACGTGACCGAGACGAACGATGGTCGCAGCGGCTGCAGGTCGGCGATCGCCTTCGTGAGCAGCCTCTGCTCGACTTCGTCTTTGGGCGGGAAGAATTCGAACGAGAAGGTCTGCCCGGCAGCGAGGAGATCGGTGATCCGGGCCATTTGCGCGAGTGTACTTAGAGCGCGCCGATCGCCAGAAGAAGGCCGTCCTTCTTCATCGCCGGACTCGTGACGACAAAGAGCACGACGCCGCTGACGGGCGCCTTCACCGTGGCGAGCGGCTCGCCCAGCAGATCGACGAGCTCTCCGACGACTTCCCCGGCCGCGACCTGCTGGTCGACACGGACGCGCGAGCGGAAGATGCCTTCCTCCGGCGAGCGCAGCCAGTC
>DATKCP010000013.1:0-7832 GCA_035513115.1 Candidatus Limnocylindria bacterium | reverse complement strand
CTGACACGAGCCAGCGCGCGAACGCCGTGTCGTCGTCGAAGCCGAACGGCGTGATGTCGCAGAGCACGTAATACGCGCCCTCCGGCCGGCGGGGCGCGAACCCGGCGGTCTCGAGCGCGCCGACGAGCAGATCGCGCCGCTTGCGGTACTCCGTGGCGAGCGAGTCGTAGTACGCGCGTCCGAGGCCGAGGCCTACGGAGACCGCCTCCTGCAGCGGCGCCGGCGCGCCGACGGTCACGAAGTCGTGGACCTTGCGGATCCCCGACGTGAGCTCGGGCGGCGCGACGATCCAGCCGACACGCCAGCCCGTGACCGAGAACGTCTTGCTCGCGCCGGAGATCGTCACCGTGCGCTCGGCCATGCCGGGGAGCGTCGCCATCGGGATGTGCTCGCCCTCGTAGCGGATGTGCTCGTAGATCTCGTCCGTGACGGCAACGACGTCGTGCTCGATGCACAGCGACGCGATGAAGGTGAGCTCGTCGCGCGTGAACACGCGGCCGGTCGGGTTGTTCGGCGTGTTCACGATGATCGCCTTCGTCCGCGGCCCGAACGCCTCACGCAGCTCGTCGCGGTCGAACACGTTCTCCGGCGGGCGCAGTGGGACGTACACCGGGCGCGCGCCGGCGATGTCGGCGTCCGGTCCGTAGTTCTCGTAGAAGGGCTCCAGCACGATGACCTCGTCGCCGGGATCGACGAGCGCGAGAAGTGTTGAGATCATCGCCTCGGTCGCGCCGCACGTGACGGTGAGCATCGTTTCGGGGTCCACGCTCATTCCGTACAGGTCGGCGTACGTGCGCGACAGCGCGTCGCGCAGCGACTTCGCGCCCCAGGTGATCGCGTACTGGTTGATGTCCGCGTCGATGGCGCGCTTCGCGGCGTCCTTGAGCGCCTGCGGCGCGGCGAAGTTCGGGAAGCCCTGCGCGAGATTGATGCCGCCGTGGATGGCGTTGAGGCGCGTCATTTCCCGGATCACAGACTCGGTGAAGCCGGCTGTGCGTGCCGCGAGCTTCACGCGCGCGAGGCGCACTAGTACCCGGCCTCGAGGTCGACCCGGTTGAGCAGTTCCTCACCCGCCTTGAAGCGCCGAAGATTCTCGACGAAGAGCGCGAGCGTGCGCTCGCGAACGTGTGGCGACGAATTCGAGGAGTGCGGACTGATCATCACGTTCTCCAGCGTCCACAGCGGATGGTCGGCCGGCAGCGGCTCGGTGGTGAACGCATCGAGCCCGGCGCCGCCGAGCCGTCCGCCTCGAAGCGCGTCCACGAGCGCATCCTCGTCCACGATCGCGCCGCGCGCGATGTTGACGATCCACGCGGTCCTCTTCATCCGCGCGATCACGTCGCGCGAGACCGCGCCATGCGTCGCGCGCGTGAGCGGCGCCGCGATCGCGAGGTAATCGGCCTCCGGGGCGACGTCCTCCAACAGCTCGGGTGGAACGATGCGATCGACACCCCGGACCGGCTCGACGCGGCGCCGCACGCCGATGACATGCATGCCCAGAGCCGCCCCGAGGCGGGCGATCTCCGCACCGATGCTGCCGAGCCCGTACACGACGAGCGTGGACCCGCGAAGCTCGTCCTGCCGGTGCTCCTTCCAGTTGCGCCGCGCCTGCTGATCGCGGTAGACGTGGAGCCGCTTCGCGCCGGCGAGGATGAACGCCAGCGCGTGCTCGGCGATCGGGATGTCCATCGCGCCGCTGTTGTTCGTGAGCACGATGTCCCGCTCGCGGAGCTCGCGCACGCCAACGAGATCCTCGACGCCCGCGCCGACCGAGTGGTACCAGCGCAGCTTCGGCGCCGCTTGCAGCAGCCTTCGAACGCGTGCGCCGTTGTTCGTCCCGATCGCGCACTCCGCGTCGGCGGCCGCGGCGAGCTCCGTCTCGTCCTTCGGGACGGCGACCTCGTCATCGCTTAACAGCTTCGGGAGCTCTTTGGCCATGCCTTGGAACCCGGACCACACCGCGATCTTGGTCACTGGTACACCGCCGGCGCGTCGCGGAGCAGCGAGTCCGCGAGCATCGTGCGCTGCAGCAGCGACATGTCCTCGGGCAGCTCGCCCGGATCAGCGAGAACGACCTCGGGCGTCTCGGCCGAAGGCGTCGCGTCGCCACCCGTGATCCGCGCGCGGAAGCAGCAGATGTAGAACTGGTATGGCGCTGCGCTGGCCAGGCTCTTGTTGTCGTAGACGCCGACCAGCCGCTCCAGCTCGGCGTGGAAGCCCGTTTCCTCGTGCAGCTCGCGCAGCGCGTTCACCGACGGCGGCGATCCGACCTCGGCGTAGCCGCCGGGCAGCGCCCACCGCCCGTTGTCGGCGCGCTTGATGAGGACGACGCGGCCGACATCGTCGAACGCGGCAACGGAGCAGCCAACCTTGGGGCTCGCGATGCCGACGTCGGCGAGGTACGGCCGCTCCGGCGTGAACTCGGCGTCGATGGTCATGCCGGCCATCTCCTCGCCGATCGTCGTCATCCGGTTGAAGCGGTCGCGGTCGTAGTCGTTCGTCACGAACTCCAAGCCCGTGCGTGCCATCGCCGAGAGCTCGTGGGCCCAGAAACGGATCTGCTCGGAGGCACGCATGGGCCGCCCATACTAGGCGGCCTTGTCGGCACTTTCGGGGACGCTCCTCAACGTCCTGACCGTGCTCGCGGGCGGTCTGCTCGGCACGGTCCTCGGCGACCGGCTCCCCGAGCGACTCCGCGAGAACGTCGTGCGCGGCGTCGGGCTGTTCACCCTGGCCATGGGCACGAAGTTCGCGATCGACACCACGAACCTCCTCTACATGCTCGGCAGCATCCTGCTCGGCGGCGTCATCGGATCGCTGTGGGGTGTCGACCGCCGGCTGAACGATCTCGGCGCGGCGCTGCAGCGCCGCTTCGCGGCACGCGGCGGCGGCGGCGGGACCGTGGCCGAGGCGTTCGTGACCGCGTCGATCATCTTCTGCGTCGGCCCGCTCACATTCCTAGGTTCGATCCAGAACGGCCTCACCGGCGACGCCAGCCTGCTCGCGATCAAGAGCGTGCTCGACGGGTTCACCGCGATCGCGCTCGCGGCGACGCTCGGCTGGGGCGTGCTGCTCACGATCCCGCTCATCCTCGTCTACCAGGGCGGATTGGCCCTCGGTGCCTCCGTCTTCTCCGGCCTGCTGTCGGAGCTGCAGCTCCGGGAGATGAGCGCGGTCGGCGGCTTGCTCATCGTCGGCGTGGGTCTCAAACTTCTCAGCATCCGCGACGTGAAGGTCGCGGACTACCTGCCCGCGATCCTCGTCGCGCCGCTCCTGGTGGCGGCGGTCGTTCGCATCAAGGAGGCGCTCGCCCTATGAAGATCATCGAGCTCCGCAGCGACACCTTCACGAAGCCGACACCGGCGATGCGCCGGGCGATGGCCGAGGCCGAGGTCGGCGACGACCAGTACGGCGAGGATCCGACGGTCAACAGGCTCGAGAAGCGCGCGGCCGAGTCCGTCGGGAAGGAGGCCGGCCTCTACGTCGCGAGCGGGATGATGGGCAACCTGTGCGGGGTCCTGTCGCAGACCCAGCGCGGCGACGAGGTGATCCTGGGGGACCTGGCGCACATCTACCAGAACGAGATGGACGCGGCGTTCGTGCTCGGCGGCATCGTTCCGCGCCTGGTGCCGAACCGCGACGGCCTGCCCTCGCTCGAAGACATCAAGACCGCCATCCGGCCGCAGGGCATGTTCGCGCGTACCGCGCTCATCTCCATCGAGAACTCCCACAACAACTGCGGGGGAACGGTCATCACCGCGGCGCAGACGAACGCGATCGCGGGGCTCGCGCGCGAGCACGGCATCCGCGTGCATCTCGACGGCGCCCGCATCTTCAACGCCGCGGCGGCGCTCGGCGTCGACGCGAGGACGCTCACACAGGGCGTCGACACGGTGCAGTTCTGCTTCTCCAAGGGACTCGCCGCTCCGGTCGGCTCGATCGTCTGCGGCGACGGTGAGACGATCGCGAAGGCGCGCCGCGTGCGCAAGCTGCTCGGAGGCGCGATGCGCCAGGCCGGCGTCATCGCGGCCGCGGCGCTCGTCGCGCTCGATGAGATGCGCGACCGGCTGGTTGAGGATCACCGGAGCGCCAAGGCGCTCGCGCAGGGACTGGCGCGGATCGAAGGCGTGAAGATCGACGCGGCGAAGGTGGTCACGAACATCGTGTCGTTCGAGATCGATCCGGCCTGGATGGACGCGGGGGCGTTCCAGAAGGCCTGCGCCGAGCGGGGTCTGCGGCTCTCGCGCTACCTCGGCAACTCGCCGCGCCTGCGCGCGGTCACGCACAACGACGTGACGGCCGCGGACGTGGAGGCTGGACTCGAGATCGCGAGGGCCGTGCTCTCGAAGACGAGGGCGCCGGCCCTCAGCGCCTAGGGTCTATTCGACCCGTCCGCGTTGCCGGCCTTGTCGGCGGCGTTGCCGGCCTTGTCGGCCTTGTCCGGCTTGCCGCTCTTCGGCGATTCGGTACTCGCGTCGCCGATCGCCGTCGTCTGCTTGGTGAACTCGCCGGTCAGCGTGGGCGACGAGAAGCTGGCGCGGAGCGTGTAGTCGCCCGCGGCGAAGCCGCGAGTGTCGACGTTCGCGTGGTACTCGCTGCCGTTCCAGCTCACCGAGCCGCTCGGGTTCGCGCCGTAGATGTAACCGGCGACCACCGCGCCCGATGAGTCGAGCACGTCGACCCGGACGCTGGTGTCGAGCACGGGCGAGCCGTCCGGGCGCAGGACCGAGAACCTGACCGGAAGCAGCTTGCCGACGGTGAACGAGGTCTCGACCGGCTCGAGCCACCGGAAGCTGTACATCCGGACCGTGACCTCGAGCGTCGCCGAGCCGCTGGCGCCGTAGCCGTCGGTCACGGTCACGACCGCCGAGTACGTGCCGGCCGTGTTGTACACGTGGTCGAGCGTGAACGAGCGATCCGTGAGACCGAGGACCCGGCCGCCCGACCCGTCGCCGTAGTCGACCGTCGCGTAGAAGGTCCCGTCCGGGCCGGGATCGCTGAAGGTGCCGCCGATGCGAAGCGTCGGATCGAAGGTGAGCTCCACGGAGCTGGGGAGCTGCACGGTCGGCGCGACGTTGGTGACGGTCACGTGGAACGAGTCGCTGCCGGACGCGCCCGCGTCGTCGGTCACCACGACGGTCACGTCGTAGCTGCCCGGCACGAAGAGATGCTCGAGCGTGAATGACTTGTCCGCGGCGAGCGCGAGCGCCGCGCTGCCCGAGCCGTCGCCGTAGTCCACCGTGGCGGTCCACGACGTCGACGCGTCCTCGTCCGCGAAGCTTGCGACGCGTGAGAGCGCGACGCCCTCATCGAGGTTCTCGTCGGCGCCGAGGGTGACCACCGGCGCTTCGTTGCTGCGCATGTCGCGCGCGTACAGCTGCGAGCCGCTGCTGGACGGCGACGTGACCAGGTTCGACGCGGCGGAGAGGAACAGCACGAGCTGGCCATCGGACGACACCGACGGGCTGGTGCTGTGCGCGTTCGCCTGCTGGCCCGCGTCGTTGAGCGAGACGAGCGTGATCGCCTCGGTCGTGCGGTCGTACACGAATACATCGACGAGCCCGTTCGTGTCGCCGGTGACGAGCTTGTCGTCGAGCGACTGGAACCCGACCCAGCGGCCATCGGCCGAGATCGAAGCAGCCTGGCTGTGCGCGCCCGCGGCGGTGTTGGCCGACAGCGATGCGACCACGGTCGTGCCGAGCGTGCGGTCGCGCAGGTAGACGTCCGTGGTGAACGCGCCGTCGTTGTCGCGAGCATCGAGCTGACCCATGGTCTCGAACACCACATAGCGCCCGTCGAAGGAGAGCGCCGGCGCCGTGGAGGCCTTGCCCGGCGCGACCGCGCCCGCGGTCGTCACCGACTCGAGGGTCGTCGTGCCAGCTTCGAGGTCGCGCACGAAGATCTGCGAAGTGCCCGACGTCGAAAGGGTCGAGAAGTTGGCGGCCTCGGAGCGGAACGCGACCACGTGCCCGTTGCCCGAGAGCGCTGGAAGCGAGCTGTTGTTGTTGCCCGCGGCGCCCGTCGCGTCGACCGACGCGCGCGTGACGACGCCGGTGAGCATGTCCTTCACGTACACCTGCTGCTTGCCGTTGTTCGGCGTCCCGACCAGGTTCGTGGCGTTCGAGGTGAACGCGACGTACCTTCCGTCATCTGACACGCCGCGGGCACCCGGCGCGGTGTTGAGGCCGCTGCTGAGGTTCCCCGGCTCGCCGGTCTGGGAGGCGCTCACGATCGCGGTGGTGCCCGAGACCATGTCCCGGAGGAAGGCGTCCAACGCTCCGTTGGTGTCACCGTCGACGAAGTCGCTGCCCGCCGATGCGAACGCCACGAATCGGCCGTCGGCGGACACCGTCGGGGCGAAGCCACCGCCAGCGCTCGGCGCGCCGCTCTTCGCGACGGTGACCAGCACCGTTGCGCCGGTCGCCCGGTCGTGACGGTACACATGAGCGCCGCTCACGCCGGTGAGGTTCGAGGCTGTTGAAGTGAAGACAACGTACCGGCCGTTCGCGGCCATCACGCCCGGAAGCACGGTTCCTTCGGCCGGAGCGCCGGTGGAGCTCACGGATTCGCGCGTCGTGCGCACGAGCGTGCTCGCCGCGGATTCGAACGCTCCGGCTACTCCGGAGAAGGCAAGGGTTCCGACCAGGACCGCTTTGGTGAGCGTACGTGTTGTCTTCATGGTCGCTAATTAACAGGGGGACCGCCACCGCTGGCGATCCCCCATGCTGCTCCCCTGCTGGGGGCAGTACTACTGGCGGAGTCCGGACCACCTCAGCGAGCCCGCCGTGCCGTTCGTGGCCAGGGTGAACTCGCCGGTGAGCGTCGGAGACGAGAACTGGACGCGCAGCAGGTACAGGTCCGGCCCCAGACCTCTGGTGTCGACGTTGACGTGGTAGTAGTCGCCGTTCCACGTCACGGAACGGCTCGGCTGGTCGCCGTAGAAGTACGGGCCGGCCACGACCGCGCCGGAGGCGTCGACGACGTCAACTCGCACGCTGGAGTCGAAGACAAGGGAGCCATCCGGGCCGAGGACGCGGAACTTCACCGGCATGTTCCGGCCGACGACGAAGGAGGAGGCGACCGGTTCGAGCCACACGTAGCTGTGGGTGCCGGCATTCACGACCATGGTCGCGCTGCCCGACGCGCCGCCGCTGTCCGTGACGACGACGGTGACGGTGTAGGAGCCGGCGGCGGCGTACGTGTGAAAGAGACCGAACGTGCCACCGTCGAGGGCGAGCGCCCGCGTGCCGGTCCCGTCGCCGTAGTCGACGGTCGCCGAGTACGTTTCGCCCGAGGCGGATCCCGGATCGGTGAACGTGCCGGACATGTCCAGGGTCAGCGAGAACGCGAGGTCGACCGTGGAGGGCAGGTCCACGGAGGGAGCGACGTTCGACGCGAGACTCCGCACGTAGAGCTGGGTCGTCGTGCTCGACGGCGAGGCCACCAGGTTCGAGGCCGACGAGGCGAACAGCACCAGACTCCCATCGAACGACACCGACGCACCGTTGCTGGGCCCATTCGCCTGGTCCCCCGCGTCGTTGAGGGAGACGAGGACGACCGCCTCGCTGTCGCGGTCATAGAGGAACACGTCGGTCGTGGCGTTGAGGTCACCGGCGACGATCTGCTCGTCGAGCGAGCTGAAGGCGACCCAGCGACCGTCGCCCGAGATCGACGGGCTGCCGCTGATCGCGCCCGCGACCGTGTTGGGCGAGAGCGACACGAGCACGGTCGTACCCGCCGCTCGGTCACGCAGATAGACGTCAGACGTGCCGTTGTCGAGGTCGCGCGGATCGAGCGCCGCGTCCGAGACGAACGCCAGGTAGCGTCCGTCG
>DATKCP010000012.1:0-20017 GCA_035513115.1 Candidatus Limnocylindria bacterium | reverse complement strand
GCCGTACACGTGGTGCAGGATCGCCGCGACCTCGCCGACGACGGCCGCGGAGATGCGGATCTCGACCTGGCCTCCGCTCACCTTCTCCATGAGCGCCCGGGCGCGCGTGTACTGGTCTGGTGGCTGTCGCACGAGAAAGCGGACCAGCACGTTGGTGTCGGCCGCGACCGTCGGCATGCCTAGCGGCGCGCTGCCAGCGTCTTGGTTCGTCCGGTGGCAGCACGGCGGCGCAGTTCGCGGATCTCGAGGGCGCCGAGGCGCTTTCCCGCCGCGAAGGCGCCATCGAGTGCGAGCACATCTCCGCGGCGCACAGGAGTCACCAGGAAACCCCCTCCCTCCGAGGGGGCAAAGCGCACCTTGTCCCCCGGCACGACACCCATCGACTGGCGGACGGGCGCAGGCAAAGTGAGCTGACCCTTGCTCGTCAGTGTCGCGTCAACCGCAGACCGACCCGGACGTGTCTCCTTGACCACGGTGCCCTCCTTACTCTTCACCATCTCCTTACATAGCGTAACGTAAGGCGCGCCGGTCGCCACTAAAGGTGGACCCTCCACCGTCAGCCCCTTTCCTCCGGCGGATGGACCCCACGGAACGTCGCATAGATCAGACCGTCGTAGAGGATCTTCAGTCCGCCGGCGATGAAGAACGGCAGACCGAGAGCGCCGGCGGAGAACGCCATGCCCACGAATGCGGGCGAGATCGCCGCGGCCGTCGTGCGCGCGACGTTGGTGATGCCGGCGGTCGCTGTCCGCTCCTCCGGGTCGACGATCGCCATCGTGTAGGACTGCCGGGTCGGAACGTCCATCTGGGAGATGCTCATGCGAGCGAGGAGCAGCGCCACCGCCAGCCCGGCGGACGGCATGAGCGGTATCAGCATGAGCAGGACGTTCGACGGGAGATGCGTGAAGACCATCGTGTTGAGGAGTCCGATGCGCTGCGCGAGCCAGCCGGCCGCGAGCAGCGACAACCCGGAGAGCACGTTCACCCAGAAGAAGATCGGGGCGAGCACCTCCGGCGAGAGGCCCCAGCGCAGGTGGAACCAGTACGCGACGAGCGAGAGGACGACGAAGCCGCCCGCGAACGCGTCGAGGCCGAAGAGCAGCGACAGCCTCGCGACGGTCCCGCCGGAGCGGCGGATCCCGAGGAAGCGCCGCTCGCCCTCGACCCTGGCCAGCTCGACGCGATCGGAGAGCGTCACGAAGACCGCGAGGTTGACCAGGCCGATCACCGCGTAGACGAGGAAGAACGGCCGATACGCGTCGGCGCCCTGCAGCCCGAGCGAGGTGAAGAAGACCACCGACGCGGCCGCCAGCGAGCCGAACGCTCCCGCGAAGTTCGCGACCGTGTTGTAGATCGCGAAGAGCCAGGTGCGCCGCTCGTCCGGCGCGGTCTGCGGCAGGATCGCCTGCTCGACCGTCTGGAAGATCCCGACCTCCGAGCTCGTGGCGCTGATCGTTCCGGTGAACGCTCCGATGAGCAGCGGCCAGAAGCTGCCGCCGACCGCGAAGAGCAGGCCGCCCACCGCCATGAGGCCGGCCATCGTCGCGACGGTGCGTCGGCGCCCGTAGCGATCGGCGACGAGCGACCAGAACACCGTCATGAGAGCCGATCCGGCGATCGCGGCGGTGAGGATCAAGCCGATCGCGGTCGGGCTCATCCCGAGCTCATCGAGGTACACGCCGAGCACGACCGTGAGATACCCGTACGCGAACGTGCGCAGCACGCGCGTGAGAAGAAGCTTCTTCCCGTCGAGGCTGAGCCACTCGAGCACGCGCGCCAGCCTATCGACGCGGGGCGGGCCCTGCTGCTCCGGCGGCGATCAAGTCAGGTGCTCGTGGCGAGGCGCAGACGGAAGCGCGCGCCGCCGCCGCTCGCGTGCTCGAGCGTGACCGATCCGCCGTGCGCTTCGGCGACCTCTTTAGCGATCGAGAGACCGAGGCCCGAGCCCGGCATTGCGCGCGCGCTCGCGGCCCGCCAGAAACGATCGAAGACCCGCGGCGCGTCCTCGGGCGCGACCCCCGGACCGTGGTCGCGCACGCTCACCTCGCCGCCATTCACGGTAACTTCGACCACGCCGCCCGCGGGGCTCCACTTGCCGGCGTTGTCGAGGAGATTCGTGACCGCGCGCGCGATGCGCGGACGAATGCCCCGGACGGTGGTCTCCTCCAGGGCCGCATCGAACCGCACGCGCGGGTAGCGCCCGCGCACGTCGGCGATCGCGTCGGCGACGATCTCGTCCAGACGCACGACCTCGATCGGCAGCGTGGCCTCCTCGTCGCGCGCGAGGTCGATGAGATCGCCGACGAGGGTGGAGAGCCGCTCCATCTGACCGACCAGCTCGAGCAGCACCTGCTGCCGCTCCGCGGGATCCGTTGGCTGACCGCGCGCGAGCAGCTCGAGGTTCGTGCGCAGGCTGGTGAGTGGCGTGCGCAGCTCATGCGATGCGTCGGCGACCAGCTGCCGCTGCTGGCGGAGCGAGATCTCGAGCGCGGTGAGCATGCCGTCGAAGGACGAAGCGAGCCGCGCCATCTCGTCGTGCCCGGTCGCCGCGACACGGCGCGAGAGGTCGCGCGTGCGTGTGACCTCGTTCACGGTGGCGCTGAGGCGGCGGACGGGCGCGAGCACCGCATGCCCGATGACGCCCCCCATGAGCGCCGCGATCAGCGCGGCGCCGACCGCGAGGCCGATGAGGGCCAGGCGCATGTTCGCGAGCGCCGCGTCGATCTCGGTCAGCGGACGAGCCAGCTGCAGGGCATGGCCGGGGGTGAACGGCACCGCGTAGATGCGGAAGTGTCCCTTCTCCGTCGTCACGTCGGCGAAGGCGTCCGCGCGTTCGCCGTTGGCGACGGCGACCACTTCGCTCGTAACGAGCTCCGGTGACTGGCCGAACTGCGGGTCCGAGCCGACGACGGTCCCGGAGCCATCGACGATCTGCGCGAAAATGTCGGCACGGCCCGAGAGGTACACGGCACCGCCGCCCCGCCCGCCGAAGCGGTCCTCCTGACGCGGTCCGAGGCGCGCCGTATTCGCCGTCGTTACGAGGGTTTCGTTGAACGCGGTCTGCAGCTGCTGCTGGACGATGACGTACATCACCGCGCCGGCGGCGATGGCCGCTACGGCGACGGCCGCCGCGGTGAGGAGCGTCACGCGAAGGCGAAAGCTCATGCCTCCCTCATCACGTAGCCGACGCCGCGCATGGTGTGGATGATCCGCGTCTCGCCCTGCGCCTCCAGCTTGCGGCGCAGATATCCGATGTAGACGTCCAGCGAGTTCGAGTCGGGGCCGAAGTCGTAGCCCCAGACGCGGTCGAAGATCACATCGCGGCTGAGGACCCGCCGCGGATTGGAGAGGAAGAGCTCGAGCAGCTGATACTCGGTGCGCGACAGCTGGATGATCCGATCGCCGCGCCGGCAGATCATCGCGTCGCGGTCCAGCGCGACGTCCTCGAAGCGGAGCGTGCCGTGTGTCTGTCCGCCCTGAGGCGCGCGCCGCTCGAACGCGCGGAGGCGCGCCAGCAGCTCGTCGAGGGCGAACGGCTTCACGAGGTAGTCGTCGGCGCCGGCGTCGAGGCCCTCAACGCGCTCGGTCACCGCGGCCCGTGCGGTGAGCATCAGGACGGGCACGCCGCTCCCCGACGACCGCAGGCGGCGACACACCTCGAGGCCGTCGAGGCCGGGCAGACCGAGGTCGAGGACGATCGCGTCGTAGGGGTTGGCCGTCGCCACCTCCAGCGCTTTCGTGCCGTTGGCGGCGATCGCGGTCCGGTGGCCGGCGCCGCGAAGCGCCCGTTCGACGGCTCCCCGCACTGCGGGATCGTCCTCGACGATGAGGACGTTCACAGGCCGAAGTGTATGAGCGCGGGAGTAAGAACCGCGTAAGAAAACCGCGCCGTTCGGACCTTCTTAGAGCCGTCTCATGAAAGGCGTCGCCGCGGATGGTGTCCTCATGTCAGCAGCTCTTGGAAAGGAACGGACATGAAGTACATCGACAAGGTGCTCATCGCGAGCGGCCTCACGCTCCTGCTCAGCGGCGGAGTCGCGGCCGCGGCGCTCTCACCGGTCGCCGCCGATGCCGTCATCGCGCAGCTTCCGGGCGGCGTCGCCATCTTCGCTTCGGGCGGACCCTTCGGATCGCACAACGTCCTCGCGACAGCGGCCACGTACATCGGCATCACCGAGGCCGAGCTGCGGACGGAGCTGCAGACCGGCAAGACGCTCGCTGAGATCGCTGTCGCGCACGGCAAGACCCGCGACGGCCTCATCGCCGCGCTCTCGGCCGAGGCGACGAGCCGGATCACGACCGCCGTCGATCAGCCGGGAACGAGCTTCTCCGGCCACGGCGGGCGCGGCGGCCCGGGCGGCCTGATGCGGATCACGAACGACATCGCCGCGGTCGCGGCGTACATCGGCACGACCGAGACGGACCTGCGCACCAAGCTGCAGGCCGGCCAGACCCTCGCCCAGGTGGCGACCGACGCGGGCAAGACCCGCGACGGGCTGATCGCCGCGATGGTCGCCGACGGCAACGCGAAGATCGACGCGGCCGTGGCGGCCGGCACGATCACGGCGGCCCAGGGCGCCGAGAAGAAGGCCTCGCTCGCCGCGCACGTCACCACGGCGGTCGATGCGACGCGCATCGGTGGCGGCCCAGGAAGAGGTCCCCGCCGCTAACTCAGGCTTTCCGTCTCCCTCCCTCCTGGCGCTGCGCCCGCCCCCGTGGCGGGCGCAGTGCTTTGCGCGTCTTTCTCGATCGCCTGAAGCAGCCCGGTTCGTGGTGGTCCAGCATCCCGACGGCCTCCATGAACGACTCACAGATCGTCGGGCCGACGAAGCGGAAGCCCCGCTGGCGCAGGTCGCGCGACAGCTCCGTCGGGTCGCGAAAGCGCCATACATACGAGTCGAAGGTGCCGTGTTCCTCCGCGACCTCGAGGAACGCCTTCGCGTTCGCGATCGCTGATGCGATCTTGAGGCGGTTGCGGACGATCCCCGCGTCGGCCATGAGCCGCGCGACGTCGCGTGCGCCGAAGCGCGCGACCTTCTTCGGATCGAAACGCGCGAACGCGCGCCGGTAGGCCGCGCGCTTCCGCAGGACCGTTTCCCACGAGAGTCCGGCCTGCGCTCCCTCGAGGACCAGAAACTCGAAGAGCGTGCGCTCGTCGTGCCGGGGCGTGCCCCACTCGCGGTCGTGATAGGAGAGGAGCGGCTCGCGCGTCGCCCACGCGCAGCGCCTCACGCACCGCCCCAGGAACGCAGCAGCTGGGGAAGCTCCGAGAGCGCATCGACCGCAGCGTCGGGCGCGACGTCCGAGCTGGGGAAGCCCGAGTCGTTCCGGCGCCACACCGCGCGCATGCCGACGGCGCGCGCACCGGAGACGTCGTCGATCTGGCGGTCGCCGATCATCACGCACGCTTCTGGTGGCACGCCCAGTCGCGTGCTGACCTCGCGGAATACCGTGGGGTGCGGCTTGGAGTGGGGCAGGTCAGAGGTGTAGACGAGCTCGTGGAGCAGCGCGCCCAGTCCGTGGGCCGCAAGGTCGGCGTTGTGCCACTCCGCGGCCCACCACGTATTCGAGAGCAGGCCGAGCCGATAGCCGCGCTCTCGCAGCAGGACGAGCGTCTGGCGGGTGTCCGGGAAGACCGTGCACCAGCCCGCCACGGCGCGCGCGTACCCATCGAGCGTCGCGATGAGAAGCTCGTCGGGAACGGTCACGCCAAGCCGGCGGAGTCCATCGCTCACGAGCGCCGTGGGCGGGCCGCTCCAGTGGTCGCGGTCGACGCGCCCCCAGTGCGCCTTCTCCGCTTCGCGCATCGCCGAGACGAACTCCTCTCGTCCGATGAACGCGGCGGCGGGCTGTGACGCGAGCAACGCGTCGAACGCGCGGCCCCACATCGCCGGCGCGCCGCCCTCCCAATCGGGCCACTCCACCAGCGTGCCGCCGAGATCGAACACGATGGCCCGCGGCGCGCTCACGCGAGGTCGGGGATGCGCGACCTCACGCCAGCCAGGAGGATCTCGTTCTCGATGAGCCCCGCGATGGCGGCGATGTCGGGAGAGAGCGCGCGGTCCGTCTCGAGCATGGGCACGTGCTCGCGCACGACGCGACGCGCCTCCTCAACGCCCGGAGCGGTCGTCGCACCCAGGAGATCCAGACCCTGTGCGCCGCAGAGCGCCTCGATCGCCAGCGCGTCGCGCGTGTTGCGCACGACGGCCGCGAACTTCAGTGCCGCGTGCACGCCCATGCTCACGTGATCCTCCATGCCGGCCGAGGTCGGCAGCGACTCGACCGAGGCGGGGAAGGCTCGCAGGCGGTTCTCCGTGACGAGCGCGGCGCTGGTGTACTGGGCGACCATGAATCCCGAGTTCGTGCCTGCCGCGGGACTGAGGAACGGCGGCAGGCCGCTGGTGTGCGCGTTGGTGAGGCGATCGACGCGCGCCTCGCTGATGTCGGCGAGCTCCGCGACCGCGATCGTGGCCAGGTCCAGGGCGATCGCCACCGGTTGGCCGTGGAAGTTGCCGCCGCTCACGACGCGCCGCTGCTCCGCGAAGACGAGCGGGTTGTCGGTGACGGCATTGATCTCGATCTCCAGGACGCGCCGTACGTAATCGAGCGCGTCGCGGGACGCACCGTGCACCTGTGGCATGCAGCGGATCGAGTACGGATCCTGGACACGCGTGTCGCCGACGCGATGGGACGCGACGTTCGCGCTGCCCTCCATGAGGGAGCGCAGATTCGCGGCCACGATCTGCTGTCCCGGATGTGGTCGCGCGGCGTGCAGGTCGGCGTCCCAGGCGGCGTCTGTGGCGCGCAGCGCTTCGGCCGTCATGGCGCCGACGATGTCCGCGGTCGCGGCAAGCACCGCCGCGTCGTGGAGGGCCAGACAACCGATGGCGGTCATGACCTGCGTTCCGTTGATGAGCGCCACACCTTCTTTCGGACCGAGCTCGAGCGGCTTCAGCCCTGCCCGCTTCAGCGCGTCCGCGCCCGGCATGCGCTCGCTTTCGACGAACGCCTCGCCCTCGCCCATGAGCACGAGGGCGGCGTGCGCGAGCGGCGCGAGATCGCCCGACGCGCCGACGCTGCCGTGCATCGGGATCACCGGATGCACGCCGCGGTCGAGCAGCTCGAGCAGCATCTCCGCCAGCGCGGGCCGCACGCCGGAGCGGCCGGCCGCGAGGGTGTTGGCGCGGAGGAGGAGTACCGCGCGGACGACGTCGACGGGTAGTGGATCGCCGACGCCCGCAGCGTGGCTGCGGATGAGGTTGCGTTGGAGCGCGCGCAGCTCGGCGACCGGTATGCGGACCGTCGCGAGGTCCCCGAAGCCGGTATTGACGCCGTAGACCGGCGCCTCGCCTGCCGCGAGCTCGGCGACGAGCTTCGCGGAGTCCGACATGCGTCGCTCGGCCGCGCGATCGAGCGCCGCGGGCGCGCGGCGACGGGCGACCGCGATGACGTCGGCGATGCTGAGCCCCGTTCCGGTCAGCCGCAGCGTCGGCACCCTGAGCTACCGGGTCTCCTTCAGGTTCTCGCGATACCAGGCGGACAGGTCCGCGTAGTGGTGGGCGGCGCCGCTCGTCCAGCGCTCGTCCTCCGGGCGGACCTCACGCACGACACGCGCGGGCACGCCGACCACGAGCGAACGCGCCGGAGCGGCGAACCGCTCGGGAAGGACGGCCCCCGCGCCCACGATGGTGCGCTCGCCCACGGTGTTCGAACCCACGAGCACCGCGGCGGACCCGATCAGCACGTTCCGCTCGACGATCGACGAGTGCACGATCGCGCCATGACCGATCGTGCATTCCGCGCCGATGATCGTCGGCTCGCCCGCGTCGGTGTGGATGGTGCAGTTGTCCTGGACGTTCGAGCGCTCGCCGATCTCGATGCGGTCCATGTCGCCGCGCAGCACCGAACCGAACCAGACCGACGCACCGGATCGCACCGTCACGTCGCCGATGAGCACGGCTGTGGGGGCCACGAAAGCGTCGGGCGCCACCGTCGGTCGCTTCCCCCTGTAGTCGTAGAGCGGCACGGCTCCGTAGAGTAGGTGGCGCGATGAAGACCCGCGACCTCCGCGTCGAAGGCTACCGGCCGCTCATACCGCCGGCCATCATGCTCGACGAGCTCCCGCTGTCCGAGGCGGGCGCGACCACCGTCGCGAGCGCACGCCAGCAGCTCGTCCGCATCCTGGATCGCGAGGACGACCGCCTCATCGTGGTCGTCGGGCCCTGCTCCATCCACGACATCGACGCCGCAATGGAGTACGCGCGCCGTCTCGCGACCCTCGCGAAGGATCTCGCGCGCGATCTGCGGGTCGTCATGCGCGTGTACTTCGAGAAGCCGCGCACCACCGTGGGGTGGAAGGGCCTGATCAACGATCCCGGCCTCGATGGCAGCTTTCGCATCAACGACGGTCTGCGTCTCGCGCGACGGCTGCTGATCGACCTCGCGGAGCTCGGGCTGCCCGCGGGCTGCGAGTTCCTCGATCCGGTCTCGCCGCAGTACACCTCCGACCTCGTGAGCTGGGGCGCCATTGGCGCGCGGACGACCGAGAGCCAGGTGCACCGCGAGCTCGCCTCCGGTCTCTCGATGCCGGTCGGATTCAAGAACGGCACCGGCGGGACGGTGCAGATCGCCATCGACGCCGTGCGTGCCGCGGGGTACCCGCACCGGTTCATCGGGGTCACCGAGCAAGGTCTCGCCGCGTTCGTCAGCACGCGCGGGAACCCGTACGGCCACGTGATCCTGCGCGGCGGCGCGCGCGGGCCGAACTACGACCGCGCGAGCGTGCGAGCCGCGCTCGACGCCCTGCGCGTGGCCGGCCTACCCGAGCGGCTCATGGTGGACGCGAGCCACGGGAACAGCGAACGCGACCATCTGCGGCAGCCCCTCGTCGTTCGGGAGATCGCGGCGCAGGTCGCCGCCGGGGAGAACGGCATCGCGGGCGTGATGGTCGAAAGCTTCCTCGTCGCGGGTCGCCAGGACCTCGTCGACGCGTCGCGGCTGGTCTACGGGCAGAGCATCACCGACCCGTGCATCGGATGGGACGAGACGGTCTCGGTGGTCGAGGATCTCGCCGCGGCGGTGCGCGCGCGGCGCGAAGTGAACGAGGGTCAGCGCGGTCGGCTGGCGTCCACCAAGCGATAGCCAAAGCCGCGCGCCGTCTCGATCGTGACCTCGGTCACAGCGGCATCCTCCAGCTTCTTGCGCAGGCGGCCGACGTGGACGTCGACCAGCCGGGTGTCGCTTCCCGGCTCGTAGCTCCACACGCCGGTCAGGAGGTCGTCCCGCGTGAAGACGCGGCCGGGCTCGGCCGCGAGCGTGCGAAGGAGCTTGAACTCGGTCGGTGTCAGCTGCACCTGCCGGTCGCCGGCGATCGCCTGAACGCTGCCGCTGTCGACGACAAACCTGCCGAAGCGCAGCTGCTTCGCGCCGGCTCCGTCATGCGACATCTGGGCGCGGCGGAGGAGGGCCTCGATGCGCGCGAGGAGCTCATCGTTGTCGAATGGCTTTCCCATGTAGTCGTCCGCCCCCACGCGCAGTCCGACCACTCGATCGGGAGGCTCCTTCTTGGCGGAGATGAACAGGATCGGCACGTCCGAGCTGCGGCGGAGCTCCAGGCAGAGGCTGATGCCGTCCAGGCTCGGCATCATCACGTCGAGGGTGACGACATCCGGGCGCACGCGTTCGAAGGTGTCCACAGCCTGGCGCGAGTCGGTCACGACGTCGGTCGCGTATCCCTCTTCGGCGAGGATGCTCGACAGGAGCATGGCGATGTCACGGTCGTCCTCGACGATCATGATGCGCGCGCCCGTTTGTGAAGAGCTCGTGGCGGCCGAGGGACGCTGGTCGATCATCGGACGGTTGTGTATCGCATTTGTCGTGCCACGTGTAACGAGCGCCGACACACCTGTGACCGTACGTTGACCTTGTCCCCGGCCCTACTGGCAGGCACCGGCCTCAGAAGGAGGCGTTCACCAGCCCAAGCTTTTCGTGGATCCAGGAGGCGGCGGACCCGACGTCGTCGGGCCAGGGGGCAAAGAAGAGGCGGTCCGTCTCAGCCTCGATCGCCTGCCGCTCCCTCGTTCCCTTCTCGGTCGTCCGAGGCGGATCGCCGGCCGCGACGAGACCGTCGCGCCGTAGGCGCGCAAGCTGGTCGGCGATGTCGCTCGGCCGCTGCGATGTGAGCTTCGACGCCAGCTCGTCCGCGGTCGCGGCCTCGCGCCGCCAGACGCGCGTGAGTGTGTCGAGCGTGGGGCCATCCAGGCCCGCCTGCCGCCACGCGGCCATGTGACAGTCGTCACGCGCCTGCCAGAGGCCGACCACCGCGTTCTCGAGCGCGATCATCGGATGCCTTGTGGCGTCGCCCGCGGTGCGCGCGGCCCGCGGGATGTGGGAGTGCCAGCGTCGATCGAGGCTCGCGGCGATCGCGTCAAAAGCGCGCCCGAGATGCGAGGCGAGCCGCCCCAGGTCTTCGGCGGAGAGCGGCGACGGCAACGACGCCAGGTAGGCGTCGGCCTCGCTGCGCACGCGCTTCACGACCTCGCGACCCTTGGGCGTCAGGTCCCAGCGCCCATCCTTCTCGTCGACCAGGCCGGCGTCACCCGCGGCAGCCGAGGCGGCCTGGTGCTGGTCCCACTGGGTCGCGTAGGGGTTCCACAACTCGCTGAGTCGACCGCCGCCCTGCGGGGCGACGCCGCCGATCGCGAAGAACAGCGCCGGCCGATCGATGCCAAGCTCCTCCAGAAGGCGCAGCGGAAACGTGAACTTCGTCCGCCGCTTGGTGAGGAACTCAGGGAGGAGCGGTACGAGCTCGACCGGGTAGGGCGGCCTCACGCCGGCACCGCTTTGCGCGTGGCCAGGCGCACGGCGAGCTGCTTCAGCGCGGCCGTGGTCTTGTCGTTCGGTTCCGCGAGGACGTACGGCACGCCAAGGTCGGCCGCGGCGTCGGCCTTCTCGGCGAACGGCACGACGATGTCCGGTTTGCGTTTCAGGAACTTCGCCACGCCGGCGTCGTCGATCCCCTTGGCCGTGTTGCGGACGAGCGCGATGAGGATGCGTTCATCGGCGATCCCGATGCGCGTCAGCATGGCGAGCGCGTCCGACGTGCTCCGAAGGGACGCGAGATGCGGCGCCGTGACGACGCAGACCATGTCGGTCACGTCGAGCGCCGCCAGCGTGACCTCATCCAGCTTCGCCGCGAGATCGAGCAGGACCGCGTCGCGCCCGCCGCGCGCCAGGTCGATGGCCTGCTGGACGGCTCCAACGCTGACCAGCTCGGCCTCCTCGGGCGACGGCGGTGCGGCAAGGACGCGGACGCCGCTGTTGTGATCGGCCAGATATTGGCCGAAGTCGTCCTCGGTGATACGGCTGACGTCACCGCGCGCGAATTCGACGATCGTCGTGCGTGGGCGCAGGTCGAAGAACATCGCTGCCGTCCCGAACTGCAGGTTCAGGTCGACGAGCACCACCGCCTTGCCGTCGGCGGCTAGGGCCACCGCGACGTTGGCGGCGAGGGTGGTAGCGCCGACGCCCCCCTTGCCGTGCGCGAACGCCATGACCACGCCGAGCTTGCGCGGCGCCGCGACGACCCCGGTCACGGACCGCGTTTGGCGCAGGATCGTCTCGATCTTCGCGGCCAGGACGGCGAGGTCGATCGGCTTCCCCACGTAGTCATCCGCGCCCTGGGAGTACCCCGCCAGGATGTCCTGCTCCTGTTTGGCAGCCGACAGCACGATGATCGGAGTGCGGGCGGTGCGGCGATCCGCGCGCAGGCGCTTGACGAGCTCGAGACCGTTCATCAGGGGCATGTTCACGTCGGTTACCACGACGTCCGGAGGGCCCTTGCTCGCGATAAGCTCGAGCGCTTCGAGGCCGTTCGCGACCGCCTCGACACGGTATCCGCGCTTCGCGAGATAGACCGTGCAGAGCTTGCGGATCGAGTCGTCGTCGTCGACGCAGAGGATCTTCTCGCCCGCCATGCCTTCCTTCCGGTCTTCCATCCGCCGCTAAACTCGCCGCAGTGCGCGGTGACGAAACGATAATCGACCAGCAGTCAGTGAACGTTCCTTGAGTACGGGCATCAACCTTGGGGACCCGTACCGACCACAGCGTTCGCGCCTACTGTCGCGCATCCTCCTGGCGGTCGGCGTGCTCGTCGCGGTGCTGGCCGGCGCCGGCACGTATCTCTACGCGGGTGTCGCACGGGAGGCGCCACCGACCGACCCCACGGTGGATGTGCTCGTCGCCGCGCGCGAGATCGGAGCGCGATCCGCTCTCGGACCAGGCGATCTGAGGGTCGTGCGGCTGCCGCGCGATGCCGCGCCCGCGAACGCGCTCCGGGACGCGAACAGCGTGGCCGGCATGGTGACCACCGTCGCGCTGTCGGAGAACGAGCCCGTGCTCTCCACCAAAGTCGCCCAGCCCGGTAGCGAAGGTCATATCGCGGTCCTACCGCCGGGCCAGACGGTCGCGAACTCGAACCTGTTCCGCGCGATGTCGCTGAACATCCCGGACGCGAATGCGGCCGGTGGAGCGATCGGGGCGGGGGATCACGTGGACATTCTCTACACGCTCGCCGTTGTCGAGCCGACACGCAGCGACTTCGTCGGCCGCATCGTGATCCAGGACATTCCGGTGCTCGCGAAGACCATCACCGTGTACACGTTTCGGGTCGACGTCACGACGGCGGAACGCATCGCGGCGCTGCAGGCGTCGGGCGGCGGCCTGCAGCTGCTCCTCCGCGCCCCCGGGGATGCTCGACCGGCCGGTACCGCGGGCGCGAGCTTCACGGCCGAGGCGGAGCGGATCCTCCGACCCTAGCGTCGCGTCACTCCACCAGCGACGGCACGCGCGTACCGGTGACCGATGCCGGCGTGAAGTTCATGGTGAGCGTGTCGTTGCCGGTCAGCGTGAGGAGGTCCGCCACGATCTGCGACGCTATCGTCACGCCATTCGCGACGGAGATCGTGAGCCTGGCCTCCGGAACGTAGAGCGTTCCGCTCAGCGACGTGCCCGTCCGCACCGCGAGCGTCGCGCCGTTCGTGCAGCTGCGATCCTGAAAGATGAGCATGCCTGCATATGAGCCCGTTCGGCTCGCGGACAGCGTCATGGCACCGGTGCCCGCCAGCGAGAGGTCTCCGCACGCTCCGCCCGCTGCCGGGTAGCTCGCGTTCGCGTTGTACAGGAGGACGCCACCCGCGCCCGCGAGCACGATCGACCCGCTCCCGGTCGCCGTGAGACCCGCGCGAAAGATGTAGTTGCCGGCCATCAGACGCGCGGTGCCGTTGTTGCCGACACTGACGAGCCCGGTGTAGACGCCCGGGCTCAGCGTCACCGTCGCGTTCGTGATGGTCTGGCCCGCGTACGCGGGCACGCCGGAGGCCGGCGGACCCGCGAGGGACACGAATGGATCCGCCGCCGCCGCGACGCCGGTCATCGGCGCCGGGCTCATGCGTCCGGCATTCACAGGGGTGACGCCACCGGTGACCCGGTGAAAAGTCGCGCTCAGCAGGCCGCCCACGCCGATCTGGACCGCATTCGGGTTGGTGGTGTTGGTGTTCGTACCGCCGCCGGTGATGGTGAAGCGCGTGCTCCCCGAGAGCGTGAAGGTCGCCGCGTCGACGGGGCTCGTGACGATCACCGCCTGTCCCGTGCCGGAGCGCGCGAGACCGGCCACCGCGCGCACGGTGACCGCGGTGCGCCCGGCGCTCGCGCCGAACAGGAACCTGGTCGCCACCTGCTCGGTGATCGTCACCTCGATGTAACCGGGATCGCCCGAGTAGGCGCCGGTCGTCGGCGGCGAGGCCGTCGTGACGCTGATGAAGCCGCCGCTCGTGTAACCGTTGCGCGTCGCGTCATCCGTCGCCGCCGTACGTGCCTGCGCCGCGCTGCCGCCGGCGTACAGCACGGCCGCTCCGGCCCACGCCCCCGCGTCCGCAGCGGTCTGCGCGGCGCGCCGCGCGACGAAGAGCTGCCCCGTGTCGAGAGCGAGACCGATACCCAGCAGCAGCCCGCCGAGCGCCGCCGCGATCAGGATCAGCGCCTGGCCACGCTCATCACCGGACCAGAGCCTCACTGCTCTATCACCAGCGTCGAGCTCGACTGCAGCGTGATGCCAAATCCGCCGCCGAGGAACACCTGCGAGAGGATCGGCGTGAACGGAAAGCTCGCGCTCACGACGATGCGGCTGCCGCGGTTCGCGTTGCCGTCGGGCCACGTCGATCTCACCGTGAGCGTGTCCGGCACCCCGCCCGCGTATCTCCGTACCTCGGCGGTGATCGCCGTGTCGACGTCGGGCGCGGTGTACGTCGCCGAGCCGGGCCCGGTCGGCGAGCCGCTGAGCGCACCATGGACGACGCCGTAGCGCGAGCCCTCGCGCACGGCCGTCGCGAGCGTGTTGCTCAGCCACACCGCGCGGCCGGCGTCGAAGAGACCCACGATCAGAAGGAGCAGAAGGGGAATGACGAGCGCGGTCTCGACGAGCGCTTGTCCGCGATTCTGGTCGTGGGCGGACGTCATGGGTAGTTCCTGAACGTGGCCGTTCGGTCGAGAGACAGCGTGTTCGGGACGAACGGCCATGGCGCAAGCGTCCGGTACGTGTACTGCACGCGCACGTTCACGAGCGACACGCCGCCGGGGCCGGTGGTGTGCGTCACCGAGATCGTCGCGGCGGCGGAGTCGATCCCGGCGATGCGTCCGAGCTCGTCGGACGCGTAGCCGATGATCTGCGGGTCCGTCGTCGCGGCGCGCGTTACGGCCGCCTCGGCGCCCGCGCGCGCCGCGTTCTGCACACCAAGCTGGGCGGCGAACGCCCGCGCCATGTCCGCGCCACCGAGGATCGTGAACACGAGAAGCGAGAGCGAGAGCGCGGTCTCGATGAGCGCCTGCCCGTGCTCTCCCGCGGGATCGCCGGCTGACACTGCGCGATGCTTGTCTACACGCTCATTGTGCTCGCGACCTGAGTCTCTGCCCCTTCCACGCCGACCGGCGTACGTCACCCGCAGCTTCGGAGCAGAATCGTTCCATGCAGGTCGACGAGTTCAACGGGCGGCGGGCCGACGTACATCTGCTCGATGTTCGTGAGGATGACGAGTGGAACGCGGGTCACATCGAGGGCGCGCAGCACATCCCGCTCGGGGAGCTCGCGCGCCGTCTGGATGAGCTGCCGAGAGAGCGGACCATCGTGGCCGTCTGTCGCAGCGGCAGCCGAAGCGAGGCGGTCGTGCGTGGTCTGCGCGGCCTCGGCTACGAGGCGGAGAACCTCGAGGGCGGGGTGAACGCGTGGGATCGCGCGAGGCTGCCGCTCGTCGGAAGCACCGGCGGCAAGGGACGCGTCATCTGACAAGGCGCGTGACGGCGGAGCCGGCCGACAATGACGCCCGCCACCTCGACCGCGAGTGGCTGGCCCAACACCTCGCGGAGGAGCGCAAGCACGCCGGGTGGCTCGGCGAGATCCGGGAAGCGCTGTTCGGCATGCAGGACGGTCTGGTCAGCACGCTCGCGGTGGTCAGCACCGTCGGCGGCGCCAGCGGTGATCGTTACGCGGTCCTCGTCGCGGGGATCGCATCCGCTCTCGCCGGTGTCTTCTCGATGGCTGCCGGCGAGTACCTCTCGTCGAAGAGTCAGCGCGAGATCTACGTCGCGCAGATCGAGAACGAGCGCGAGGAGGTGCGCGACCGCCCCGCCGAGGCGGAGGCCGAGGTCGCCTACTTGCTCGAGTCCGAGGGTCTCTCCGAGGCCGCCGCGCGACGGGTCGCGGCCGAGCTGGCTCGCGAGCCGGCGGTCCTGCTCAAGACCATGGTCGAGAAGGAGCTCGGACTCGTCATCGAAGAAGGTCCGGGTGCGTTGCAGGGCGCGCTCGTGATGGGTGGCTCGTTCGGCATCGCATCCCTCGTTCCGATCCTGCCGTACCTGCTCCTGCCGATCGCGATCGCGCCCGCCGCGTCCATCGCGCTGTGCGGCGTCGTCGTCTTCATCATCGGCGTGGTCAAGTCGAGGTGGACGAAGCGCAACCCGGTCCGCTCGGGCCTGGAGATCGTCGCGCTCGCCGCGTTCGGTGGGATCGCCGGATACCTGTTCGGCTCGGTGCTGCCGATAGTCCTCGGCGCCCCGGGGGTCGGCGCGGTCTAGCGTCCCGCGCGTGGCGGTATCGTTCGTGTCGTGCTGCTGCAGCAGTTCTTCGATGCTGGGCTGGGCCACGCGAGCTACCTCGTTGCGGATCCGGACGCCGGCGTCGCCTTCCTTGTGGATCCTGACCGCGCGATCGACGCGTACCTCGCGGCCGCGTCGAAGCTCGACGTTCTCATCACGCACTCGTTCGAGACGCACGTTCACAACGACTACCTGTCGGGGTCGCGCGCGCTGGCCGAGCTCCGACCCATCGCGGTCGTCGCCGGAGCCGACGCCCGGGTCGAGTATCCGCACACGACCCTCGGAGACGGGGAGGCTCTGGATGTCGGCGCGCTGCGCGTGCGCTGTGTAGCGACACCTGGTCATACGCCGGAGCACGTGGCGTTCCTCGTGAGCGATCTGCGTCGCGCCGACGATCCGCAGTACCTGTTCAGCGGTGGAGCGCTCCTCGTCGGGCACATCGCGCGCGTGGATCTGCTCGGGCCCGAGCTGGAGGAACGGCTGTCGCGCGACGCGTACTCGACGCTGCGGGACAAGGTACTGAGCCTCGCCGATCACATCGCCGTGTTCCCAACGCATGGTGGTGGCAGCGCCTGCTCCGCGACCGTCGCGGGATCGCGGTGGACCACGCTCGGATTCGAGCGCCGCCACAACGACGTCGCGCGCGCCGCGGGTGGCGACTTCGGGGAGTTCCGGCGGACGATCGCGGCGGGCCTTCCCATCGCGCCCGCGTACTACCCGCACGTGCGCGCACTCAATCACCGCGGCGCGACGTTACCGGACCGCCGGCCACTGCCGATGCTCAGCGATCCGCTGCCGCCGGGCGCGGCGCTTCTCGATCCTCGACCGCCGCATCTGTACGGCTCCGGTCATCGGCGCGGTGCGCTCAACATCGTCGGGAACGACGGCTTCGCGGTCCGCTGTGGCGCGGTCGTCGCGTACGGCACGCCGATCGTTCTGCTCACGCGTGACGAAGAGCAGGCGGAGCGTCTACGGGCACAGCTCTCGCTGATCGGATTCGATGACGTGCGCGGCTACGCCGAGCCGATGGCCGCCGCGGATGGCGCCATGACGACCACACAGCAGCTTGACGCCCGGAGTGCGGGACGGCTCGCGACTGACGGAGCGGCGCTCATCGACGTGCGCGAGCGGTCCGAGTACGCCCTTGGCCATATCCCCGGCGCGCAACACATCCCGTACGAGGAGCTGGAGCAACGGATCGATGAAGTGCCGCGCGAACGAACACTCGTCGTGTATTGCGCCAGCGGTGTGCGTTCGAGCCTCGCGACGAGCATCCTCGAGCGTCACGGCATCACGGCGGCGAATTTCCGCGGTGGATTCAACGCCTGGCAGAACGCAGGGCTGCCGATCGAGGGCGCACACTAGCGGTACACTTGGCACGGGCACTCCCCTTCGATCACCTTCACTCCGTCGGCGCCTCTTCGGTGCCAGCGGCCATCCAAACGAGCGCCCAGTCGGGAAGAACGTGCTATGCGTATCGCCTTGGTCGCGTCCTCCGTTCCGCGCCGCTGCGGCATCGCCACGTTCTCAGCGGACCTTGCTGCGGCTGTGAAGTCTGCCGATCCGTTGGTGCGGATCCTCGCCGCCGCGATCGACGAACCGGGCGCGGCGCGTCCCTACGGGCCCGATGTCCGCTGGCGCATACGCCAGGAGGAGGCGGCCACGTATCGTGATGCCGCACTCGCGATCAGCGCGTCGAACGTCGACATCGTCAACGTCCAGCACGAGTTCGGGCTCTATGGCGTGTGGCACGACAGCACGTACGACGACCACCTGAGGGTCTTTCTCGAGAGCTGCACGAAGCCGGTCGTCACCACGCTGCACACGGTCGCGCCGAAGCCCGAGCCGTGGGCGCTCGAAACGGTGCGCTACATCTCCGAGCACAGCGAGCAGGTGGTGGTGATGGGCACGACCGCCGCGCGACTTCTGAACGAGGTCTACGGCGCGAGCCGTCCGCCGGTGGTGATCGAGCATGGCATGCCGGCCATCGAGCCGCGCGGCCGGCACCGCTTGAAGCGCCAGCTCGGGGTCGACGACCGGCCGATCATCTCGACATTCGGCCTCGTCGACCCGCGGAAGGGCCTCGAGTACGTCGTCGAGGCGATGCCGGAGATCATCGCGCGCAATCCCGGTGCGCTCTATCTCGTCGTTGGCCAGACCCACCCGGAGCTGCAGAAGCGCGAGGGCGAGGCCTATCGCAACTCGCTCGTCGCCGCTGTGAGCCGCCTCGGCCTGCGCGACCATGTGAAGTTCGTGAACCAGTACCTGACGCAGCGGGAAGTCGTCGACTACCTCCTGGCGACCGACGTCTACGTCACCCCCTATCTCGATCCGAACCAGATCACCAGCGGCACCCTCGCCTACGCGCTGGGAGCCGGGAAGGCGATCGTGTCGACGCCCTACCTCCACGCGCAGGAGGTGCTCGAGACCGGCAGGGGCATCCTGGTGCCCTTCCGCGATGCCGCGGCGGTCGCGTCGGCCGTGAACTCGGTGCTCGGGGATCCGCGGCGGAAGCGTGAGCTCGAGATGCGCGCCTACGAGTACGGCAAGCAGATGGCGTGGCCGGCGATCGGCCGGCGTGTGCTCGCGATGATGCGCGACGTCCTCGACCATCGTGGCCTTCCGCCGGTCGCGCCGGTCGATGGGGCGCGCCGCGAGCCGGGGAGCGAGGAGCCGCTTCACGAGGAGCCGACACCGATCGCATGAATCTCGGCGAGCGCCTTCCGCAGAACCCGCTCATCACCGCACGGGACGTGAAGCCATCACTGCCCACGCTCGAGGTCGTGTCGGTCTTCAACGCCGCGGCCGCGAGGGTCGGGAAAGAGGTCATCCTCCTCCTGCGCATCGCGGAGCGGCCACGGACCGATGTCCAGCCCGGACCCGACGCGCTCACGCTCGATCTCGAGGCGCCGCATCCGATCCTCCGACCGATGCCCGCGCACTACCGCAGGGAGCCCCTGGTGGGCATGGCCTTCCTCGACACGCGCGACGGTGAGCCGCGGGTGACCGTGGCCTACATCCCCGCGAGCCTGCCGGGGCTCGACCTCAAGGATCCGCGCTCGATCCGTTACCGGAGCGCGACCGGCAACCTGCGTGCGGTCAACGGGGGATACATCGACTTCCTCGCGCAGATCTCGCATCTCCGCGTGGCGCGCAGCACCGATGGCATCACCTTCAGCATCGATGAGACTCCGGCGATCGCGCCGCGCACGGATATGGAGGAGTACGGCGTCGAGGATCCGCGGGCGACGTTCATCGACGGCAAGTGGCACATCACGTTCGTCTCGGTGTCCCGCTGGGGTATCACCACCAGCCTCGCGACGACGACCGACTTTCGGAGCTTCGAACGGCACGGCGTGATCTTCCTTCCCGATCACAAGGACGTCGTGATCTTCCCCGAGAAGGTCGGCGGCCGGTACGTCGCGCTGACCCGGCCGATGCCCCAATCGTTCAGCCGGATCTTCGGCATCTGGATCGCGTTCAGCGACGACCTGCGCTCCTGGGGGGGCCACGAGACGCTCTGCCTTCCGCGCTGGGAGTACTGGGACGAGCTGCGCACGGGCGCGTCCGCCGTCCCGTTCCGCGTCGACGACGGCTGGCTCGAGCTCTACCACGGAGTGGACCGCGACACGCGCTACTGCATGGGCGCGGTGCTCCTCGACGCCGACGATCCGCGCAAGGTGCTCGCGCGCTCCGCGCAGCCGATCCTCGAGCCGGTCGAGCCGTTCGAGCGGACGGGGCTGTTCAACGAGACCGTCTTCTCCTGCGGGCACGTCGAGCTGGGCGACGGACGTATCCGCATGTACTACGGAGCCGCCGACTCGGTCGTCGCCGCGGCGGACTTCGAGGTGCGCGACATCTTGAACAGCCT
>DATKCP010000011.1:0-6405 GCA_035513115.1 Candidatus Limnocylindria bacterium | reverse complement strand
CGACGCGAGGTCAGCGACTCCGAATAGCGCGTGCGATGTCTTTGGCGGACGGCCAATAGAGCATCGACACGGCTTCCTCGACGCCGCACCAGCGATATGCGTCGTGCTCTTCGTTGAGTACCGGCTCCCAATCTGAGGGTGCCTCAGCCGCGAAGTTGTAGGTGGTCACGACCTCCTGATCGGCGGGAAAGCCATAGCGCTCCCGAAACTCCTTCGTCAGCGCGTACGTCTGCGGTCGCTCGAGGTCGATCAGCCGGTCACCGATGTCCAAGGCCGACTCTTCGCGCAGCTCACGCGCCGCCGCCGCGGCGTAGCCCTCGCCGTGCTCGACGACGCCGGCGACGACGTGCCAATACCCTTCGCCCACACGCCGCATGATGAGTAGCCGATCTCCGCGGTAGACGAACACCGCCACTTCCCACGGCGTCCTCATGCAACCCCGTCGATGGTGCGCGCAAGTTCGATATCGGCGTCGCTGATCCCACCTGTCGCGTGAGTGGTCAGGACGATGCGGACGGTGCGGTAGCTCTCGATGTGAATATCTGGATGATGGTTGGCGGCGTTCGCAGCTTCGGCGACGCGATTCGCGAATGCCATGGCGCCCTTGAATCCCCTGAACGTGAACGTGCGCGTGATCGTCTTGCCCTCGCGCCACCAGGCGCCCAAGGCGAGCAGCTCCGCGAGTGCGCTCTCGTCGAGCCGCGTCTCGTTCTCAGGAAGAGCCATCACCGCCGAGCGTAGCGGCGGCGGCCGCGCTCGCCTCAGACCGCGCGCGGCTCGCGAGCAACCGACCGAAGCCGATCCCGAACACGAGCCCGCCGCCGAAGTACATGAGCGCCCCGATCAGCAGCGGGAGCACGAAGATGCCCGCTCCGAGCAGCGCGCCCGACGCCAGCGGTCCGACGGCGTTCGTAAGGCCCCACACCGCGAACCCCAGGCCGACCGCCGTCGCGCGCTCTTCGGGAGCCGTCGCGGTCATGAGCAACGACTGATGGAACGGCCACGAGAGGTTCGTGAAGAAGCCGCGGAGCACGAATAGCGAAGCCGCGACCGTGAAGGTCGGCGCGGCAACGATCAGGGCGAGGAACGTCCCGCTCGCGAACAGCGACAAGAGCACCGTCCGCGGCCCGCCGAGCCTTCGCTCGAGATAGGGAACGACCAGGACCGTCGCGAGCGAGAGGAACTGGGTCGCCGCGTACCAGGGACCGAGGTCGGCTTCGTTGACGCCGAAGCGGAGGCCGAACCACAGCGGAAGGAGCTGGACCGCGATGCCGAGACCGAAGCCGAGGAAACCGATGCCGAGCGCGTAGGTCGCGATCGCCGGACGGGATCGCCGCGGCAGCCAGCCCGATGCGACCCGCGCGGCGCGCACGCTCACGTCCTCGCGCAGCGGCACGAGCAGGGCCGCCGCCACGAGCGTGAGCGCGGCCATGGCGAGGTAGGGAAGTCGGTAGCTCTCGAGATCGCCGACGCCGAAGCTCGCGCGCAGCAGCGTCGGCGCCGCCGCGGCGATGGAGCCGGCGGCCAGCGCGAGGCTCCAGAGCGCCTGGCTCGCCGCGAAGACGCGCGTCCGCTGGACCGCGCTCGCCTTCTCCGCGAGGAGCGCGTCGAAGCTCGAGATCGTGAGGGCGCCGGCCGCGCCGTTCGCGAGACCGACGCCGCCAAAGACGCCCGCCGCGATCAGCCACGCGGGATCCGTCGTCGACGCGAAGACGAGGTAGCTCGGGACGGGCATGAGGGTGCCCGCAACGAGGAAGCGCCGGCGGCCCCAGCGGTCCGCGAACACGCCGGAGAAGGCGACGATGAGCGACGCGACCAGACCGGACACCGTGTAGAGGAGGCCGATGAAGGCCGGCTGGATGCCGGCGCGGTCGAGATAGAGCGGCAGGACGACGAGCAGGTAGCCCATCGGCACCGTCGCGACGAACGAGCTGAGGAGCAGCAAACGCGTGCCGGGCGGGGCGTAATCGCGCATCCGTTGCAGGCTAGCGTCGTCCGCATTGCGTACGCGGGGTGACCAGCGTTATCCTCGACACACTTAGAGCTTGTGAACCTCGGCCGGCGGGGCACGCCGTTCCGTCGGCCGATTACGCGACCACAGGGGCGTTCGCCCCGGCACGGCGAGCATCCCCGCGTTCGCGCCACACGGAAAGGAACTTGAGATGCCCGACCCCCTCGTCGTGGGCCTTGTGGCCCTCGTCGGAGGCCTCGTCGGCTTCGCCGTCGCCCTCCTGGTCCGCCGCTCCATCGCGCTCGGCAGTGAAACGGCCGCGCGCGCGAATGGGGAGCGCCTGGTGGCGGAGGCCCGCGCGAAGCAGAAGGAGATCCTCCTCGAGGCCAAGGACGAGGCGATCACGCTGGCCAAGACCGCCGAGACCGAGAACCGGGAGCGCCGCGCGGAGCTGCAGCGCTACGAGACCCGGCTGGACAAGAAGGACGAGCAGCTCGACCAGAAGCTCGCCGCGGTCGACCAGCGGGAGCGCCGCCTGGTGGAGAAGGAGCTGGAGCTCGAGGCCGAGCGGGAAAAGATCGTCCAGTTGCAGAGCGAGCAGCGGAGCGAGCTCGCCCGCGTCGCGGGCCTGTCGATGGACGAGGCTCGCGGCCTCCTCCTGAAGCGCGTCGAGGACGAGATGCGCGACATCACCAACCGGAAGGTCCACGACCTCGAGGCGGAGGCTCGCGAGACCGCCGACGCCCGGGCCCGCGAGATCATCACGATGGCGCTCCAGCGCTACGCCGCGGAGCACACGGCCGAGCACACCGTGACGGTCGTCGCCCTTCCCAGTGACGACATGAAAGGCCGGATCATCGGCCGCGAGGGCCGGAACATCCGCACCCTCGAGACGCTCACCGGCGTCGATATCATCATCGACGACACGCCTGAGGCGGTGGTCGTCTCCGGCTTCGACCCGATCCGCCGCGAGGTCGCGAAGCGCGCACTGGAACGGCTCCTCGTGGACGGCCGCATCCATCCCGCTCGTATCGAAGAGATGGTCGCAAAGGCCAAGACCGAGATCGACCAGGTCATGAAGGAGGCCGCGGAGTCGGCGATGTACGAAGTGGGCCTCGCGGGACTGCATCCCGACCTCGTGCGACTCCTCGGTCGTCTGCACTTCCGGACGTCGTACGGACAGAACGTGCTGCGACACTCGGTGGAGGTCGCGCACGTCGCGGGCATGCTCGCGTCAGAGACTGGCTACGACCCGCAGACGATGAAGCGCGCGGGTCTGCTGCACGACATCGGCAAGGCGATCGACCACGAGGTCGAGGGCCCGCACACGATCATCGGCGGCGAGCTGCTCCGTCGGTACGGATTCCCGCAGAACGTCATCGACGGTGTCGTCGGCCATCACGGCGACGTCGAACCGGTGACGATGGTGGGCACGCTCATCTCGGCGGCGGACGCGATCAGCGCGGCGCGACCCGGCGCGCGAAGCGAGATCGTTTCGAACTACCTGCAGCGCCTGCTCGAGCTCGAGAACGTCGCGAACAGCTTCCAGGGCGTCGAGAAGTCGTTCGCGATCCAGGCCGGTCGCGAGATCCGCGTCATCGTGAAGCCCGAGCAGATCGACGATCTGTCGACGGCGCGCCTGTCCCGCGACATCGCCCAGAAGATCCAAGAGTCGCTTCAATACCCAGGACAGATAAAGGTGACGGTCATTCGCGAGACGCGAGCAGTCGAGTACGCGAAGTAGGTCATCGGTGACGGCATTGCTCAGCGTGCCGGCCCGAAACCCTCTCAACGCGCGAAACCCCGTCCCTACGGGACGGGGACCCCTCGCGCGCGGGGGCCCTCGGGCCGACACGCTTCGCACACCGTCATCCCTGTCCTCCAAGTCGTCCTCGTCCCGCGCGTCTCGCTAATCCGCCTTGAAGATCCTGTTTGTTGGCGACGTCGTTGGTCGTCCTGGGCGCAACGCGGTCCAGGCGCTCCTGCCAAAGATCCGGGAGGAATATCGGATCGACTTCGCGATCGTGAACGGAGAGAACGCGGCGGGCGGCGCGGGTCTCACGGCCGACATCGCGCGCGAGCTCAATGCCAATGGCGCGGACGTCGTCACGAACGGCAACCACGTCTGGGACCAGCGACAGTTCCTGAACGACATCGAGCTCCTCCCGTTCGCGATCCGGCCGATCAACCTCGCGCCTGGGAACCCCGGGCGCGGCTGGGTCGTGATCAACGACGTCCTCGTGGTGAACGCGATCGGCCGGACCTTCATGGCCCCGGCCGACGACGCGTTCCGCGCGATCGACGGCCTCCTCGATCAGCTCGGCCGGGATGCGCCGCGCGTACGCATCCTCGACTGGCACGCCGAGGCGACGAGCGAGAAGGTGGCCATGGGGTGGCACCTCGACGGACGCTTCTCCGCGGTCGTCGGTTCGCACACGCACGTGCCGACCGCCGATCCGCGGGTCTTCCCGCAGGGCACGGCTCACGTGACGGACACCGGTATGGTCGGGCCGCGCGACTCCGTGCTCGGGATAGACCCGGCCATCATCGTGGGTCGCTTCCGCGACGGCCTGCCGCGGCGTTTCGAGGTTGCCAGCGGGCCGGTGCAGTTCAACAGTGTCGTCATCGACGTGGACGAAGCGAGCGGCCGCGCGCGCTCGATCGAACGTCTCGACCTGGAGCACTCGGCCTGAGTACGGGCTACCAGATCGACCTTCACACGCATTCGATCGCGTCAGACGGCGCGCTCACCCCGACGGAGCTGATCGCCCGCGCCGCGGAGCGCGGCGTGCGCATCCAGGCCCTCGCGGACCACGACACGCTGCTCGGCGTGGCCGAGGCGGTCGCCGAAGGGGAGCGTCGCGGCGTGCGCGTCATACCCGCGACCGAGCTGAACACCGAGTCGGAGTGGGGCGACGTCCACGTCCTCGCCTACTTCGTCGATCCGCTCGACGCCGCGCTCGAGGAGCGGCTTCGCTGGCTGCGTGAGAACCGCGGGCGGCGCATCGAGCTGATGGTGCAGAAGCTGAACGCTCTCGGATACGCGGTTTCGCTGGATCGCGTGCGCCAGATCGCGCAGGGCGGCTCGCTCGGCCGGCCCCATCTGGCACAGGCGCTGTTCGAAGCGGGTCACGTGCCGAGCTACGAGAGCGCGTTCGAGACGCTCATCAGCAAAGACTCCACCGCATATGTCTCGCGCGTCGGTCTGGCTCCGCTGGAGGCGGTGGCGCTGGCGCGCGAACACGGTGGCGTGCCGTCGCTCGCGCATCCGGGGACGGTCACGGGTCTCGAGGGGGTGTTGCCGCGGCTGGTCGAGGCCGGCCTCGTCGGTATCGAGTGCTATTACGCTTCGCACACGCCGGCGTTCACCGCGGAGTGCCTGCGCCTGTCCGCGCGTTACGGGCTCGTTCCCACAGGAGGCAGCGACTTCCACGGGCGCGGCGAGCACGGTGCGGATCTCGGTGGCGTTTTCGTGCCAGCCGAATGCATCGCATCGCTGGAGGCTCACCGAGCGAGGGGTTGAGCGGTACCATTCCACGGGCTGTGGAAGGGGAGTACTGATGGCCGGCGCGATTCGTCCAGTCGTCCTCCTCATGCTCCTCGCCTCCGTCCTTTTCATCGTGGACGGGATCCTCGACGGCGTGTATCCGGGTGGACCCGCGTGGTTCACCGGCAAGTACCAGAACCTCGGCGAGATCTCATACATCTTCGCGATCCTGAATACGCTCGTCGCGTACCTGGTCGCGCGCGGGAGCGAGCGCAGCCTCATGGCGCGCATGGGGCTCTCCGCCTTCTTCCTGATCGAGCGCCCGCTCACCGCGTTCGTCCTCGGCCCCAAGGAGCTCCCGGCGATCATCGTGCACCTCGCCACCGCGCTGGTGGAGCTGGCGATCCTCGTGTCGGCGGTGCGCGTCTGGCGCCTCGGGCACTCTGTCGGGGACGCCGAAATGACCAGCCTTTTCGGCCTCCAGAGCTCGTCGCCGATGCCCGTTCCGGCGGGCGATCAGGACGAGGCGGCCCCATCGGCGGCGTCGCCGGGCCTGCCCAGGAGGACCGCCTGGGTGCTCGGAGGGATCACCATCGCCCTGGCGGCCGTCCTGGTGGCCGACGGCGTCGTATCGGGCTTCGTCCCGGGCGGCCGCGAGTGGAGCCTGTCCGGCGAGGGGTCGGGCTGGCTCGTCTACCTGTTCGCGATCGTCGCGCTGACCGTCGCGGCACGAGCCGTCCACGGTGGCACGCTCGCGCTGCGGCTCCTGCTGGCGACCGCGCTCCTCTTCGTGATCGAGCGCGCCTTCAGCCCGTTCGTCCTGCGTGTCGTGGACCCGATCGCGCTCGTGCTCCACGAGCTCGCCGCGTTCGTCGCTCTCGCTCTCGCGCTCGCGTGCGCCGGCGCGATCCGCGCCCAGCGCACGAGACCCGACGACGACGACGTCGCCTCCCTAGAAGCGGCCTGA
>DATKCP010000010.1:0-7591 GCA_035513115.1 Candidatus Limnocylindria bacterium | reverse complement strand
AACTCGTCGCGGCTCTTGACGACTCTGAGACCAGCCAGTACTTGCTCCGCCTGGCCGCCGACATGCCGGCCTTCACGATGTTCACGTACGCGCCACAGCGACAGAGGTTGCCGGCGACGGAGCGCCGCATCTCGTCCTCGGTCGGCTTGGCTTTTGCGCGCAGCAGCGCGACGATCGACATGACCTGTCCGGGCGTGCAGAAGCCGCACTGGTACGCGTCGTGGTCGATGAACGCCTCCTGCACCGGATGCAGCGCGCCGTCGCTCGAGATGCCCTCGATCGTCTCGACCCGCTTGCCCTCACAGGCGACCGCGAGCGTGATGCACGAGTACACCGGGCGATCCTCGACGAGGACGGTGCACGCGCCGCAGTCGCCCGCGTTGCACACGAGCTTCGTCCCGGTGAGGCCGAGGGAGCCCCGCAGCAGCTCGAGCAGCGAGCGCTGCGGCGACAGGTACGCGGTCGCTCGTCGGCCGTTGACCGTGAGGGAAATGGGGACAGCGTGGGGTCCGAGGAATGGGGGCATCACGACAATCGTGCCACGTAGCGTCGTTTGGTTCCGGCGCCCGTGACCCGGAGACGTCCCTCGCGCACCAGCGCCGCGAGATCCGCGGCGGCGGTAACCTGCGTCACGCCACAGCGCCGCGCCGCGGAACGACTGGTCCATTCGGCGCCCGCGGTCGCCTCCTCGAGCAGGCTCGAACGGCGCGCGGTCGCGTCGAGCAAGCGCGGCCGTCCCTCGTATGCGATGGGCGCTTCGCCCAGAGCGCGCTCGTCGAGCAGCGGCAGCGCGCGCGGCGAATCGGCTCGCGCCGCGGCGGCGAGCCAGCGGTACGCCCACTCCTCCGCGAGCTGACGGGTCTCGGCGAACATCCAGGCGACGCGCGGGTGCTCGACCTGGAGCGCCGCGATGATGCTGAGGAGCCAGCCGGGCCGCACGCGATCGGCCTCCTTGATGACGTCGCTCAGCCGGCCCTCGATGACGATCGCGGCGTGACGCGTTTGGCCGAGCTCCGCCAGGGTCAGGCCGAGCTGGCCACCGGTGGCCGCGGAGGCGAGATCCTGCGCCGTCTTGCGCTCGACTGCCGCGGAGATCTCGTCCGCGACCACGAGCGCGTAATCACCGACGGGCAGCCGCCGGCGCTCGGCCGTGACCGGGCGACCGGCGAAACGCCACGGGTAACGCTCGCCGGAGTCGACGGCGACCGTGAGCCTCTCCCCAAAGTCCCGCGCGAGCGGCACGCGAATGCCCGGTCTGGCCCGTCGCATCGACGCCTCGGATCGCCAGAACACCAGCGTGCGCTCGCCCTTGCGCGTCCAGACGAAGAGCGAGCGGCGCTGTCGCGCCCGCCGGAGCACGAGATGCACCGCGGCGCCGGCTCGCCAGCACGCCTCGACCGGCACCTCCTCGACGATGTCGGCCTCCGGTGGCCATTCGCCGATCTGGTGACAGTAGACGTCGGTCCCACGCGGCCACGTCTCGCGCGCAGCGAGGAATATGCGACCCTCGCCGGAGACGGGGAGGCGAAGCACGTACGGCAGCCGACTCGTGGTCGCGGGATTACGGCCGATCCAGAACGTGGGCACATCGGAAGCCGCCGCGGGCACGGGCCGATCGTACCGAGCATCTCGGTATGCTGTGCGCGCCCATTCGAGCCGCCAACAGGAGGTCGCACGTCATGGCCATCGAGCGCGTCGGGATCGTCGGCTTCGGACAGATGGGTTCCGGGATCGCGCAGGTGTGCGCCATGGCCGGTCTCGACGTGCTGGCGCGCGAGATCGACCAGAAGTTCCTCGACCGGGGTTTCTCGCGCATCGACGGCTCGCTCGCACGCGTCGTGAAGTCGGGCAAGGTGACCGAGGACGACGCGAAGAAGGCCCGCGGCCGCATCCGCGGTACGACCTCGCTGGCGGACTTCAAGGACCGCGACCTCGTCATCGAGGCGGTGATCGAGGTCATGGACGCGAAGAAACAGGTCTTCGAGGAGCTCGACCGCGTGTGCCCGGCGTCGACGATCTTCGCTTCGAACACCTCGAGCCTGACGATCATCGAGATCGCCGCTGCGACGAAGCGTCCCGACCGTTTCGCCGGCCTGCACTTCTTCAATCCGCCCGTGGTCATGCAGCTGGTCGAGGTCGTGAAGGCGATCACGACCAGCGATGCGACGGTCGAGGCGCTGCGCGCCTTCGTGACCCGCCTCGGCCACACACCGGTCGTTTGCAAGGACACGCCGGGGTTCATCGTGAACCGGCTGATGATCCCGATCATGCTGGAGGCCATCCGCGCGCTCGAGGAGGGTGTCGCGAGCCCCGAGGACATCGATAAGGCCGTGAAGCTCGGCCTGCGCCACCCGATGGGACCGTTCGAGCTCATCGATTACACCGGGCTCGACATCAATCTGCACGTCGCGAACACGTTCTTCGAGGAATTCCGCGATCCCGCGTGGGCGCCCCCGCCGCTCCTCAAGCGAATGGTCCTCGCCGGGCACCTGGGAGTGAAAGCGGGTAAAGGCTTCTACGAGTACGACGAGAACGGGAAGCGCAAGACGTAGACGACCACGAGAACGAAGCGGTCTGGAAGGCCGCGATGTGGAGCGCGGCCGCGGGCATTGCCCACATCGCCGCCATCGCGTTCGGCTCGGGGTTCTATCCGGCGTGGTTCTTCCTCCTTACGGCCGTTGGCTACGGGCTCATGCTCCCGGCGATCGCGGTGCTGCACGTGCGCCACGCACTGGTGCGCCAGAGCGGTGCGATGCTCGGGACCGTCGCGGGCATAACGGTCGTCACGGTGGGCATCTCCGCGTCCGCCGCCCCCGACCTCGCCGTCGTGGCGCTGTTCGTGCGCGCGATCTGGTGGTGGACCATCGGGAAGATGTGGTGGGAGACGGGGGCGCTGCCACGCTGGCTCGGCGCCGTGACCCTCGGACTCGCCGCGGGCGAGTTCGCCCTGGTGCTCGCGCTCGGCCCGCTCGGCGCGGACATGGCCGTCGCGTGGCTGCCGCTCCGCGTCCTCCTGGGGATCTGGATGCTCGCGCTCTCCTACGCGCTGTGGAGATCGAGGCAGTCCACGGTCGCGCCGTGACGGCGGCGCCCGCCTGGACCGGCCCACCGTCCTTCGCCGACGTGCTCGCGGCGCGCGACTTCCTCACGGCGTATCTCGCGCCCACGCCGCTGATCCGCCGCGACGCCGTGAACGCGGCGCTCGGCCTCGACGTCTGGCTGAAGTGCGAGAGCCTCCTTCCGACCGCGGCCTTCAAGGTCCGGGGCGGCCTCAACCTGGTCGGGCGCGATCCGACCGCGAAGTCGGGCGTCATCGGCGCGTCGACCGGCAACCACGGCCAGTCGCTCGCGTACGCGGGCGGCGTGTTCGGTGTGCCGGTGACGATCGTCGTGCCGAAGGGCGCGAATCCGCTGAAGCTCGCGGCGATGCGCGCGAACGGCGCCACGATCGTGGAGCACGGCGACGATTACGACGACGCGCGCGAGGAGTGCGAGCGGCGAGCCGTGGCGAGCGGCACGCGCTACGTGCATTCGGGGAACGAGCCGTACCTCATCGCCGGTGTCGCCACCGCGGCGCTCGAGGTCCTGCTCGAACGGCCCGACATGGACGTCTTCATCGTGCCGATCGGCGGCGGCAGCGGCGCGTCGGGTGCGGCCCTCGTGGCGAAGACGCTGCGGCCGGACATGACCGTCATCGGCGTTCAGGCCGAGGGCGCGTCGGCCGCGCAGCGCGCCTGGCGTGACCGCGCGCCACGCACGACGGAACGTGCGGCGACATTCGCGGACGGGCTCGCGACGCGCACGTCCTTCGATCTGCCGCAGCGCATGCTCGCCGCCCTGCTCGACGACTTCGTGCTCGTGACCGACGACGAGCTCTACGCCGCGATGCGACTCCTGCTCGTCGAGGGACATGTCGTCGCGGAAGGCGCGGGCGCCGCACCCATCGCCGCGGCACGTCGTCTGGCTGAGCGGCTCTCCGGCAAGCGCGTGGCGTGCTGGGTCAGTGGTGGCAACGCGACCGCGGATTCGCTGCGGCGCGCGCTCGACCAGGGTTGACCCAGCCGGCGCGCGGGCTCTGCGCGATACCATCGCGAGCATGACGGTGTCCGCGCGCGCACGTCATGAGAGCCTCGGACTCAGTCTCGACGACGTCAAGGGCATGTACCGAAAGATGCTCCAGACGCGGATGGTCAGCGAGCGCATCCTGCAGCTGAACCGCATGGGCCGAACGCCGTTCGGCGCCGGGACCGACGGGCACGAGGCGGCGCAGGTCGGCGCGGCGTGGAACATCCGCCGCGGCAAGGACTGGACCGTCCCCTATTACCGCGACATGGGCGTCGCCTTCGTGCTCGGCATGTCTCCCCTGGAGGAGTTCCGCATGGTCCTCGCGAAGGCGACGGACACGCACTCCGCCGGTCGGCAGATCCTGAACCAGTTCTCGAGCCCGAAGGACCGCATCGTGACGCGCTCGGTCTGCGTGGGCACGGAGTTCCCGCACGCGGTGGGGCTCGCGCTCGCGATCCGCAACCTGAGGGAGGAGAACATCGTCTTCGCGTTCGGGGGCGAGGCGTCAACGAGTCCCGGCGACTTCCACGAGGCCATCAACTTTGCCGCGATCCACAGGCTCCCGGTGGTCTTCGTCATCGAGAACAACCTCCTGGCGATCTCGACGCGGTTCGAGCAGCAGATGGCCGTGCCGAACGTCGCGGACAAGGCCGCGGGTTATGGGGTCCGCGGCTTCATCGCCGACGGCATGGACGTTCTCGACTCCTACGACAAGACGAGGCAGGCCGTGGAGCGGACACGCTCCGGTGCCGGTCCGACGCTGGTCGAGCTCAAGTGCTACCGCTACCAACCGCACACGTCGGACGACGACGACAGCCGCTACCGCACGAAGGACGAGGTCCGCGGGTGGATGGCGAAGGATCCGGTCGAACGCACCCGAACCTATCTGGGCGAGCAGGGCACGACCGGCGAAGAGCTCGAGGCCATCCGCCACGCGCTCGACACCGAGATCGAGGCCGCGATCGCGCAGGCCGAGAGCGAGCCCGACCCGCTCCCCGTGGACGCCATCAAGCACGTGTACGCCGAGGACTCTCCGCGCCCCGACGGCACCCGCTCCTAAAGGCCGTGCGCGGCCTTTGCGTCGCGCTCGCGCTCTTCGTCGCGGCCTGCTCCACGCCACCCTCCGAGATCGGCCCGACGCCGTCCCCGGCGCGCGAGCCCGGCACGACCGCGGTGACGGTGCTGCTCGATCTGTCCGGCTCACGGGCGCCGAGCGGGATCGCGCAACGCAACGCGATGCAGCTCTGGCTGGATCAGGAGCAGGCACGCGGCGGCCAGCGGCTGCGCGTGAAGTTCGTCGACCTCACCGGGAGCGAGGCGCGACTGCTCATCGAGCTCCGCCGCGCGGCCGAGGAGGATGGCGCGGACGCCGTCGTCATCGGAGTGCCGTTCGCGTACGACGAGACCTTCGCCCGCGCGCTCGCCGTCGCGCGCCTTCCGGTCATCCTCACGCTTCCCGCACCCGAGCCCACATCGCTCCCGAACGGTCGCTGGGCGTTCGGGCTCGCGCCGACGTATGCGGACCTCGCGCGCGCGGCGGTGGACGACGCGAGGCGGCGCGGCGTGCTGGTACCCACGCTCCTCGCGAGCGATGAGTCCGCGGCGGCGATCGCGGAGCGCCTCGCGCTCGCGAGCGAGCTCGAGCAGCGCGGCTTCGTCTCCCCGACGGTCGTCGCGGTGACCGCTGAGAATGCCGCGGCGCGCGTCCGCGCCGGTGCCGCCTTCGCGCGCAGCATGCTGTTCACCGGTCCGGCAGCGACGTACGTCGAGGCCACGCGCTCGCTCGCCGCGGCCGGGATCACGGCACGCGTCTATCTCTCCTATCTAATGGAGGCCGGCGACGCGGCGGCGCTGGGGGAGGGCGCGGACCTCGCGACGTGGCCCGGCTCGCGGAACCTGGCGGCCGTCTCGAGCGTGCCGACCGCGCCGGAGCTGTCCGCCTTCCTCCAGGCGTTCGCGACCCGCCACGGTCAGCCGAGCACGCTCGCCGCGACCGCCTACGACGCGCTCGCCCTCATCGACGCGGCGGCCGAGACTGCTGGCGTCACGCCCGACCGCGCGCGGTTGCGAGACCGGCTCGAGGCAACTACGTTCGCCGGCATCACGACCCGCTACGCGTTCACGGCGGCGCGCCACGCCGGTTTCGACACGGCCGATCTGGTCTATCTGCGCTGGAGCGCCGGCGCGCGTGCCGGATTCGAGCTCGCTCCCGCGCCCACGCCGACGGAGGAGCGATGAGCGACATCGACTCGCTGATCTACGACTGGAACCGCGATGGACGGGTCATGAAGGCGGACTACCGCGCGGTCGAGCTCGACGACGAGACGCTACGCGACGGCCTTCAGGGTCCGTCGGTACGCAACCCGCCGCTCGGGGTGAAGAAGCGCCTGCTGCATCTGATGGATCAGCTCGGCATCGATAGCGCCGACATCGGTCTGCCGGGGGCGTCGGCGCGCGCGCGCGCGGAGATCGTCGAGCTCGCGAGAGAAACGACGAAGCTCAAGCACCTGCGTCCGAACCAGGCGATCCGCACGCATCCGCTCGACGTGCAGGGCGCGATCGAGGCCGCGGTCGAGTCGGGCGTGAGGATCGAGAGCTGCGCGTTCATCGGCTCGTCGCCGATCCGCCGTCTGGCGGAGGACTGGTCGCTCGACACGATGCTGCGGAACGTCGAGGACTCGGTCACCACGC
Source organism: Candidatus Limnocylindria bacterium (assembly GCA_035513115.1). Classification (GTDB taxonomy): domain Bacteria; phylum Chloroflexota; class Limnocylindria; order P2-11E; family P2-11E; genus CF-39. Next base: position 835 of record DATKCP010000010.1, on the reverse strand, counting down.
TCGTGAAGAACGGGCTGCCGGTCATGTTCGTGACCGAGGACACGACCCGCGCCGACCCCGAGACGCTCACGAACCTGTACGAGGTCGCCATCGGCTGCGGCGCTCGGCGAATATGCGCTTCGGATACCGTCGGTCACGCCACGCCCGAGGGTGTGCGCAACCTGCTGACGTTCCTGCGCGACGACGTCATCAAGGGCCGCGACGTGAAGCTCGACTACCACGGGCACAACGACCGCGGTCTCGGCACGATAAACGCGCTCACTGCGACGGCGGTCGCGGACCGTGTGCACGGCTGTGCCCTCGGTATCGGTGAGCGCGTCGGCAACACGTCGATGGACCAGCTGCTGGTGAACATGCGGATCTGGGGACTGATCGAGCGCGACCTCACGCCGCTCGCCGAATACGTCGCGCTGGTGGCGGAGCACTGCGGCATCCCGATCCCGCCGAACTATCCCGCGATGGGCTCCGACGCGTTTCGCACGGGCACGGGCGTGCACGCCGCCGCGGTCATCAAGGCGCTCCGCAGGGGCGACCGCGATCTCGCGGACCGCGTGTACAGCGGGGTGCCGGCGTCGGTGCTGGGCCGCGAGCAGCGCATCGAGGTCGGGCCGATGAGCGGCGAGTCCAACGTCGTGTACTGGCTCGAGTCACACGGGTATGCACCGACGGCCGAGCTCGTCGCGCGTGTCTTCGACGCGGCGAAGGCCTCCGACCGCCTCTTGACCGACGCCGAGCTGGAGCGCGTGGCGCGCGGTTAACCCGCTCGTCGCTGGCGGGCGCCGCCTCCGAGCAGACCGACATCGACGGCGAAGCCGATGAGAAGCACGATCAGACC
>DATKCP010000009.1:0-2432 GCA_035513115.1 Candidatus Limnocylindria bacterium | reverse complement strand
CGGACCTCTTTCCAGGTGATGGTCCGCTGCTTCTTCTTGGCTTCCTTCTCGCGCTGCTGCGCCTTGTAGCGGAACTTCCCGTAGTCGCCGATCTGGCACACGGGCGGCGTCGCCTGCGGCGCGATCTCGATGAGGTCATAGCCCTCGCTCTGGGCGAGCGCGAGCGCGCGCGAGGTCGGCACGACGCCAAGCTGCTGGCCGTCGGCACCGATCAGGCGCACGGTGGGGACGCGGACTTGCTCGTTGATCCGCAGCTCGGCTATCGGGGTAGGACCTTCCCGTGGAAGCGGATCAGACGGGCTCCTGGGGGCTGAAAGACTTCAACTGCCTGAAGTCTAGCAGCGCGCATGCCACGCCCGCTATCACGCGCCGTTCCGATCGAGCAGGCCAAGCAGCCTGCGCTTCACGTCGGGCCACTCGCGATCGACGATCGAGTAGTACACGGCGTCGCGGACCTGACCGTCCCACGGCCGGATGCGCTCGTTGCGGATGAGACCCTCGCGCATGGCTCCGATCCGTTCGATGGCCCGCTGAGAGCGCTCGTTCTTCGCGTGCGTCTTCAGCCAGACCCGTATCGCGCCCAGGTCGTCGAAGGCGTGGCGCAGCTGGAGGTACTTGGCCTCGGTGTTCGCGGGGGTGTGCCGGCCGGCCGGCCCGAGCATGGTCCAGCCGATCTCGAGCGAACGGTCGGGGCGCGAGATGGCTCCGTATCGCGTCGTGCCTAGCGCGGCCCCGTCGGAGCGCCGCCGTGTGAGCCAGGGGACCTGCTCGCCGCGGATCTGCGCGTCGAGGGCCGTCCGGATGTAGCGCCGGATGTCGTCCCCGCCGCGCGGCGCGGGATCGCCGACCCAGGTCCATAGTTCGGGATCGGCGAGGGCCTCGTAGAGCTCCGCGGCGTGCTCCATGCGCAGCGGCTCGAGACGGATATGCGTCCCCTCGAGGACCACCGGCCGCGGGTCGAACGCCGCACGCTCCCGGCCGCGGATGGCGGCCATCGCGACCATGTCATGCCAGCCACCGTCGTCCGCCCGGCGCGACCGGCGCTCGACGCCCTCGACCTCGAACCCGCAGGACTTGTAGGAAGCGATGGCGCGGTCGTTCGTCGCGACCACGTGCAGCGCGACCCGCTGGAGGTCCAGATCCTCGAAGAGGTGGCGCAGGAGCGTCCGAAGCGCGTCGCGACCCAGGCCCTGCGACCAGAGATCGGGCTCGCCGATGCCCAGGCCGATCTCGCACTTGCGGTCGCCGACGTTCAGGTCGCGGTAGTTAGCGAAGCCGACGGGACGGCCCTCGTGCTCGATCGCGAAGAGGCGCGAGCCCTCCTTGGCGAACCAGCCGATGAACTCGCGGGCCGCGTCGAGGCCTTGCGTCCGCATCCTGCCCCACTGGTTTCGGGCGAACTCGGGGTCCGCCGCCCAGCGCGCGAGGTACGACGCGTCCTCCGCGGTCATCGGACGGAGCCGGATCCGCTCGCCGGTCAGGACCGGTCCCGCCGCCGCGCGCGTCTCCGCCGTCATCCCTCGGACGCGGCCTCGTCCACGCTCGGCCCCGTGTCGCCCGCGACGAAGTCCGACGGCAGCGTCTGGGTGTCGCGCTCCTCCATCAGGCGGCGGACGAATTCCTCGAGCGCGACCCCGCGCTCCTCCTCGCCCTTGGCCGCGCCGCGCCGGCGGACCGACACGGTGCGCGCCTCGGCCTCCTTGCCGCCGACCACGACGATGTAGCTGGCGCGGCGGTGCTGGGCTTCGCGGATGCGCTCGCGCATGTCGGCCATGTGCTCGTCGAGCCGGACGCGTATCCGCTCCTTCCGGAGCCGCTCGGCGACCTCGCGCGCGTAAGGCAGCGCGTCCTCACGCACCGGCACGATCGCGACCTGGTCCCACGCGAGCCACAGCGGGAAATTGCCTGCGTAGTGCTCGATGAGACCACCCACGAACCGCTCCAGCGATCCGAAGAGGACGCGGTGGACCATGACCGCGCGCTCGCGCTCGCCGCGCGCGTTCACGAACGTCACGTCGAATCGCTCCGGCAGGTTCAGGTCGATCTGGATCGTCGGGCCCTGCCACTGGCGGCCGATCGCGTCCATGACCTTGATGTCGATCTTCGGCGCGTAGAAGACGCCGCCGCCCTCGTCGATCTTGTACGGCACCTCGCGCACGCCCAGCGCCTGGCGCAGCGCCTCTTCGGCCTTGTCCCACATCTCGTCCGTGCCCAGCCGTCGCTCCGGCCGCGTCGACAGGTAGATGACGGGGTCGGAGTAGCCGAACAGGCGCATGAACTCCATCGCGAGATCGAAGACCTTGCCGATCTCCTCCTGCGCGTCTTCCCAGGAGCAGAAGATGTGGCTGTCGTCCTGCGTGAAGCCGCGGACGCGCTGCATGCCGTGCAGCGTCCCGCCGCGCTCGTACCGGTAGACGGTGCCGAGCTCGCCG
>DATKCP010000008.1:0-4301 GCA_035513115.1 Candidatus Limnocylindria bacterium | reverse complement strand
CATCAGGCCGAGCGCGGCGCCGGTGTTCTCGCGCGGCACGACGCCTGCGAGCAGCATCGCGCCGGCCGACTGCGACCCGGTGAACGCACCGTTGGCGAGCCGCACCGCGACGAGCTGCGGGACGCTAGCGACGAACGCCTGCAGACCGAGCACGACCGTGCCGGCGCCGAGCGACCGCACGTACATCGCCTTACGGCCGAAGCGATCGGCGAGCAGTCCCCAGATCGGCGACGCGAGGGCCATCGCGAGCCCGCTTCCGCCGATGGCAATGCCGGTCCAGAGAGTGAGCTCGGAGCGGTCGGTCACGCCGAGCTCCTGGATGAAGAGCGGCAGGAATGGATAAGAGAAGTTGAAGCCGACGAGCGTCGCGACCTGCGTGATCGCGACGATCCGCACGGTCCGCTGCCACGAAAGGGGCCGCCCCGTATCCGGGGCGGCCTCGACGCTCGCTGGTCTGTTCGTTGAGAGCTCCATCGGCCGAGGCTAGGAAGAGCCAAGTCGGCGTTCGAGATCATGCTGCGCGCCGATCGCCGCGGCGAGTCGCTCGTGGGCGCCCTTGCGAGGACGAAATCGGCGCTCGACCGGCGCGGGTAGGGCCGCCAGGTCGGGGATCGCGCCGATCGCCTCGAGCGCGACGATCGCCGCACCCCGCGCCGACCCTTCGGTCGCCACGCTCAGCGCCAGCGGGCGCCCGATCGCGTCCGCGCACAGCTGGGTGAGCCAGGGGGCTGACACCGCGGCGCCACCGGTAGCAACGAGGCGCGAGATCCCCGGCACTGCGCTGCGCACGAGGCCCCACAGATCCGCGACGCGGAGCGCGATGCCTTCAACGGTCGCCTGAACGATGTCCTCCGACCGTGTATCGAAGCCGATCCCGGCCAGCGCTCCGGTGGCAGCGTCGTTCCAGGTAGGACTGCGGTCGCCGGCAAGGAGTGGAAGCGCAACGAGCCCGTGCTCTCCGACCGGCCTCCGCGCCACGCTTGCAAGGTCGACGTCCGGGAAGGTCCTGCGCAGCCAGACCAGGACGTTGCCGGCGTTGGAGAGTGCGCCGCCGGCGACGATGCGGCGCTGATCTAGCCGATACGTCCATCCACCCTTGACCACGGGTGGATCCGATCCTTCGAAGAGCACGCGCATGGCCGCCGATGTCCCGAGCATCAGCGCCGCGACGTCGCGTCCGACCGCGCCCGCGCCGACGTTCGAGCACGCACCGTCTCCGAGCGCGGGGAGCCAGGGGACGCGCGCGAGTGCGGGCCACCGCCGCGCGTATACCGGTCGCAGCCCGACGCGCGGGGTGTCGTCGATCGGCGAGAGCGCGGCTTTCCCTAGCTCGAGATGGCCGAGCAGCTGATCGTCCCAGTCGCACCGGCGCTGGTCGTAGAGGCCGGTCGCTGAGGCCATGCCGTGCCCGACCACCCGCTCTCCGAACAGCCGCATGTAGATGTACTCGCCGAGGGAGCCCCACAACGTGGTCCGGCCGTACGCGTCAGCGTGCGCCTCACGCAGGTAGCGGAGCTTCGCCGGCAGGTATGACGCATGGAGATAGCACCCGGTACGGCGGTGGGTCTCATCGTTATCGAGCTCCGTCCGCAGGTGCGCGCTAGCGCCGCGGGCCCGCGTGTCCGCCCAGGTCAGAACGCGCGTCGTCGGGCGCCCGCGGGGATCGGACCCGAGAAGGCTGTGCCAGAACGTCGACACGGCAACGGCTGCCATGTCGGCGCCGCGGCCCCGAACACGCGCCAGCACCGTGTCGACCGCGTGCTCGACATCCCGCAGTCGCTCCTCGGCGTCGACCGATGCTTCGCCCGCACGGGAGATCCGGATCTCGCGGTCGATCGTCACCTCGGTAGAGCGGAGCGCGCGCCCGCGAGCGTCGAAGGCGAAAGCGCGAAGGCCGGACGTGCCTATGTCGAGCGAGAGCACGAGCGGCGCTTTCGCCTTGCTGACCGAGACCGACTGCTCCCGGGCGGGGGTCACGACCCGAACTGTGACGCTTCGATCACGCGCGCGATGGCTAGCGGATCGCCTCTTCGGTCGCCTTGTCGAAGAGCTGGACCTTGCGCAGGTCAAATCCGACGCGCAGAGCGGCACCGGGCTGGGTCTGCGTGTCGGCCGCGACGCGGGCGACGAAGGTCTGGCCATCGGCCGCGAGGTAGAGCTGCAGCTCATTCCCCAGGTACTCGACCACCTCGACCTTCGTCTCGACCGGGAGGCGTCCGTCCTGCGGCTGGCGCGACAGATCGTGGATGTCCTCGGGGCGCAGTCCGAGGACGACATCGCGCCCGACGAGCGGATCGGCGCGGTGGCCGAGCGGCACCTTGGCGAAGCCCGTGTCGCCGGCGGCCTCGCCCGGTGCGCCGGTGACCCTGGCGGAGAAGAAGTTCATGGAGGGCGATCCGATGAAGCCCGCCACGAAGAGGTTGACCGGCCGATCGTGGAGGTCCTGCGGGGTGCCGATCTGCTGCAGCACACCGTCCTTCATGACCGCGATGCGGTCACCCATGGTCATGGCCTCGACCTGGTCGTGGGTCACGTAGATGGTCGTCTTGCCGACGCGCTGGTGGATCTTCCCGAGCTCGGCGCGCGTCTGGATGCGCAGCTTGGCGTCGAGGTTGGAGAGCGGCTCGTCCATCAGGAACACCGCGGGCTCGCGCGCGATGGCCCGGCCCACCGCGACCCGCTGCCGCTGGCCGCCCGAGAGCTCCTTGGGCTTGCGGTGCAGCAGCTCCCCCAGGCCCAGGATCCCCGCGACGTCCTTGACCCGGCGCTCGATCTCGGCCTTGGGCGTGCCGCGCAGCTTGAGGCCGAAGGCGATGTTGTCGTAGACGCTCATGTGGGGATAGAGGGCGTAGTTCTGGAAGACCATGGCGATGTCGCGGTCCTTGGGGGCGACGTCGTTCACCTTGCGGTCGCCGATGAGGATGTCCCCGCTGGTCTGCTCCTCCAGGCCGGCGAGCATGCGCAGGGCGGTCGTCTTGCCGCATCCGGACGGCCCGACGAGCACCAGGAACTCGCCGTCGCGGACCTGCAGGCTGAGATCGTTGACCGCTACGACGTCGCCGAACCTCTTGAAGACGTGGTCGAACGTGACGGTCGCCATCTCTATCCGTCCTCCGGTGTCATCCCTGGATCCCCGCTCGCGATATCCCGCGGACGAAATGGCGTTGAGCGAACACGAACACGACGAGGATCGGCACGACGCTGAGCGAGGATGCCGCCATCTGGATGTTCCAGATCGGCTCGCCGTAGACCTCCACGTACTGCGTGAGGCCGATGGGCACGGTCATGAGCTCCGGGACGCCGGCGACGAACACGAGCGGCTCGAGGAACGAGTTCCAGCTCGCGAGGAAGGTGAGGATCGCGATCGTGGCGAGCGCCGGCTTGGCAAGAGGCAGCGCGATGTGGCGGAAGATGCCGAGGCGTCCGAGGCCATCGATCCGCGCGGCGTCTTCGAGCTCGATCGGAAGAGAGAGGAAGTGCTGCCGCATTACGAACGTCGCCACGACCGCGGGTGCGCCGAAGATGGGCTCGACGATGAGCGGCACGTGCGTCCCGAGCCAGCCGAGCTCCTTCATGAGGATGTAGAGCGGGATGATGAGCACCTCGAGGGGCATGAGGAGCGCGCTGAGGAAGAGGACGAACACCACCGTGCGTCCGGGGAACGGGATCCGCGCGAACGCGTAGCCGGCGAGCGACGAAACGACGATGGTCCCGCCTACGTTGAGCGCCGCGATGTAGACGCTGTTGACGAACTGGCGTCCGAACGGCTGCCGGGCGAAGACCTCATCGATGTTGTCGAGCCTCCACGTCTCGGGTGCGAAGCGCGGGGGATACGCGAAGACCTCGTGCGCACCCATGAAACCGGCTGAGATCATCCACCACAGCGGGAAGATCAGCGGGATCGCGAGGACGATGAGGACGCCCGTGAGCCCGATCGCCGGCCAGCGGGACCTGACCCGGCGGCCCGGTAACGGCGACACCACACTCTCTGCGCTCATGTCTCGGAGTACACCCAGCGCTTGCGAAGGGCGAACTGCGTAGCCGTGAGGGTCAGGACGATCGCGAAGAGGATGACAGCGAGCGCACTGGCATAGCCGAACTCGAATCTCCGGAAGCCTTGCTCGTAGATGTAGTACGCCAGGACCGTCGTCGCATGTCCAGGGCCTCCGCCCGTGAGGAGGTAGATCAGCGCGAACGACTTCAAGGACGTGATGACCGAGAGGACCGTCACCAGGAAGATGAAGGGCGCGATGAGGGGCAGCGTGATCCGCCGGAGCATCGCCCAGGTCCCGGCGCCGTCG
>DATKCP010000007.1:0-3866 GCA_035513115.1 Candidatus Limnocylindria bacterium | reverse complement strand
CCGCAGGTCGCTCAGCTCGGCCATCGCCGCGGGGACGTCGCTCTCAGCGCGCCTCTGCGCGAGCTCGATCGAGAGCGCCGCGTTGGCCAGGGTCTGCGCGACGCCGTCGTGGAGATCCCGCGCCAGACGGTGACGCGTCTCCTCGGCGATGCGCACCTGCCGCAGTCGCTCGCGCGCGAGCTCCTCGGTGAGGCGCACGTACTCGAGCGCCACTCCGGCGGACGCCGCGAGGGCCATACCGAGAGCCTCGTGCTCCCTGGTGAACGGGCCGTCGTGGTGGTCCACTGAGTTGACGTGATTGACCACTTGAAGCACGCCGAGGCGGCCGGCGCTGCCGCGCGGCGATATCGGCAGGACGAGCAGCGAGCGCGTCCGGAACCCCGTGCGCGCGTCGACGCTCGGGTCGAACCGCGCGTCACCGTACGGATCGTCGATGCGGAGGGGCGCACCGGTCCGGGCGACCTCCGACGCGAGGCTGCGGCCGTCGAGCGGGAGGCGGATCTCGCGCAGCTCGCTCTTGGTGACCACGCGAGACCACAGCTCCTGCCGCGATCCGTCGATGACGTAAAGCGTCGCGCGCTCCCCCTCGAGCAGGGTCGTGGCCGCCCCGGTGATCCGCTCGAGGACGCGGTCGACGTCCGCCTCGAGCGCGAGCGCGCGCTGCAGCTCGAGTAGCGCGCTGAGCTGTTCCGCCGAGTGCGCCGGGTCGCTATGCATGGGCGCACCCAGTATGGGCATCAGCCATCGCGGCCCTCCGCGATCGCGCGGACGGTCTCGAGCGTGTCGATCTCACTGACCGGCTTGTCCGGTCGGAGCCGGACGATGCGCGGGAACCGCATCGCGTATCCGGAGTCGTGCCGGTCGCTCCGCTGGATCTGGTCGAAGGCGACCTCGATCACCGTCTCGGGACGGACGATCAGCAGCCGGCCGAGGTCCCGCGTTGTGGTGCGCAGGAAGTGCTCCGTCATCCCCGCGATCTCCTTGTCCGTCAGGCCGCTGTAGGCCTTGCCCACGTTGCGAAACGTCCCCTGCTCGTCGACCACGGCGAACGTGTAATCGGAGAGGACGCCACGGCGCTTGCCGTGGCCCCACTCGACGGCCGTCACGACCACGTCGATCGTGCGGAGCGCGCGCTTCACCTTCAGCCACTCCATGCCGCGGCGTCCCGGCCGGTAAGGCGACCGCGGGTCCTTGACCATCAGCCCCTCGTTCCCACGCTCGCGGGCCGCGACGAACTCGCGATCCAGCGCCGCGGGCAGCTCATCGGGACCGAGGTCCACCGTCGCCGAACGCGCGAAGAGCAGCGGGGGGACGAGAGGAAGCTGCTTCAGGATCGCGCTCCGTTCGGCCAGCGAGCGCTCGAGGAGCGGCACGCCGTCGCGCTCGAGGATGTCGAAGACGACAAGGCTCGCCGGGATCCGTCCACGGATCTCGCCCTCGACATCCTTGCGACCGAGCCGCGCGGCGAACTCCGTGAAGAGGACGGCGCGATCGCCGCGGAACGCGAGGATCTCGGCGTCGAGCACGAAGCTCCCGGGGATCGCCCGCAGGGTCGAGAGCAGCTCCGGATAGCGCTCGGTCACACGGTCGAGGGTCCGCGAGAAGATCTCCAGGCGATCCCCGGCCTTGTGGACCTGCGCGCGAACGCCGTCGTACTTGTCCTCAACGACGTACGGGGCGGGGAAGCGCTTCGGTATCTCGGCCGGGTCGAGCACCCCCGTCGCGAGCATCATCCCGATCGGCGCGAAGTGGGCGAAGGCGGCGGCCTCGAGCGTGCCGGCCTTCGCGCGAACGGCGGCCTCGCCGATGTCCCCGCCCAGCATGTTCGCGCGGGCCACGGCCTCGCGCGTGCGCCCGAACGCCTTGGCGACCGCCTCTTCGACGAGGCTCTCGCGCAGCCCGATGCGCATGTCGCCTCCGACGATCTTCACCACGTAGCGCGCCTCCGCTCCGGTGGCCCTGGCGACGAGAGCGCGCACCAGCCCGCGCCTGGCGTTCGAGCCTCTCGTCGCCGCGATCTCGTCGAAGGCGCCCGCCAGATCGACGAGCGCGAGCGGACGCGGATCCGGTGGCGGTGTCGTGATCAACTCGGCTGCGACATCCCCGAGGTCGGCATGCCGCTGGTACGAAGCGGCGAGGTCATCGCCGTGCGCCGCCGCGCGCTCCTGGATCGCGTCGGTCAACGCGCTCCAGCCGACGGACAGGACGCGCTGGTCGGCGCGAGAGAAGGGCCCGCCGGAGAAGAGCCGAGCCGCGATGGCGAGGTCCTCGTCATCGAGGCTCGCGAGATAGGCCGCCAGAGCGGCCTGCTTCACCAACTTCTTGGTCGTTGCTCTGACGGCGTCGGCGGTAGCGACCCAGTTCGCGAAGGCGCTCACGACCGGGAGCGTATTGCGCTGCGACGGCGCTAGGCTCGCGTGCGGATGCAGCGCTCGCCAAACGCCGACCAGCCGATGACGCGCGTGCCATATGGCCACGAGGAGATCGAGTTCATGGTGCAGCCATGGTTCGACCTCGACGTGCTGGTCTCGGCTCCGGCCGAGCCCGTCGAGATGGGATCCGCGATCCGTGAGGCGATGGCGGCTCCGCTCGGGGGTCCGCGGCTTGCGGACCTCGCCCGCGACGCCGTCGGCCGAAGGTCGGAGGCGACTGCGGTCATCGCGGTGACCGATCTCACGCGCGCGTGCCCGGATGACGTGCTCGTGCCGCCGCTCCTGGCCGAGCTGAACGCGGGTGGGATCCCCGACGAGCGGATCACAGTGATGATCGGCGTTGGGCTGCACCGCGCGACGACCGACGCGGAGAAGCGCGAGAAGCTCGGAGAGATCGTCGACCGGGTCCGCGTGGTGGACTCGGACGGGCGAGATCCCTCGAAGTGGGCGGATCTGGGCCGGGTCCCGCCGTACGGGGTACCCGGCTTCACGCAGAAGCTGGTGAAGGACGCCGACCTGGTGGTGGCGACGGGCATCGTCGAGCCTCACCAGTACGCGGGTTACTCAGGCGGGCGGAAGACCGTCGCCATCGGCTGCTGCGGTGAGCCGACGATCACCGCCACGCACGGCATGCGCTTCCTCGAGGATCCCGGCGTCCGGCTCGGCCGCATCGACGGCAATCCGTTCCACGAGACGGTGACCGAGATCGCGCGCCGCGCGGGTCTTCGCTTCTGCCTCAATGTAGTCGTCGACGACCGGGAGCGCGTCGTCGCCGTCGCGGCCGGTGAGCCGGATGCGGTGCTGCGCCAGCTCGTCGATCGCGCGTCGGCGATCTACACGCGCCCCATCACCAAGCAGTACGACATCGCCATCGCCGGCGTCGGCGCGCCCAAGGACGTCAACCTCTACCAGGCCTCGCGTGCCGCCACGTACCTCCGGTTCGCGCCCACGCCGGTCGTGCGCGAGGGCGGGTCGATCATCGTCCCTGCCCAGCTCCCGGAGGGCGCGGGCGATGGACCGGGGGAGCAGCGCTTCCTCGCGGCGCTCGAGAACGCGGAGTCGCCAGCCGCGGTCGTGGAAGCGGCCCGCCAGCACTTCGCGGGCGGCGAGCAGCGCGCGGTCATGGTCGCGCTGACCCTGCAGCACAACCAGATCGTGGTCGCGGCGTCCGAGTCGGCGGACGTCGTGCGTCGGGCGAAGATGCGAGTCGCCGTCGATGTCGAGGAGGCGCTCGACATCGCCTATGAGCACATCGGACGCCCAGCGCGCGCGAGCCTGCTGCTCGTTCCGCGGGCTCTGCACACGCTCCCGATCGTCGCGGCATGACTCTCGCTAGGATCGGCTGACGTGGGTTGCTGTCTGGGCGGATGCCTCCGACTCATCATGTTCTGGCTCTGGCGGGCGCTGCTCGCCGCGGCGATCGCGGTGCTGTTC
>DATKCP010000006.1:0-2680 GCA_035513115.1 Candidatus Limnocylindria bacterium | reverse complement strand
GCACGTCCCCCTGCCGCCGCGCCGCGTCCGCCGCGACCGGGTAGTAGTTCGGCTCGCCCGGATATAGCGCGATCGCCCTCTCAGCGCTCTCGAGCGCCCCGGCCAGATCGCCGAGCGCGAGCTGGATCCGCGCGAACTGATCGAAGGTGTCCGAGTTCCGCGGCGCTGCCGCGATGGCTCGTCGCATCGCGTCGTACGAGGCATCCTTCGCGGCCTCCTCGCCGCGCTGCGCGAAGTAGAGATGCATCCGACCGAGGTTCCACCAGAAGGCCGGCGTGTACGGAGAGCGCGCGGTCGCCTCGAGATACGCGAGTCGCGCGGCAGCCTGGTCGTCGACGAGCTCCAGCGCGCGGCCGAGGTCGTTCCAGTAGGTGGCGCGTCCCGGGTCCGCCGCGGTGGCGGCTTGCGCCGCCGCGACAGCACGAGTCGCCGTCTCCGCGCGAAGCGAGGTCTCGGCGGTCTTCGCGGATCTGTTCGCGGCCAGGCTCGGCAGCTGCAGGAAGGCCGCGCCCGCGAGAACGACGAGGAGCACCAGCCGAACGAGTCCTGAGACTCGGAACCCGGGGGTCCGTGCGACGATTCGGGCCGTGCGAAGGTCACTGGCGAGCGCGATACCGAGACAGGCCCACGGGATCCACTGGATGCTCTGGGCGCCCGGAAGCACCAGCCCGCTCCCGTAGAACGCCGCGGTCCCGGCGGTGGCCACGAGCAGGGCGGTCGCGTCGGCATCGCGTGCGCGCTGCCAGGCGTGAACGGCGAAGGTGACAAAGAGGGCGGCCAATGTCGCGAGCCCGACGATCCCGGTCGTGGCCGCGGTGTGGAAGAGCCAGCTGTGGGCGGATGTCTGTGTGCGGTTGTTCTTCAGGCCTTCCGCCTCCTCGTACTGCGGATAGACCACAGCGAAGTTCTCGAAGCCGACGCCCAGGACCGGGTGGTCGGCGAAGATCCGCGCCGCTGCCTGGTAGATCAGCAGGCGGCCGCTGACCTCCGGAGCGTCGGCGAGCGCGAGCAGACGTCCGCCGAGGGGAGTGGCGACGAGGACCAACGCGAGCGCCACGACCAAGGCCGCCCCGGCGAGCGCCACGCGCGAGAGCGCCCGTCGGGTGATCCCGGTGCGGCGCAGCCACAGCAGCGCGATGACGAAGAGACCCGCCACGAGGCCGATCAGCGATCCTCTCGTCGCAACGATGATCATCAGCACGGCGCTCTCGATGCCGAGCGCCACGATCGCCCAACGGAGCCGGCCAAGCGTCGACCACGCGAACGCCAGCGCCGCAGCCGAGGCGATGACCACGACCGACAGGAACTGCCCGTAGAAGTCTGGATTCCCAAGCGTCGCGAACGGCCGCGCCTGAGAATCGAGGTCGGCCCACCTCACCGGATCCGCGCCGAGCGCCTGGACGAAGGCGTATCCGCTGGCGGCCACCGCGGTCACCGCCACCGACCACGCCAGCCAGGACGCGCGCCTCGGGTAATCGGTGCCGGCCGCGATCGCGACGGCGATCAGGGCGAGCACCGCGTGCGTCGTCAGGCCGAGGTAACGGCCGACCTCGCCGAATACCGCGACGTACTGGTTGGTCGCCGTCGCGGTCGTGAGCAACTCAGCCGCGAGCACCGCGTAGAACGCGAGAAACAGCGGTGAGACGGGCACCCGCACTCCGTCGACGAGCCCGACGACCACCACCACACCGAGCAGCACCCAAGCGAGCGCGTGTGTAAGTGTCGCCTTCGGTAGGTCGAAGACGTTTCGCACCGAGGGATCGAAGACGAGGAGGAAGATCGCGATCTCGATACAGACGAGAACGAGCGCGATCTCTCGCCACCCCTGCGCGGCCGAGACAGCCCTGCTGCCCCGCGGCTTTGGCTGGCGTTTCATCTGCCGTGTCGCGCGTTTGGCCGAAGTCCTCTGGGGCATGAGCGCTGCCTATGATGGCGCGCCTTACTCGTGGCTCATTGCGAGTGTCGTTGTGTAACGGCGGCGAGTCGCGTCGGATAGGCGTCCTAAACGTGATGAACCGTGGCGAACGGCAATGCGGGTTCACCTGGCGCGGTCATTAACAGGAGTGAGTCGCGCGAGTAGGACTCGATGCGGCGAGTTACCTAGTTCTGAAGTCAGGCTTGTCACGGTCGGCCTCGGAGTGCTAGCGAAAATTCACGATTCGGACGCTAATAGCACGTTGACGTTCGCTCTTGCGTCATTCGTAATATGCGAAGCGCGCTTGAGGGGGTAGGGGAGCCGGTGGGCTTTTCCAGCACTTAGTGCAGTACGGCCGCGGCTTGGTCGGGGCATTCCTCGTTGCGTACGTCGTTGTGATCGGCGTACCGCTCGATCGCGCCGTCGTGCTCACGCCCGATGCCCTGGTCGCGACCACTCCCTCGAACGTTACGAAGTCTGAAGTCAACACACCGGTCCAGTCCACAACCACCTCCACAGACCTCAAGACCGAACTCCTGGTCGAACTCGGAACCGACCCCGGCACGCTCTTCGTCAACTTCCCCCCAGGTACGAAAGAGAACCTCGTTATCGCCACGGTCGGATCGCTCGGGCTCTCGATCATCCGCGGAGATGCCGGCACGGGTCGTTATCTGTTCTCGCTACCGAAGGTGAACGTTCACATCGAGCGGGCGGGGAGCGATCCGAACGCGAGCGACAAGGCCTGGATCAACTTCCCGCGCATCT
>DATKCP010000005.1:0-2250 GCA_035513115.1 Candidatus Limnocylindria bacterium | reverse complement strand
CGCCTGGAGGAAACCCGGCTTCGGCAGGATCATTCCCGCATTGCCCACCACGGGCTCGACCACGATCGCCGCGATCGGCTCGGCGGAATCGCGCGCGAGCGCGCGGACGGCATCCGCGTCGTTGAACGGCGCCACGAGCGTGAGCGCCGCGAGCTGGTCGGGCACGCCCGGGGAGTTCGGCAAGCCGAGCGTCGCGACGCCCGAGCCGGCGCGCACGAGAAACGAGTCGGCGTGGCCGTGGTAGCAGCCGTCGAACTTGATGATCGCGCTTCGTCCCGTGTGTGCGCGCGCGAGCCGCACGGCCGACATCATCGCCTCGGTCCCGCTCGACACGAACCGCAGCATCTCGACGTGCGGCATTCGCGCGGTCACGAGCTCGCCGAGCTCCACTTCGAGCTCCGTCGGCGCGCCGAAGCTGGTGCCGCGACCCGCCGCGTCCGCGATCGCGGCGACGACGTCAGGGTGCGCGTGGCCGAGCACGAGCGGCCCCCACGACAGGACGTAGTCCAGGTACTCGTTGCCGTCCACGTCGGTGATGCGCGCGCCCTTTCCGCTCGCGATCACCACCGGCGCTCCGCCGACGCCGCCGAACGCGCGCACGGGCGAGTTGACACCGCCGGGGAAGATCACCCGGCTGCGGGCCATCACGGCGGCCGAGCGGTCGCTACCGGCCAAAGCTGTGTGATCCCGCCGAAGCGAGCGGAAGGGATTGGCGGGCAGGCGCGGCGCGCACCACGCCGCCCGCGTCGGGCAGCTCGCGAATCGCAGTCGCGACGTAGTCGAAGTCGTCGCGCACTTCCGTGATTGCGACCTCCACGAACGAGCCCGCGCGCTGCACGGAATCCACCCAGGTGACGCCGTCTATGTCGTCGGCCTGCCATTGCAGCCGCGCGCGCGAGATGCCCGCGGCGGCGTCGGGCAGGTCTATCAGGGCGACGACGCGCTTCCCGACTCTGTCTTCGTTCTTCTCGGCGCTGATCCCGCGCTGCAGCTCGGTGAGGCGCTCCAGGCGCTCGCGCTTCAACGCATCCGGCACGTCGTCGGGCAGCTCCGCGGCGCGCGTGCCTTCCTGCGCGGAGTACGTGAACGCTCCGACCCTGTCGAAGCGGACGTCCTCCAGGAAATTCAGCAGGTGCGCGAAGTCCGCGTCGGTCTCCCCCGGGAAGCCGACGATGCACGTGGTACGGATGGCGACGTCCGGAATGGCGTCGCGAAAGCGCGCGACCCTCTCGCGGATGGTCCGGTCCCGTTCCGGGCGGCGCATGCGGGCGAGCACCGCGTCGGACGCGTGCTGGATCGGCGTGTCGAGGTAGCGGACGATGCGCGGCTCGCTCGCGATCACGTCCAGCAGCGGCTGCGTGATTCCGGCGGAGTAGAGATACAGCATTCGTATCCACGGGATCGACGTCTCGCGCGCGAGCGCTTCCAGCAGAAGTACGAGATTGGTCCCGTCGCGGAGGTCGCGGCCGTAGTGCGCCAGGTCCTGCGCGACGAGGTTGATCTCGCGTGCGCCGGCCAGTTCCAGCAGCTGCGCCTCGCGCACGACCTCGTCGTGGGGAAACGACCGGTGCCGCCCGCGCATGAGCGGGATCGCGCAGAACGCGCAGCCGTGGTCGCACCCTTCGCTCACCTTGAGGTAGCGCACGTGCGGCAGATCTCCCATGTACTGGCGCACGCCCGGATGCGCGAGCATCTCGCCGCCGAGGACTCCGCGCGCTTCCAGCTCGGGCACCAGCCGGTCGGCGTCGGATGTGCCGAGAAAGAGATCCACCTCGGGCAGCTCCGACTCCAACTCAGAGCGGTGCCGCTCGATCATGCAGCCGATCGCCACGAGCGCGCGGCACGCGCCGCCTGTCTTGTATCGCGCGGCGTCCACGATCGCGTCGATGGACTCCGCTTTCGCCGCGTCTATGAAGCCGCACGTATTGACGACGATGAGCTCGGCTTCGTCCAGACTATCCGCCTGCACCGCGCCGTAGGCTCCGAGTCTCGCCAGATACCGCTCGCTGTCCACCGTGTTCTTGTCGCACCCGAGGGTGACGACGCCGACTTTCATCTGTAATTCCCGAACTTCAGCTCCACCCCGAAGTCCTTCTGCCTGAGCATCGCCATCGCGGCCTGCAGGTCGTCGCGCGACGGCGACGTGACGCGGACGGTGTCGCCCTGGATGCTGGCCTGCACCTTCTTGAGCTTCGCCTCCTTCACGGCGGCGGCGACTTTCTTCGCGGTGTCGCCGTCGAGCGCGGTCTT
>DATKCP010000004.1:0-2618 GCA_035513115.1 Candidatus Limnocylindria bacterium | reverse complement strand
GCGAAGCGGCGGCTGGATCTCGATGTCGCGGCCGACGAGATGCGCCGCAGGCTCGCGGCAACGAAAGCACCCTCGCCGCGCTACACGACGGGCGCGATGGCGAAGTACGCGAAGCTCGTCTCGTCCGCCGCCATGGGCGCCATCACCGAGGGCTGACCGCCGCGCGCGCGATCCGGTCGTGGCTCACCGTGCCCCGGACCAGCGCGCCGATGCGACCGATCTCCGTCTCGGCGTCGAGCGAGAGCACGCGCGAGACGAGCTCCTCGTGCCCATCGATCACGTCCGCCGCGAGCTCGCGGAACTTCGTCAGCAGGCCCTCGCGCGTGAGCGGGTTCGCCGGCTCGCCCGTCGCGTCGTCCACCCGCGCTCGCACGGTGCGGCCGTCGCGCAGCTCGATCTCGACCCATGACGGCCAGCGTCTGGGGTACTCGGTGTCGAGCGCCTCATCGCGAACGCATTCCGTGCGTGCCATGAGCCCGCGGATGACCGCGTCCTCGACGTTCGCCTGCGTGTACTCGGCCAAGCCGGCGGCGCGGCGCGTGAGCGCAACCGCCGCAGCGAACGGCGCGCTGAACTGCGCGTCGACGACGTTCCGGGGCGCGCGCTTCGCCTCGATCGGCTCGCTCACCAGGATCGCGCCCGCGCTGAGGATGCCGAGCCGGATCCGCGCGACGTCCGCGGGCACGATGCGGTGCTCGTCGGCAAGCCTCAGCACACCGTCGATGAGGCCGTGGTTGTAGCGGCAGCAGGCATAGGGCTTGATCGACACATCCATCAGCGCCCAGTCGTCGTCGTCCCGCGGGGCGAGGCGGTCGCGAGCGGGCGCGTCGGAGTACGCGCGCAGCAGACCAAGCGAGCCTTCGATGGCCGTCACCGGTCCGCGGAATCCGGTTGCGGCGAGGTGGGCCGCGGTGATGCCGGCGTGCGCGGCCCAGCCGGGATTGAGGCGCTTCGTCCACGAGCCGTCGCTCAGGTACTCGAGCGAACCCGACGCCATGCCACCCGCGACGCCGAAGGCACGCGCCGTCGTCTCGGCGTCGAGGCGCATCAACCGCGCGGCGGCGGCTGTCGCGCCGAAGGCGCCCACGACGCCCGTCGGGTGAAAGCCACGCTCGTACGCCGAGGCCGCGTTGAGCGCGTTCCCGATCCGCATGGTCGCTTCGTATCCGGAGACGATGGCCTCCAGGAGCGCCGTCCCGCTCGAGGAGAGCTCCTCCGCGAGCGCGAGCGCGGGCGGGATGACCGCGACGCCGGGATGAAGCGAGGACTCGGATGTGACGTCGTCGAGCTCGATCGCGTGTGCCGCGGTGCCGTTGGCCAGGGCCGCCCACGGAGAGCGGATGCGGATGTCGTGACCGACGATGCTGGCGATGCCCCCATCACCGTTCAGCCTGCGCGCGGCTTCGAGGGCGATGGCGCTGGACGGCTGTCGACTTCCGCGGAGCGCGACGCCGAGATGGTCAAGGACCAGATCCTTCGCGCGCTCGCGCACGCCTGCCGGCAGAGCATCCAAGCGCACGGCAGCGCATCGAGCGGCGAGGGCGGTCGTGGTCGCGGCGTTCAAGACGATCCGATCCTATGCCGGCGCCGCGAAGGTCAGCGTGGTTTCGCGGCGACCGCCTTCGGCTTCTCTTCGTAGTTCGCCTGAGCGACGAGCTCGCGCCAACCGGGCACGGGCTCGATCTTGGTGATGCGGTACGACTTGTGGTTCACCTCGATGAGCTTGCCGACGACCGCGCCGTACGCGACCGCCGACTGCCCATTGAAGGGGCCACCGTGGAGCTTGACCGTGACGCTAGCGGTGGAGGACTTCAACGGGGCGGCCGGCGATCTCCGCCGGCCCCACCCTTACGTGCCTTTTGCGCTTTGAGCGCGGCGATCCGATTCTTCTCGGCCTTGTCGCGCTTCGGTCCCTTTTGTTTCGGCACTCTCTAGTAGCGGCTACGTGACTGCGATGGCCGGCGCTGCTCGAAGCAGTCGCTGCAGTACACCGGCTTGTCGCCACGCGGCTGGAACGGAACGCGCGCTTCCTTGCCGCAGTTGCTGCACGTTGCGGTGAACATCTCGCGGGCGCCGCCGCCGCCGTATCCACCACCACCACCGCCACCGCCACCACCACCGGCGCGGCGCGCCGCGCGGTCAGCGGGGCAACGGCTCGGGGGGTTCTGCAGGCCACGGCTCGCGTAGAACTCCTGCTCTCCGGCGGTCCAGATGAACTCTTGGCCACAGTCGCGACAGGTCAGGGTCTTGTCTGCGAAAGACACTCAGGTCTCCTCTCGTACTTGCCTCTGCGCTTCGAGGATCGGGCGAGTCTCTGCGTGAGGATGACCTGCACGCGACCTACTACGTTCCGGGCCCTTGTCCGCCAGCGGCGCCCCGCCTTGCGGAGCCCTCTAAGTGTAGTCCCGCCGGCGTGTGCAGCCTGACCAACGTCGCCGGCGCCCGTTGACGGGGCCCCTGGTGGTCCCTAGCGTCGATCCCGATGGCTTTCGCGATCCTCCCGATCATCCTTCCGGCCCCGATCCCGGGGCCCATTTCGCGTTCGGGAGGCTGAGCCGCACCTAGCAACCGCACCAGGCACCGCAAACGGCCTCCCAGAACGGGAGGCCTTTTCTGTT
>DATKCP010000003.1:0-4048 GCA_035513115.1 Candidatus Limnocylindria bacterium | reverse complement strand
CGGCGCACCTTCTGGTCCGCCTTCGTCTGCGCCGCGATGACGACGCCCGGCATGGGCGCGGCGACCTCCGCTCCGAGCGTGAGCTCGACGCTGCGCGGGCGCGGTGCGGTGTCGAGCTCGTACGTTTCGCCCGAGAGCGCGACCCAGCACATCGTGCCCTCGCGCGCCGCGGCGGCGGGGAAGGCGTCGATCGTCCACTCGTGCGGCTCGGCCGCCGACTGCGACGCGACGTGTCCGTCGAGCTCGTACGGCCCGCGCCCGTTGAGGCGCACCATGCGCTCCACGTCACCCTCGCGCAGCGTCACGGTCGATGCGTAGCCCTCGCCGAGCCGCCACGGCCCGAGCGACGTCCACGGGTCGCGCGGATCGCGCGCGTCCGCGATGACCGTCGCCGCCGCGAGCACGTACGCCTCGTCGGGCGCGGCTGGGCGCTCCGGCACGAGCTCCTCGAACGATCGCTTCACGAACTCGGTGTCGGACTTACCTTTCTGGATGACGTCGTGCGCCGTGAGCGCGCGCAGGAAGCGCAGGTTGGTGCGCAGCCCCAGCACCTCCATCTGCGTGAGCGCCTCGCAGAGCTTCGCGAGCGCGAGCTTGCGGTGCGGTCCGTGCGCGATGAGCTTCGCGATGAGCGGGTCGTAGTGGCGCGTGACGGTCGAGCCCTCCTCGTAGCCGGCGTCGACGCGGATCCCCTCGGGCCAGCGAACGTGCGCGATGCGGCCGGTCGCCGGCAGGAAGCCGCCCTCGACGTCCTCGGCATAGAGGCGCACCTCGACCGCGTGTCCGCGCGGCGCCGGCTCGCCGATCGAGAGGCGCTCGCCGAGCGCTACGCGCAGCTGCTGCTCGACGAGGTCGATGTCCCACACGAGCTCGGTCACGGGATGCTCGACCTGCAGGCGCGCGTTCACCTCGAGGAAGGCGAAGCGGCCTTTCGCGTCGACGATGAACTCGACCGTTCCGGCGTTGGTGTACTTCGCCTCGCGCGCGATCGCCACCGCCGCATCCGCGAGCGCCTTGCGCTGCTCGTCCTCCAGCGACGGCGCGGGCGTCTCCTCGAGGATCTTCTGGTGCCGGCGCTGGGTGGAGCAGTCGCGCTCGCCGAGCGCGAATATCTGGCCGTGCGTGTCCGCCAGGATCTGCACCTCGACGTGCCGCGGACGCTCGACGAGCGTCTCGAGCATGAGCCGTTCGTCGCCGAACGACGCCGCGGCGATGCGGCGCGCCTTCGCGAGCGCCTCCTGTAATCCGGATGCCTCTCGCACGCGCTGCATCCCGATGCCGCCGCCGCCCGCGACCGGCTTCACCATCACCGGGTAGCCGATGTTCCCGGCGGCGTCGATGAACGCCTCGTCGCGCTGGTCCTCCTCCATGTAGCCGGGCAGCACGGGCACGTGCGCGCGGTGCGCGAGCGCCTTCGCCTGGACCTTGTCGCCGAGCGCGGCGAGGACCTCGGCGGTCGGGCCGACGAAGCGCAT
Source organism: Candidatus Limnocylindria bacterium (assembly GCA_035513115.1). Lineage (GTDB taxonomy): Bacteria > Chloroflexota > Limnocylindria > P2-11E > P2-11E > CF-39. Next base: position 2,573 of record DATKCP010000003.1, on the reverse strand, counting down.
CCCCGCGTCGCGCACGGCCGCGGCGAAGTCGGGCGACTCGGCCAGGAAGCCGTAACCGGGGTGGATGAGGTCCGCGCCCGCCTCGCGCGCCGCGGCGATGACGCGCTGGATGTGGAGGTACGACTCCGCGGCCGGCGCCGGACCGAGCCGCGCCGCCTCGTCGGCCTCGCGCACGAACGGCTCCTTCGCGTCCGCATCGGAGTACACCGCGACGGTCCGCAGGCTCATGCGCCGCGCGGTGCGAAGGATGCGGCGCGCGATCTCCCCGCGGTTCGCGACGAGGAGCGTCGTCACCACTTCGGCGTGCGGCGCTCGAGGAACGACCGCAGGCCCTCCTGGCCCTCGTCGCTCACGCGGATCCCGGCGATGCGCTCGACGGTCTTCTCGCGCACCTCGGCCGCCGGCCGGCCCGCGACGTCGCGCACCAGGCGCTTCGCCGCGTTCACGGCGTGCGGACCGCCCGCGACGATCGCGTCGAGATAGAAGGCCATCTTCGCGTCGAGCTGCGCCGGGTCCTCCACGGCCTCGACCAGGCCGACCTCGTACGCGCGACGCGCGTCGAAGCGGATGCCCGTGGTGAAGAGCGCGGTGGCGTGCGCGAAGCCGATCTTGCGCACGACGTACGGCGACACGACCGCGGGGAGGATGCCCAGGCGCACCTCGGAGAAGGCGAACACCGCGTCGGTCGATGCGACCGCGATGTCCGCGACGGCCACGAGCCCGCAGCCGCCGCCGATGGCCGCGCCCTGGACGCGCGCGAGGAGCGGCATCGGCAGCTCGTCGAGCGCGCGGAACAGCTGCGCGAGCGCGCGCGAGTCGGCGACGTTCTCCTCGAGCGAGAAGTCGGCCATGCCGCGCATCCAGTTGATGTCCGCGCCGGCGCAGAACGCCTCTCCCTCGCTGCGGAGAACGACGGCGCGCGACGCGGGGTCGATCTCGCCGAGGATCCGGCTCAGCCGCGCGATCAGCTCGGCGTCGAACGCGTTGCGCACGTCCGGCCGCGCGAGGGTGATCCAGGTGATGCCGCGGTCGTCGAGGGCGACCCGGACAACGTCGGTCACGGGATGCGACGATAGCGAGGGCGAGCCCGGCGCGGGTTCTAGCGGGTGATGGGAGCGGGGCGCTTGGTCTGGGCCGGCGCGTAGGGCGAGCGGCGGTTCTCCTCCAGCTGCACGTGCGCGTAGCCGTGGACGCTCACTTCATGCTGCGAGCGGAGCGCGCTCGCGGCGAGGAGCGCGGGCATCGACGTCTGATCGGCCACGGTGAAGCATTCGTCGCACCCGCCGAAACGGCAGGGAAAGCCGCCTGACCTCATGGAGGTTTGACCTTTCCGGCCGCTCTCTCGGCCCGCGGGGGATCGAGCGCAGTCTATCCCGAATGGCGCGTCGCCGCGAGCGCTCGCTCGCTCGATCCGCGGCGCGTTCGGCGACAGGTCTACAGTCAGGAACGCCATCGTGACGATGGCAAGGGAGGCCGACATGGGCGACATGGAGAAGTACACCGACTGCGAGCAGGGTCACGCGAAAGAGCGGATCAGCGGCAAGACCGACGACGAGTTCGTGAGCAACGTCAAACGGCACCTCGGGATGCAGCACAAGGGGATGCCGATGCCGTCGAGCGAGGACATCCTCAAGATGGCCAAGACAGGCTGATCGACAGCTAAGCGCTCAGGAATACGCCGCGCCGGCGGGTTAGCGAAAACTCTTCTCGCCGGCGCGGACCGCGACCGTGAGCCAGTTCTCGGTCGGCGGGAGCGGGCAGCGCCAGTCGTCGTTGTACGCGCAGTACGGGTTGTACGCGCGGTTGAAGTCGAGCAGGTAGCGGCCGTTGCCGAGCGCCTCCGCCTCGACGTAGCGGCCCGCGCCGTAGGTGTCCTTTCCGCTGGTGGCGTCGCGGAAGGGGATGAAGAGCTCGTCGCCCTGGTGGAAGGCGACCAGCGCGGCATCGGCTCCGTCGACGCTGAAGCGGACGGTCCCGGCGCGCTGCAGGTGGTCGGTCGTGCCGTCGCTCATCTCGACCTCCTCGACGCCGCCGGCCGTACCCTCGAGCGCGACCTCGTAGCGGAAGGCCGGGTCGGCGTCGAAGTACCGTAGCCCGTCGAAATGCTGACGCTGCGCCACCGTGAGCGGGGAGTCGTGCGCCTTGCCGAAGTAGTCGTCCTTAGCGCGGCGAAGCTCGACTAGGTCCATGACCGGGGAACGCACCGCGTCGCCGCGCAATTCCCTGCTGCTGCTGGCCCTCGCGATGGTGCTGGCGATGACGACGTGGTTCAGCGCGGCGGCGGTGCTGCCGCAGCTGCGCGCGGCGTGGTCGCTCTCGAGCGGCGAGTCCGCGTGGCTCACGATCGCGGTGCAGCTCGGCTTCGTGACCGGCGCGCTCGTCTCCGCGATCACGAACCTCTCCGACCGCTACTCCGCGCGGCACGTCTTCTTCGCGTCGGCGCTCGGCGCGGCCGGTGCCAACGCGCTCGTCGCGGCGAGCGACAGCGTCGCGCTCGCGATCCCGCTGCGGTTCCTCACCGGCTTCTGCGTCGCCGGGATCTACCCGCCGGCGCTCAAGGTGATGGCGACGCA
>DATKCP010000002.1:0-4886 GCA_035513115.1 Candidatus Limnocylindria bacterium | reverse complement strand
ATCCGACGCGGTGCGCCCGCGAATGTCACTTACGTCGCGTTGGCGAGGGCGAGCTCCAGCTGGTTCTCCACCGCGCGCAGCAGCTTCACCGTCCCGAAATCGTGCCGATGGAGCGGCGTCACACCGCGCGCGCGGAGGGCGGCGCGATGGTCGATCGTCGGGTAGCCGCAGTTGTGCTCCCACCCGTAACCGGGGTACTTACGGGCGAGGCTGGCCATGAGGCGGTCGCGCGTGACCTTCGCGATGATCGACGCGGCGGCGATCGCGAAGCTCTTCGTGTCGCCCTTCACGATCTCGCTGTGCCCGCCCGGCGCGAACGCGGGGTCGAGGATGCGCCGGCCGTCGACGAGCACCCAGTCGTAATCGCCGATCTGCCTCAGCGCGCGCGTCATCGCGACGTGGCTCGCGTGGTAGATGTTGAGGCGGTGGATCTCCGCGACGGACGCCGCACCGATCCCAACGCGCACCACCCGCGCGCGAATGAGCTCGAAAAGGTCCTCGCGCTCGGCGCGCGTCAGCAGCTTCGAGTCCTTCACGCGCCGGATGAGCTTGGTGTCGGGTGTGACGAGGCATGCCGCCGCGACGACCGGCCCGGCGAGCGCGGCCATCCCGACCTCGTCGACGCCGACCACACGCAATAGACCTCGGGACCAGAGCTCTTTCTCGAAGCGGAGCGTGGGCACGCTCCTAGGCTAACCTCGGGGAGCGCTTAGCGACGCTTCTCCCGAACCGTCGCGGCCTTGCCGACACGATCGCGCAGGAAGTAGAGGGCCGCGCGCCGCGCGTGTCCGTGGCGCAGCATCTCGATCTTCTCGACGCGTGGGGAGTGGACCAGGAACGTCCGCTCGACGCCAACGCCGCTGGCGAGCCTGCGGACGGTGATCTGCTGGTCGAGCCCGCCGTTGCGAACGCGGAGCACGGTTCCTTCGAACTTCTGAAGGCGTTCGCGGTTCCCCTCGACGACGCGCACGCTCACGGCCACGGTGTCACCGGGCCGGACCTCGGGGACCTCGGCCTTCTGCTGTTCGGAGGCAAGCGTCTTCAAGACGTCGTTCATAGGCATGGTGATGGCAGTCACGGAGTGGTCCGAGTCTAACAGTAACTAGCGTTTGGCCTTCTTCAGGCGGTCGAGGATCGTGACGTGCGACACCCCAAAGTGCGCCGCGAGCTGCCGCACCGTCAGGCCGGTCGCCCGCATGCGGGCGACCTCGGTCACGCTCGGACCCCGCTGGACGGCGCGTGCCGCGCGCAGACGCACGCCCGCGGCGCGAAGACGAACGCGCACGGTCGCCGGTGAGATCCCGAACCGCGCGGCGATGCGGTACGAGCCAACACCCGAGCGGTACGCCTCGGCGAGGTCGGCGTCGCTGACGCTGACCCGTGGAGCGGGCACGCGCGGGAGGCGGACGCGCTCCGCGGGCGTGAGCTTGGCGCCCGCGAGAAGGTCCGGTCGCCGCTCGGCGGTGCGGCGGATCGACTCCGCCCGGCGCCACTTCGCGATCGCGCCGTGATCGCCGGAAACGAGCACCGGCGGGACGCGGCGGCCCTCGAACTCCGGAGGACGCGTGTACTGAGGCCCCTCGAGCAGTCCATCGGTGTGCGACTCATGCGCGAGGGACTCGGCGTCGATCACCTCCGGAACGAGGCGCGTGACCGCGTCGATCACGACCATCGCCGCGAGCTCGCCACCGGTGAGGACGTAGTCGCCGATGGAGAGCTCCTCATCGACATCGGCTTCGATGACCCGTTCGTCGACGCCCTCGTAATGACCGCACACGAGGATCAGGTGTCCCGCCGACGCGAGACGCCGCGCGGCGGCCTGATCGAAGAGCCGTCCCTGCGCGGAGAGCAGCACGACGTGCCCGTCGCTCCCGCGCGCGACTCTGATCGCACGCGTCAGCGGCTCCGGCTTGAGGACCATGCCCGCCCCGCCGCCGTAGGGCGTGTCGTCGGCGACATGGTGCTTGTCGGTCGCGTGCGAGCGGATGTCGTGGATCTCGAGCGCCAGGCGGCCCGCCAGCCGCGCGCGGGCCACGATGCTCTCGGCGAACGGGCTGTCGAACATCCGCGGGAAGAGCGTGAGCACGTCGATGCGCAGCGGCGGGGTCACCCGGCTTCCTCCTGCGGGACCGCGACGATGCGCCCGGCGTCGACGTCCACGACCTTCACGACCGACTCCAGCATCGGGAGGAGACGCTCCCGCCCTGACTCATCGGCGATCACGAGAACGTCGTTCTCCCCGGCGCGCAGCAGGTCGCGAACGGTGCCGATGCTCGTGCCCTCTGGTGTTTCGACCTGAGCGCCGAGGATGTCGGCCCAGAGATACGCGCCCGCCGTCGCGCGGCGTGATTCGGTGCGCGCGACACGCAGGAATCTCCGGCGGAGCGCCTCCGCGGCCGCGCGCGAGTCGTATCCGTCGAAGAGGACGATCGGCCTCGCGACCTCGCCGCGCACGCTCGCGACGGTCAGCGGACCGATGTCGTCGCACTCGAGGACGGCTCCCACTCGGAAGCGGTCCGCCACGTCCGTTCGGGGATCGATGCGGACCTCGCCGCGAACGCCGTGCGGACCGAGGATGAGACCGACGACGAGAGCGTCGTCGTCGCTAGTCGATCTCGAGGTTGACCTTGGTCCCATCGCGCGTCGCCATCACCTTCAGCAGTGCGCGGATGGCCTTGGCGATGCGACCGCCGCGGCCGATGACCTTGCCGATGTCGGCTTCGCCGACCTGAAGGTGGAGCTTGATGAAGTCGCCGTCGAGCTCTTCGGTGACGACGACCGCGTCCGGATCCTCGACCAGCTGTTTGGCGACGTGCTCGAGCATCGTTCGCATGCTTGACGCCTCGGACGCCGCGGGGCCGCTCACCGGACGGTCGGCGGTACCTCGCTGTCGGTCAGGCCGCTCCGCACCAGGAGCGAGCGGGCCGTCGCCGTCGGCCGCGCGCCGTTCTTGATCCAGTGACGGGCGCGCTCGGGGTCTATCACCAGGTTGTCCGACTCGCGCAGCGGGTCGTAGTGGCCGATGGACTCGATGAACTTCCCGTTACGCGGGGAGCGTGAGTCCGCGATCACGACGCGATAGCTCGGCGCCTTGGTCTTGCCGACGCGGCGCAAGCGAATGTGCACAGCCAATCTGTCGAATGCCCTCCTGAGGTGAGCGGATCGATGCGCGCGATGGTCCAGTGTACGGGGAATGCCGCTCTCGGGTCTAACGACCGCCCTGGGCCTGTCGGAGCGTCCGCAGGTAGCGGACCGCGGCGGCGTTGACCATCACCACTTCGCCCGCTCGCTCGAATCTCACGTAACCGCCTGCCGCAAGCTTCGCGGCGACGCTCGCGAGCGGCTCTTCGACGATGATCGAGTCGTCCTTCGCGAAGATGATGCTCGTCTCTTCTGCCATGGGTCCAGACTACCCCAGCCACGCCGTCAAGACGGGCTCGGGCAGGAGGGGCCGCGGCGCGCTGCTAATGCGCGTCCGGTCCAATGGGCAGCACCATCGGCTGCGACGACATCCACGACGCCAGGGCGTCGATCGGCATCGGACGGGCAAAGAAGAATCCCTGCATCCAACGTATCCCCAGCGCGCGCAGGATGCCGAGTTGCGCCTCGGTCTCGATGCCTTCGGCAACAAGACGGATTCCCCGATCCTCGGCAAGGGCCGTGAAGATGCGGAACAGCTCACTGTTCTCCCCGGGCCTGGCCGTAAGGCTCCTATCGAACTTGAGTTCGCGGATGGGCAACGTCGCGAGCCGCGCGATCGTGGAGCGGCCCGCGCCGAAGTCATCGAGGGCGATGACCAGCCCGGCCGCGGCGAGCTGCTCGACGCGGGTGAGGACGTACTCATCAGTATCCGCGACGGCCGATTCCGTTATCTCCAGCACGAGGGCCGATGGCTTGCTGCGGGCCATTGAGAGCTTCCCGAGCACTTCGACCGCAAAGAGCGGGTCGCCGAGATCTCGCACGGAAATGTTGACGGCGATGGGGACGTCAATGCCCTCGGCCACGAGGCGACTGTGATCCTCAAGCGCCTTCGTCAGCACGTATGTCGTGATCAGCCTGATCACACCGGTTTGTTCGGCGAGTGGAATGAACTCACTCGGCGGAACGGTGACGCCGTCGCGCTCCCAGCGAACCAGTGCCTCGAGCTGCACCAGCTGACCCGTTTGTGCGTCGACGACGGGCTGATAGCGAAGGCTCAGGTCCAAATGATCGATTGCACTCAGGAGTCGATCGATCTCGGGAATCGAGTCCAACCGGCTCCATTCGGCCTCCGCGCCCATCAGCGCGCCTGAGCTATCGAGGGACCCGCGGCGATCTGACTCGATCCACACGTAACCGCCAGCCTTGTGACGGATCCGGTATTGCTTGATCGCGCGCAGCGGCGAAGCCAGCCACTCCTGGTGGGATCGTCGCATCTCGCTCAAGTCCGACGGATGCACGAACTCGTACAGACTGCGGCCGACGAGGTCCTTTGGCGACCAACCGACCAGGTCGCGAACCTTTCCCGACGCCGCAATGATCGTAAAATCCGCGGCAGCCTTCAGGCGGCAGACCGTACCGGACGGTGGTGGTGTCCGAGTGAAGCCTGCTGAACCCATGTAGCCCCACCCACCGGGGAGGGCCTGGACAAGCAGCGCGGTCGTGGGCTCAACGCGCGGAAGCCGGTGTCCCCCACCTATAGATACATCGGCGCGAGCGAGCGCCTCCTTGGTCTTCGATCGTGGCGGCGGAGGCATCAGTCCGCAGCAGTCGCTTGGATATCGAGCATCGGGAGTTTCGCCTGCATACCGGCAACGCGCTCGCCGATGCCGCCGTCGACGAGCTCGAGGAATAGTCGGGCGTATTCCGCGTCCCATTGCGTGCCCGCTCCTTGCTGGAGCTGTGAG
>DATKCP010000001.1:0-7816 GCA_035513115.1 Candidatus Limnocylindria bacterium | reverse complement strand
CGCGATCGCGCGGCCGATCTGGTTCACCTCGAGGATGTGCGTGAGCCGCGTGCGGTAGTGATCGCCGACCGGCGCGAGGAAGACCTGCGTCTTGTGTTTCGTGCGCCGGAATGCCTTGCTGTGGATGATGCGATCGCGGTCGACGGCAAATGCGGTCCGCGTCGGAGAAGGCGCTTCCGCCCTGTCACGCGCGCCGTCGGCGCTCTTCGTGGCGTACGGGGCGAGTGTCGTGCCTTCCAGCTCCTCGGTGCGCTCGCGGATGCGCAGCGACGCAACGCTGCGATCGCGTGACAGTTTCGCGGCGCGCACAACTTTGGTGGCCATCTCGGCGCTAAGACTAGCGGGCGTTACGCGCGCTTTCGCAGGAAGGCCAGCGAGAAGGCCTGACGGATCTCGATCTGCGCGCCCTCCGGTCGCCGCGCCCATACCGCGCTCAGCCTCCGTCGCAAGGGTGGATCGATCCGCCAGTTCTCGTTCTGGCGCAGCACCCAGCGCAGATCCGCGAGCCCGCCGTAACGCGCGCGATGAGTGCCGTGCGTCGAGATCACGTGCGAGAAGTTGCCCTCGTCGCTCGCCCAGCGCCGCGCACGATGGGCCGCGACGACGCCCTCGTCCGGGGTACGCGATATCTCGCCGAGCTCGGTGCGACGGCGGTCCGACGCGACGGCAAGCCGTGGCGCGTAGTCCGCCGCGGGCAGCATGTCCACGACGTATCCGCCCCGCCGTAGCACGCGCCACGCGCTCCGGAGGGCATCGACCATGCCCTCAGGCGCTATTCAGCAGAGCGACCAGGAGAAGAGGACGACGTCGAATGGTCCGCCGCGGATGCCCGTCTGGGCAGGTCGCGTGAGGAAGCGCACGTTCTTGATCTCGCGAGATCGCGCTCGCGCGCGCGCCTCGCGGATCATCTGCGCATTCGGCTCGATCGCGACGACGCGTCGCGCGTGCGCGGCGTACTCGAGGGTGAGCCGTCCGTTCCCGCAGCCCACCTCGAGCACATCCCGCCCGCCCAGCTTGACGTGACGTTCGATGAGGCGCGTCTCGCGCCGCGGGTCCGGATACGCGCGAGCGTCGTCGTTGTCCCCGCGCTCCGAGATCTTTCCGAGCGGCTCGACGGAGGACCGGCGGGGCATCGCTAGCGGTCCCTCACCACTGCTCCGGCGATGGCGGCCTGCGCGGCCGCGAGGCGTGCGACGGGCACGCGATACGTCGACGGCGACACGTAGTTGAGGCCCACCTCGTGGCAGAACTCGATCGACGACGGGTCACCCCCGTGCTCACCGCAGATGCCGATCTTGAGGTCCGGCCGCGTCTTGCGGCCGCGCTCGATGGCGATGCGCATCATCGCGCCGACCCCGTCACGGTCGAGCACCTGGAACGGGTCGGCCGGGATGATCCTCTGCTCGACGTACTTCCCCAGGAACGACTTCTGCGCGTCGTCGCGCGAGATGCCGAGGATCGTCTGCGTCAGGTCGTTCGTCCCGAAGGAGAAAAACTCGGCCTTCCTCGCGATCTCGTCGGCGATGAGGCACGCGCGCGGGATCTCGATCATCGTCCCGAACTTGTACGGCACCTTCTTGCCGCGCTCCTTGAAGACGGCCTCCGCGACGGCGACGACCTGCTCCTGGAGCCGGTCCAGCTCTCCCATGACGCCGACGAGCGGCATCATGATCTCCGGCTTCGCCTTGATCCCTTTTTCGGACGCGTCGATCGCGGCGCCGAGGATCGCGCGGATCTGCATCTCGAGGATCTCGGGGTAGACGAGCAGGAGACGGCAGCCCCGCAGGCCGAGCATCGGGTTGTCCTCGTGGAGCTGTTGCAGGCGCCGCTCGATCTTCTCCTTGCGCTCGAGCTCCGGCCCATCCTTGCCGGTCGCGCGCATGACGGCGATGTCGACGTCGACGTCCGCGTACTCGCGGAGGAACTCGTGCAGCGGTGGGTCGATGAGACGGATGACGACGGACAGGCCGTCCATCGCCTTGTACATCTCGAAGAAGTCGCCCTGCTGGAACGGGAGGAGCTTCGCGAGCGCGCTCTTTCGTCCCTCGAGGTCGTCGGCCATGATCATGTCCTGCACGATCGGCAGGCGCTCGGCCTGCCGGAACATGTGCTCGGTGCGCGCCAAGCCGACGCCCTCCGCGCCGAGCTCGCGCGCAAGACGGCACTCCTCCGGCGTGTCCGCGTTCACCCAGACGCCGAGCGTGCGGCGCTGGTCGGCCCACGCGAGCAGCTCGATGAGCTCCTTCTCCTCGCGGAAGTTCGGCTGGATCGTGGGGAGCTCGCCGAGGAAGACCTCGCCCGTCGTGCCATCGATCGAGATCGCGTCGCCTTCGCGCACGACCTTGCCGCCCACGCGCATCTGGCGCTTCGCGAGGTCGATGTCGAGCGCCGTGACGCCGGCGACGCACGGGAGCCCCAGCCCCCGCGCCACGACCGCGGCGTGACTGGTCGATCCACCGCGCGCGGTCAGGATGCCCGTCGCCGCGATCATGCCGTGGAAGTCGTCCGGACTCGTCTCGGGCCGCACGAGCACGACGAGCTGCTTCGAACCCTTGAGCTCGACGGCACGGTCGGCGTCGAACACGGCGCGGCCGGTCGCCGCTCCGGGTGACGCGTTGAGTCCCTTCGCCAGGAAGCGACCGGCCGTTCGCGCCTTCTCGACCTCGGCTTCGTCGAATCGCGGCAGGAGGAGCTGCTCGACGTGCAGTGGCTCGACACGCTGCAGCGCCTCGTCCCTGTTGATGAGCTTCTCGCGCACCATGTCGGTCGCGATCTTCACCGCGGCCCGCGCCGTCCGCTTTGCGCCGCGCGTCTGGAGCATGAACAGCTTGCCGCGCTCGATCGTGAACTCCAGGTCCTGCGCGTCCCGGTAGTGCTTCTCGAGACGCTGCGCGATCTTCTCGAACTGGGCGAAGACCCTCGGCATCTCCTGCTTCATCTGCGCGATCTTCGACGGCGTGCGGATCCCGGCGACGACGTCCTCCCCCTGCGCGTTCACGAGGTATTCGCCGTAGAGCTCCTTCGCGCCGGTGCTCGGATCGCGCGTGAACGCGACTCCGGTTCCCGAGTCGTCTCCCATGTTGCCGTACACCATCGACTGGACGTTCACCGCGGTGCCGAGGTCGTGCGCGATCTTGAACGCGGTCCGGTAATCCACCGCGCGGCGACCGAACCACGAGCCGAACACCGCCTCGATCGCGAGCCGCAGCTGGTCCAGCGGCTCCGTCGGGAAGGGCTTCTTCGTCTCCCGGCGCACGATCTCCTTGAACTCGGTGACGAGCTCCTGCAGCGCCTTCGGCGTGAGGTCGGTGTCAAGCTTCGCGCCAGTCGATCTCTTCTTCGCCTCGAGCGCGTGGTCGAACTTCTCCGCCGGGATGTCCTGCACGATGCGGCCGAACATCGATATGAACCGGCGGTACGCGTCCCAGGCAAAACGCGGGTTCTTGGTGAGCTTTTCCAGCGCGGCACGCGTCTCGTCGTTCAGGCCGAGGTTGAGCACCGTGTCCATCATGCCCGGCATCGACATCGCGGCACCCGAGCGCACCGAGACGAGGAGTGGGTTCTTCGCGTCGCCAAGCTTCTTTCCGGTGGACTTCTCCACGCGCGCGAGCGCCCTTTCGACCTGGTCCCAGAGCCCCGAGGGGAGCCTCTTGTCCGACGCGAAGTAGGCGTTGCACGCCTCGGTCGTGATGGTGAAGCCGGGTGGGACCGGGAGGCCCGCGTTCGTCATCTCGGCGATGCCCGCGCCCTTGCCGCCCAGCAGGGAGCGCATCTTCGCGCCGCCCTCGGCCTTGCCGTCGACGAAGAGGTACACCCACTTCCTCGCTTTCGCGGTCGTCTTCCTCTTCGTCGCGCTCCGGCGTGCGGGCACCGTGCACCTCCCCTTCGGACCGGCTGATATTGGCAGATTTCGTGCTCCGCTGGTCCGCCGTGCGTGGGCCTGCGCTACATTCGCCGTCCTTGTACGAACGACCCGGTTACCGCACGCTCCTCGGCCGCGTCCGCGACAACGTGCGGCTGTACATCCGCAAACAGCTCGAGTTGCCCCGGCAGGAGATCGCCGAGATCGTGCGGGCGAATCTCCGCGCGGCAATGTGGTTCGGCGTGGCGCTGGCGTTCGTGCTCTGCACGCTCGTCGCGCTGACGGTGACGATCATCGCGGTGATCGCGATCTGGCTGCCCTTCCCCGTCGCCGCGCTCATCGTCCTGGTCCTCTTCCTGCTGCTGGCGGCGCTCACCGGCTGGATCGGCTACAAGAAACTCGAGCTTCGGGGACCGACGCGCACGGTGAATTCGCTGAAGGAGACGATGCGTTGGGCGAAAGCCCGTCTGCTCGGACGGAGCGCGAGCTAGCGGACCTCCGCGCGAGCCTGGACGTCGATCTGAGCGAGCTGCGGACCCGACTCCGCGAGGATGTCGATCCGCGCAACCTCGTCCGCCGCCAACCGCTCGCGGTGTTCGGGACGCTCGGCTCGCTCCTGGCGATCGGCGCCGTCGGCATCGTTCGCGGTGCGCGAGAGCGGCGCCTGCGTCGTGCCGATACCGACCTCGACGCGGTCATCGCGAGGCTCGGCGGCCGCGTCGACAAGCTCAGGGGAAAGGCGCGCAAGCGGCTGCGCGAGACGCTGCGGAAAGAGATCGCCGAGGTGGAGCAGCCGCCCAAGGCGCAGCAGATGGTCTGGCAGTCCGCGAGCGGCGCCCTGACCGCCGCGCTCACGCTGCTCGCGCAGCGCTTCGCATCGCGTCTGGTGGGCGACGAAGAGCTGCCGGCCGAGATCTCGGCGGGGAGGCCGAGGGCCCGACGCTAGAGGCAGGCTAGCGCCGGCGGATGAGGATGGCCGCCGCGGCGATGCCGAGGATCGCGGCGTTCACCAGGGGCACCGCCGCCGCGTCGGGACCGCCCGTCGACCACGCGAGCACGGTCGCGACGACAGGGTCGCGCGTGCCGACCGCGGCAAGTCCGGACGGCACGTCGCGCCGCAGCGCGACCGCGACCGCGCCAGCCACTGCGAGCGTGAGCGCCAGAGCGCCGAGCGCAAGCATCACCGTGCTCGCGTCGATCGGTGGCCGGGCGGCCACCACCAGAACGAGCACGGCCAGCGCGGCCAGATGACCGACTCGACGCAGCGGCAGCAGGATCCGGTCGCGGATGGTCGGCACCGCACCCGCCGCGAGCGACGCGAACACGAAGGCCTGCGCGGCGGCGAGCGCGAGAGTGGTCGCGCCGGGCCGGGTCACGACGAGAACGAATGAGAGGATGACCGTGCCGAGCGAGAGCGCGCCCGCCATATCCGCGTGGCGCCCGCCCGCCGCGGTCAGAAGCGCGGGCGCGAGAAGCGCGCCCGGCGCGAGGGCCAGCGCGACGAGCCCCGCCGCCGTCCCCGGATCAAGGCGCTCCCCGAGAGCGAGCGCGATCGGTACGGTCACCGCGTAAGGCGCGACGACGAGCACGAGATTCCGCAGGCGCCGCAGACCGAGCAGCGCGAGGAACGGCGTGCGCGCGCCGTGGGCGGCAAGGTACAGGAGCGCGGCGACCGCGGCCGCGCTAGGCGCCGAGCCGCTCCTGCAGCGCTGGCACGAGGTCCGCGATCGGCACGCGGACCTGGGCCATGGTGTCGCGGTCGCGGATCGTGACCGCGCGGTCGTCTATCGAGTCGAAGTCGACCGTGACGCACAGCGGCGTCCCGATCTCGTCCTGCCGCCGATAGCGGCGGCCGATGGCCTGCGTCTCGTCGTACGCGCTCATGAAGTGAGGCCGGATGGCGGCCCACACCTCGCGGGCGAGTGGCGTGAGCCGCTCATTCTTCGACAGCGGCAGCACCGCGACCTTGTATGGCGCGATCGCGCGGTGCAGCCGGAGCACGACGCGGACGCCCTCCTTGTCGGGCTCCTCGGCGTAGGCGGCGCAGAGCAGCGCGTACGTCGCGCGGTCCGCACCGACCGCCGTCTCCACGACATACGGGAGGAATCGCTCTCCATTGAGGTCGTCGTGGTAGCGGAGGTCCTTGCCGGAGTACTCGCTGTGCCGGCGCAGATCGAAGTCGGTCCGGTTGTGGATACCCTCCGTCTCGTTCCAGCCGAACGGGTACTTGAACTCGATGTCGACGGCTTTCGCCGCGTAGTGAGCGCGCTCGTTCTCGGCATGCTCGCGGAAGCGCAGCACGTCGTCGACGATGCCGAGGTCGGCGTACCACTGACGGCGCCGCGCCAGCCACTCGTCGAAGAAGCGCGGCGCGTCGTCGGGCCGGCAGAAGTACTGCATCTCCATCTGCTCGAACTCGCGCGAGCGGAAGATGAAGTTCCCGGGCGTGATCTCGTTGCGGAACGACTTGCCGATCTGCGCGATCCCGAAGGGCAGCCGTCGCCGCGTCGACTGCTGCACGTTCTCGAAGTTCACGAAGATTCCCTGCGCCGTCTCGGGTCGCAGCCACGCGACCGCGGCCGTGTCCTCGGCCGGGCCGACGAACGTCTTGAACATCAGGTTGAAGCGCCGCGGGTCGGCGAGCTTCTTTTCCCCGCAGCCGGGACAGCCGACGCTGCCCAGCTCGATCTTGCTGGACCGCCAGGCGTCCATCAGCTGCTCGCCATTCGGCAGCTCGTCGATGCGGTAGCGCCTGCGGCAGTTCCGGCACTCCACCAGCGGATCGATAAAGTTCTCGACGTGCCCGGACGCCTCCCAGACTTTCGGGTGCATGAGGATGGCCGCGTCGAGGCCCACGACGTCCTCGCGCAGCTGCACCATGGCGCGCCACCACGCGCGCTTCACGTTGTTCTTGAGCTCGACCCCGAGCGGCCCGTAGTCCCAGGTCGCGCCCGCGCCGCCGTAGATCTCGCTCGACGGGAATATGAACCCGCGCCGCTTCGCGAGAGAGGTGAGCTTCTCCGCCACCGACTCGCTGCCAGCAGCGCGCCGCGGGGGGTCCTCGGGGGGCGCAGCCCCCCGGTGGTGAGTCACGAGGCCGCGGGGCTTGGAAGCGGAGGCAGCGCGCGGATCTCGTCGAGCAGGCGCGCCGCGGTGATCTCACGGTCGATGACGTGCTGCACGAAGAAGCGCATGTGGTGCTCGAGCTCGCTCGCCAGCGGTCCGTCGACGCGCAGCTGCGCGGCGCCCGCAAAGTCGCTCTGCAGCAGATAACGCAGCGATTTCAGAGCGCGCACCGTGAGAGCGATCTGACCGCCGGCCCCGGCGGCGCAGGGCCCGCAGACGGCACCGCCCGCGGACGCGCTCCAGGCGTTCTGCCGTTCCTGGAGGGGCTCGCGGCACGACACGCACTGATAGAGCTCGGGGCGGAAGCCGGCGCGATCGAGCAGGTGGAGGTCGAACCAGCGGCAGACCAGGTCCGGCGCATGACCCGCGTCGAGGTGCCGCAGGGCGGTCTCGAGCAGATCGAAGAGCGGCGCCGACGCCTCGCGTTCGAGCGTGAAGCGGTCGGTGAGCTCGGCGACGTACCAGCCGGCGGCGATGCGCAGCAGATCGTCGCGGATGATCGGATAGATCGCGCGCGTCTCGGCGCCCGTCAGCACGTCGAGATCGCGACCCCGCGCGAGCTGATAGGTGGCGTGTGTCAGCGGCTCCGCGTGCCCCGCCATGCGGCTCGTCGCACGTCGGATGCCCTTGGCGACGACGTGGAGCTTCCCGAAGTGGCGGCTGAAGAGCACGAGGATGCGATCTGCTTCTCCGAAATCGACCGTCCGCAGGACGATCGCCTCGGCGCGATACGTGCGCGACGCCATCAGGAGGGCATGGTACTCACTCGCGACCCTGCGTGAGGGTCCGCGTCACCGCGTGATCGTTCGCGCACGTATCATCGAGCAC